>CAZZVE010000297.1:0-4549 GCA_964657325.1 uncultured Ktedonobacterales bacterium
GCCCCACCACCCCCATCTTTGGGCGCAATGAATTGCTGCCCCTACCGAGAAAATTGTTGTATTTAATTGTCAATTTTCATTAAAAACATTTGTTTATGACGGTGCGTTTTGCGCGGCTTCGATCAATGCGGGCAATATTTCGTTGGTGATGGTCTGAATCTGGTTGAGGCTCTCAAGCCAAGGAATATCCTGATGGTCACGAGTTCCGCGCACCTCGGCGAGTTGAAGGACGCTCTCGTCAATGAGTGTGCGGAAATAGAGGAAAGCACGGACGGCATCGGCAACGGGCACGTTTGAGCGATTCGTGATCGAGCCATATTCTGTACCAAGCTGAATGGCTTCGCGGCGCAGTTCGTCTTTATGTGTGCCGTCGGTAACCGCGCGCAGAAGCAATTCAAGCACACGTCTTCCTAGAAGTCGATAGGCTTCACGTGCCTGTTCATCAAAGTGTTCGTACCACGGCAGCGTGTTTAGTGTGCCATCGGTGAAGGCAAACCGCACGCGTCCAAGCACGCTTTGAATGAGCAGTTGCGCGGCTGGATTAGTTTTCGGCTCACTATCTTGCCGCAGACGCGCCTCAATATCAGTGCGGCGAAAGCGTCGATGTCCGCCGTTCGTGCGACGCGAAGGAAGTTCGTTGCGGTCCGCCCACAAGCGAACCGTTGCCGGATGAATGCCCAGCAAGTCAGCCGCCTCGCTTAAACTAATCCACTCTTCCCCTGCCTGTGATGTAGACATGAATCCTCCTGAGAATAGTGGTAGTTATTATACATTACAGCAAACGATGTGTGTGCACCCTGATTGTATGTATTTTGAGTGATAACGTCAAGTGTTACATGCAAATTTTACTTGAAGTGCAAAAAACGAGAATAGCATAGAGCATTCCGTTTATAGTATAAGGGCTAGTATAGATACTGCTAGCCACCTCATTTATTTTCTTCATGGAAGTACACGGATAAGGAGAAACAGTGAAAAAATATCTCTATGTGCCAGCGATACTCGTCATGGTATCACTAGCATTTGTCGTCAACAATCCCGTACAAGCCGCAAGTTCCAGAGTCTTTCCCCAGCATTTCAGCATACAAAACCTGAGTACAGCAACTAGCACAGTACAGTGTCAGGTTCAAGGAGCTTTTCCTGATTCTAATTGTACTCCAGGAGCTTCGTTTACAGGAGTTACAGCAACAGAGGTCTGTACACCCGGCTATGCCAAGTCGGTACGCAACGTCCCTACAAGCGTAAAAAATCAGGTGTACGCGAATTATGGTATTGCGAGTCACTCACTAGGTCAATACGAGGTTGATCATTTCATTCCCTTAGAGCTAGGGGGATCAAATGATATAGCAAACTTATGGCCTGAAGCAGCCAGTCCTCAACCAGGTTTTCACGAAAAAGATAAGGTTGAAAACTATTTGCACGATCAGGTTTGCTCAGGGGCAATGGATTTGACTACAGCCGAAAACGAAATCGCAACGAACTGGGTTGCCGTCTATAACAGCATAGCATGAGTTAAAAAGCAGGGTGGGTTGCATGACAGGGGCAAGCCCTGTCACTACTATACTTCGCGCCACTGCGTGGCTTGCCACGCGAATCCGTGTATAGTAGTGACAGGGCTTGCCCCTGTCATGCCGCCCATCCTCATTGTAATATCTTTTTTGTGTGAGTTGGAGTCAATGGACTTGCCCCTGTCATGCCACAGTTGTCACATGAACTTCATATCACAGCACGTTGTTGTTGCAATTGTTGCTGTTGCTGTTGCTTTTGTTCACGTTTACGAATGCGACGTGTAAGCAGGTAGAGTAAGCCAGCGACGACCAGTGCTACAAAGGTGAGACCAGTATGATTGCTCTGCCTTTGCGTGATTTCAGCAACGGGTGCGAGAAGCACAAAAAAGGCCAGTGCGCCAGAGACCAGCGCGATTTGATGCCGCTCGGTCCAGCCTATGCCGTTGCTCGACATCCGTAGTAGCACAAAGCCAACGGCAGCAGCGAGGAGCAGAGTCAGCAGGATTGTGACCCAGAATGGCGTGAGCGTTGTAGGCAATATCCAGTTTATGAGGAACAATGTCAACGTTCCTAGAAATCCGACGAGTCCGAAACGTAACGGTTGAGGTACATCGGTGCTTTTCGTGACAGTAAGAGTACGCGGCAGGAAGCGAGCGAGTAGAAAGAGTGCTGCGCCGATGGCAAGCGTTATTAGATAAGGCAATAGTGCTGGTCGATAGGGGAACAGGAATAGAGAGCCTAACACAACCACTAGAATAAACATGAATATAAGCAGCAATAGAGCACGTGGACCAGCCCAGCGTTCCGCACGACGTTTGGGGAAGAGCAACGTCACAATCAGAATAGGAATAGCGATACTGAAGATGGCGTGAAAGATGGTAAGTTGCACACTCCATACCCAATTGACACCCAGGACACGACCATACGTGCCGAGCAGCCCCAGGTCTTTCCAGTGTGGATCAAAAAAGCTTTTGACCAGTAGCCCCTCTTCGATAATACCAAATGTTGCACCAAGCGCAAGAAGTGTGAGCCAACCTTTACCCCAATACAGCGTCAGTTCTCGTGCGATAATCGCGCCCCCACCATAGAGAAAGCATAAGAAGAGAAGCGTCAACGGATTAAAAAAACTATTTGGCGGTGTCGAACCCGACAGTAGTTCTCCCACGATTGGGGCGATAAAAAAGAGAAAGACGCCTGGGGCAGGCCTGAGAAAACGTAGTATTTGTAAGAAAATTTGTAGCGCACGTTGCATAAATGGCTCCCTCCCACATGGGATGGAATAAAGAAAGGTATTGTATGATGTCCTGCTAAAAATTGTACGCTTTGCTATGCTGAAAGTTGGAGGGGTCTGTACAGTATATAGTGGGAGAGGATGAGATTGGTATGCGGAAACATGGTACTATTTTTAGGGCGTTACATATGATGAGGATTTAAGAGAGCATTAGGGTGTGTGACGATAGAGCACGACAGTATGATAGAGGGAGGAGGCATGACAGAGGGTGACAACACAGCGGTGGCAGGGAACATGACAGGGGCAAGCCCTGTCACTACCATACTCGGACTCGCGTGGCGTAGCCACGTTATCGGTGGTCAGTATGGTAGTGGCAGGGCTTGCCCCTGTCATGCCTCGCACCCCATTCCTGCTCCCTACCACCAACGCTATTATATTTCCCTCCACCACCATCATACCTTCCTTAATAAACCATGTTCCTTTGTAAATGTTCTGGCCCTATTACTGTTAGTAAACATATTCGCTTTGCAAGGCTGCACCTCAACTCATACCATCATAAGTAAGAAATACACAAACGAGTTTGTACAGCGTTCAGGTTCACAGTTGTTACTGCATGGACAACGCTTCCGTTTCGCGGGTGCGAACGTGTACTGGCTAGGGCTGGATGAGAATGTGAGTGGTATTCACTATCCCACACACTTTCGTATAGATGATGCGCTCACGTCGGCTGAGGCGATGGGCGCGACGGTCATACGCTCACACACGCTCGGTATCTCTGTTGGCTGCCAGCAGTGCGTAGAGCCAGCATTAAATGTGTTCAACCAGCAGGCACTCGAGCACATTGACTACGCGATCCAGTCCGCGAGTGCACATCATCTGCGGCTCTTGCTCCCACTTGTCGATAACTGGTCCTACTATCACGGTGGTCGTGGCACATTTACGCAATGGAACGGCCTGACCAATTCCGCTTCATTCTACTCGAACGAGGCTGTTATCAGCAGTTTCGAGCAGTACATCTCTGAGATACTCAATCACGTGAACAGCTATACGCACCGAGCGTACAAGGATGATCCCACTATTTTAGGATGGGAGACTGGCAACGAGTTACGCGCTCCCACAAGTTGGGTGCAGCGTATCGCGTCCTACATCAAAAAAGTTGACACACATCATCTTGTGATGGACGGCAACGAGATGAACAGCGATGCAACACCTAACATGCAAGGAGACCTCGCGCTCGCTAACGTCGATATGTACACGGGTCATTACTATCCGCTTAGTGTTGGAGAACTGAAATTGAATGCGTATCGAGCGCATAAGGCAAATAAGGTCTTCGTAGTTGGCGAATACGATTGGACAAACGAGCATGGTGGTGATGCACTCGCCAACTTTTTGCACGAGATCGAACAAAATTCCGCGATAAGCGGCGACCTCTTCTGGTCTCTCTTTGGACGCGACGATATGGGCCACTATGTGCAGCACAACGATGGCTACACGCTGCACTACCCCGGCGACAATCCAGCCATGCGTACACGAGTAATCATGTTGTCGCAGCACGCAAGGAAAATGTAATTGGATCGTCTGTAGGGACCGATGTATCGCGTCCTCCCTCATCGGCAATTGAGAAGGCCAGGAGGACGCGATACATCGGTCCCTACAGGGTGTTGAGGTAGCGTGACAATGTTTCTTGCCTATCCAGAAAGCTTGTGAGCACGTCTTGCAAGTGTTCCTGATAGGCGAAGTAGTCAGGATTGTTCAGCATTCCGAAGGTGATGCTACTCCCGATGAGTGTATGGGTATAGAGTCCTTCTATATA
>CAZZVE010000298.1:0-4546 GCA_964657325.1 uncultured Ktedonobacterales bacterium
AGATGTAGTAGCCGATGCCACCCGCGATAGCAAGAATGGCAAGCACGACGAGAACTGGAACTAAAATTGCTCGACGCATGAGTTGTATTCTCCTTTCAAGAGAAAAAGCGTAGTGTATTTAGAAACATTGTAATATAGAGATGAACGTATTCATTATACAGCAAGTAGAGCTTCATCGCGTGATGCACTACCTTCATCTGTGAGTGTCTCTGCCACTGTGGGCTGTGCCTGCTGCGGTGTTTTGCGTCCACGAATGAAGAAGACTGCTATAATGGCGAACAGGATGATGCCTACTGAGATGAGAAAGCCATCCTGAATAGCTAACGCATAGCCTTGTTGCTGTAGTAGTCCTGCGACTTCTTGTATCGAAGCAGCCCTTGCAGCATTAATATCAGCACCCTGTGAGACAAACAGTGCTTGCAGTCGTGGTAGCAACTGTCCAAGTTGAGAGCCTGGTGTGACCTGCTCTGCAAGATGGCTAAAGTGAACTTTTGACTGTGTTTGTATGACTGTTGCCAGGATCGCCACTGCTAATGAGCCAGCAACCGAACGGATGACTGAGTTAATGGCGGACGCTTGTGCTAACTGGCGTGGTGGTATCTCTGAAAGTGCCGCGACGATCAGTGGTTGAGCCACGAGACCAATACCCAAACCTCGCATTATGAGTAAGACCTGGAACCAACCGTAGGGCGTATAGAGCGAGAGAAACGAGAGTTGCCAGAAGGCAAAGGCCGCGATAAGTAGCCCTGGGATCACGACTGCTCGTACACCAAGACGGTCAACGAGACGCCCACCCACGAGCGAACTTACCATTGAACCAAGTGCCTGCGGAATGAGTATCAAGCCAGTTTGGAATGCGCTTAACCCACGCAGGTTTTGTAGGTAAATGGGAATGACAAAGAGTCCTCCAAACAGCGCAAAGGTGATACAGATGTTGGCAATATTCGCTGATGTAAAGGACATGTAGGCAAAGACCGTGAGGTCGAGCAGCGGTTGCCCTCCACGACGAATAATCGAGAGTTCGACGACGACAAAGATGACCAATGCTAAGATGCCACCAATTAGAAAGCCAAGCACCGTTGTGGATCCCCACCCATCAGTACTAGCACTCGAAAGCGCGTAGAGAACTGAGGCGAGACCAGCAGCAACAAAGACGAAGCCTGCAAAGTCGAAGCTCTGACGGCCCTCCGGTCGAAATTCACGCAAGAGCAGAAAGCTCAAAATGACAGCCAGAATACCGATTGGAACATTAACGAAAAAGATCAATTGCCAACTACCAAAGGTTACAATATATCCGCCAAGCGAAGGACCGAGTGCAGGTGCCAGCAGAATAGGAATACCCAGAAAGCCTGTTGCGACGCCACGTTCTTGTGGTGGAAACTCACGATAAAGTAGCGTAATGGTCATTGGCAGCAGAAATGAACCGCCAAAACCTTGCAGAATGCGGAAAAGAATCAGTACAGGAAGACTCCAGGCTAATCCGCATAATAAGGAACCAAGCGTAAAGGCCGTGAGCGCGACGATATAAAAACGCTTAAGTCCGAAACGATTAGAGAAGTAGCCAGTAAGTGGTATGGCAACACCCTGAGCAAGAGTGTAACCAGTGATGACCCACTGGACGCTATTAAGATCTGCGCCAAAGGCAGTTTGGAGGCGTGGTATGGCAATATTGACGATGGTGGTATCCAGGATGCTCATGAATAAGCCAAAGATAACCACAATCGCAACAATCCATTTGTACGCTAACCCACCACTGCGTTGTTGCGCTACGGGTGCGGGAACTTGCATAAAATTATGCTCCTAATAACACATCGCGTCCTGATCGGCGATGAGGTGCCGAGAGGACGCGATAAATCGGTCCACAGGTTAATCTTCGAGCAGGGCAGGTATGCCTTGCATGACTTTCTGAAGAATTGTCATGAACTGCTGTTGCTCTTCCTTGCTCAGATCGGCCCTTTTGATCATTTCGCCGAAGCGTCGAAAATGTTGAGGCATCACTTCATCAAAAAAGGCAACCCCTTGTTCTGTTAGTTGAATAGTCAACATACGACGGTCTTCTGGATGATTTTTGCGTGCGATCAGTCCTGAGCGTTCAAGACCATCGAGTAAACCAGTGATGGTGCCACGCGTCACTTCACACCGATCAGCTAATTCTGACGGTGTCAGACTGTAGTCGGGTGCATGACGTAAAAGGATGAGTATATACAATTTGCCATCAGAAAGGCCAAAACGCTCAAGTCTGTTCTGGAACGTCGAAAGTATTTGTCGTGCTACATGGAGGAGCAACCAGTATGTCTCTACAGTGTCTTCATCAGCATTGATAAATTCTTTTGCGCGTCTTCGCATCATTTCGTATTTTGGTAATTTGTCTGTTTTTATCTCCATGTTATTGACTCCCTTATAGTTCCTAGCCATATTATAAGGTGCCATATTATTTTTGTCAAGGAGGAAGATAAAAATACTAAAACAAGGTCGTGTGCTTGCTATGCAAGCACACGACCTTGTTTTAGTATTGAAATTATAACTGGTGAATAGGGAGGGAGAACCAGAAGGTGGAGCCTTTGCCAAACGTGCTTTCGACACCTACGTGCCCGCCCTGCCGCTCAATGAGGGTGCGGCAGATGTGCAGACCGAGACCAAGACCTACGCCGGAGCCTGTTTTTACTGCAATACCATCAACACGGTAGAAGCGTTCCCAGATATGTTGCTGCTGTTCAAATGTTAAGCCGGGGCCAGCATCACGTACAGAGATGCGGACGCTGTCCCCGATTGTTTCCAAGCACACACTCACAGGCTGGCTTTTTTCAGAGTATTTAAGTGCATTAGAAAGATAGTTGTTGAGAACCTGTTCCAAGCGGTCCGCATCTGCTATGGCATAAATTGTATCTGAAACGGTTTCGAGGTGAATAGCACGTGGGGCAACGATAGAAGCTTGGTCCGCGACAGTTCGGTGTACTATCGCTGTGATGTCGCACTGCTGCATGCGGAGTTCTAGTTTGTCAGCGTAGATGCGTGAGACATCAAGCAGATCGCTCACGAGACGATTTTGCACCTCGACCTGACGAGCGGCGCGTTCTAACATATCGCGTACTGGTTCCAGGCGTTGTAGAAGATGTTCGCTCGTCACATTTTCTTGCATGAAGCGATTCATTTGACGTTGCGCGAGTTGAATGTTTGCTTTGATAGAGGTCAGTGGTGTTCTAATTTCGTGGCTTGCAATGCCAATAAAGTCGTCCATGCGCCGATTAGCGTCATCTAAGGCAAGAACATTGGCCTGAGCTTCGGCGCGTTCTTGGACGAGTCGTTCGCGCTCAACGACAAGGGCCGCCAGTTTCGCTACCGCTTTCGTGAGCGCGATATCACGCTGTGTATAATGCTGGTATCGACCACCATGATCCAGCACAAGCACGCCGACGAGCGATGAACCCAGAATCATCGGTGCTAGTAGCATTGTTTGAATACCATAGGGATTGGGCCGTTCAGACAATGGTGGCTGCGTCATGTCGAGCACAACCACCTCGTTTTCAGACATTCGTGCATTGAGTTCAGGGCCATGAATTTGTTCGCTGAGCAAAAAATCAGAACGCCGTTCGCGCCATGATTGTTCTTGTTCAGCCGAAAGGCCCACGACGGCCGATGAACGTAAAGCTTGCGTGTGTGGATCGACAAGCGTGATGCTGACACGTTCACATGCGAGGACACTACGAATGAGTTCAGCCAGACGCTGTGCCACCTCTTTAGCAGGAACCGGTGTTTGCATATTTGGCACGTCCTGTTCGTCTGGACGTTGCACAAGCTCTTCTGCCATCATCAAGAGAGCATCCAGTGCGTCCTGTGTACGGCGTTCAAGACGGCGACGTTCCGTGACATTGTGAAAAATGAGCACTCCACCTTGAATAGCGTTATTCTGGTCATAGGTCGGTGCTCCTGTCACGTTCAATTGCAGTTCACGTCCATCGAGAGTGTGCACCAGAATATCTACTTTGCTTTCGTCTGTGAGAATTTCACCTGCTAATATGCGATTGATAGGTCGCATCTCTTCGCGTAAAGGTTCGCCATGCTCATCCCGCAATTGTAGCTGTGTCATGCGTTCCTTCGGTGAAAGCTGCATGTGGGCGGGTAGTGTATCAAGGCCGATGAGTGCGCGATAGGCCCGATTTGCGTGCACAATATGACCATTTTTGTCATAGACGTTGACGCCATCAGTCATCGCTTCAAAAACTGCGGCTAAATCCCCTTGCAATGGTTGGATAGGAGGCACATTCGTGTCCTGTACTGTATTTTTTTGTGTCAAAGGAGTATTTTGACTCATCGCAACATTACTTGCCTCCGTGAACATACATATTGTGGTGGTGCTGTGTCTGACGTGTTTTACAATAACGCATTGTAGACATAGCGTCAAGTATGAGTGTATAAAGTTGAGTATTTTAAAACGCTTCTTATCATCCGCACCCATTATGCGTTACCGCAGGGTGTAGTGAATTAGACTTATACAGAATAATGATACAATCACAATAGGTATTCATTTCATACCCGAAAACTGCTA
>CAZZVE010000299.1:0-4507 GCA_964657325.1 uncultured Ktedonobacterales bacterium
TACGTATTAGTGGTAACGTGAACCGCTTCCCCGCCCATCTTTGGGCGCAATGAATTGCTGCCCCTACCGACCGATGATGTTCCTGCGTTCGGTCCCTACAATGGCTACATCTTTATTTTCTTAATGTAAGCAACACATCCACCAATTTCTCGATTTCGCCGAATGTGTTGTAGTGCGTCAGCCCAACGCGCACCATGCCTCCCTGCTCCTCAAGGCCAAGCCGCTTTATGACCTCAACGGCGTAATAATTGCCATCCCACACATTGATACGCTCTTGTGCAAGCTTCTCAGCAACTGTGAGCGCGTTCCAGTCTGCAAGCGTAAATGAGAACGTTGGCACACGTTGCCCCATTCTCTGTGGGTCGGTAATGCCACGAATGTGTAATCCTGGTACAGAACGCAAACCCTCTAACAATGCTGTATTGAGTTGTAGCTCGTAGGCATCAATCACCTCGATCCCTTTTCTGAGTGCTTTGCTTAAAGGTCCATTTTCGCCACCAAATTGCTTGCCAATCCATGCGAAATATTCCATCGCGCCAAGAGTGGCCGCGATAGACTCGAAGCTCTGTGTGCCAGTCTCGAACTTGTCGGGTGGTAGATTGCCGGAGGGACGTACCTTGTATGCCGTAAGTTTATCGAGCAGATCGTATTTGCCATAGAGAATACCAGTATGTGGTCCGAAAAACTTATAGGCCGAACATGCCAGGAAATCGCAATCAAGTGCCTGCACGTCGATGAGCTTGTGTGGTGCATATTGCACGGCATCAATGAAACATAGCGCACCTACGCTATGCGCTAACTCAACTGCACGTTTCACATCGTTGACGGTGCCAACCGCGTTTGAGGCATAGCCAACGGCGACAAGTTTTGTGCGCGGCGTGATTTGTCGCTGCATATCCTCCATATCCAGTGTGCAGTCTTCGGGATGAATATCGACCCAACGCACAGTGCAACCTCTGTCTTCAGCAATCAAAAGCCACGGTGCGATGTTGGCATCGTGATCCAGGCGCGTCACAACGATTTCGTCGCCAGGATTGAGTGTACGGGCAATACTACGGCTTATATGCAGCGTCAGACTGGTCATGTTTTGCCCAAACACGATCTCCTCTGGACGTGCCGCGTTGAGAAATGCTGCTACAGACTGTCTCGCCTCCGCGACAACTGCGTCCGACTCTCGACTGCTACGAAATGCGCCGCCATGATTGGCATTATTATGTTCAAAATAGCGCTGCATACGCTCTATTGCCTCACGCGCCACCTGTGTACCCCCTGGATTATCGAAATAGATATCATCCGAAGCCAACGCGGGAAAATGGCGACGTACTTCGTCTACATTGAATGCTGTCTGTGTTGTGTGTTGCTGTTGCATGTTGTGATGTGTCCTTTGTATGGTTAAGTTTAACGAATGTGGATGCGACGTAGGCATGACAGGGGCAAGCCCTGTCACTACTATACACGAAGTTGCGGCGGAGCCGCGTTGCTGGGTTGGTATAGTAGTGACAGGGCTTGCCCCCAGCGAACTCTGCGTGTTTACGCCTCCACTGGCCTCACATCGACAACGCGTGTCGATTTGAGCGTTTTGGCTGGGTCGAAGATGTCGCTCATGCCCACAAATTCAATTGAGGGACGCATCTCGGCGGCTTCAGCGACTTTAGCGATAAGCTGTGCCCGAATACGGTCCTGCTCATAAGTCTGGCTTGCGACGCGTAGAAGCAGTTTATCACCAGAGTAGGGGTCGTCGAGATCTTCTTTGGTGAAGACAATTTGATATTCTTCGATACCATCAACGGTAGCTATCGCTTCCTTAATAAAGTCCGGGTTGATCAGTGTGCCTTTGAGCTTGACCAGTTCGGCTGTACGTACCGTGTTGGTGACAACGCGCGGTCCCTGGCGACCACAATGTGGACAAGTCTCGTTGCTGATCGCGTTCAAGTCACCCGTGACATAACGCAAGAGAACGGTCCCGCGTCTATCTAAATGCGTTACGGTAAAGAGACCGCGTTCATCATCAGGGAGTGGATCATGATTTTGCTCATCGACAACCTGAAAATAGAACTGATCGGGTGCAGGATTGTGACCACCACCCAACTCGACACATTCGCCAGTACTACCCTGCATCTCGGTAAAGCCAAGCGCGTTGCCAACTATCAATTCTGAGTTCTTCGCCCCCAACCTTACGAGACGGTGACGCATATCGTCGCGCATACCCCGTGGACATGGTTCACCAAGTGCTACGACACGGCGGACATGTGAAAAGTCCGCGCCAAGCTCCTCCGCGCGCATGACGACGCGGCGTACATAACTCACAATACCACTGAGTACCGTGCCTTTATGTTGCTCAATCATGCGTACTGCGTCATCGAGTCGGCGATGCACTGGATAGGGTGGATAAGGTGTGCCCGTCATTGCGTTAACCGTCGCGGCTCCTACGACGGCTCCATAATCACGAGTACGCAAAAAACCTATATGCGGCACAGGCGTAAGTGGAAACAGGTTCATCACTGTATCACTCTCTACGATACCAATGATGTCACACAAGCGTTTCAGTTGTTCCAGGGTCGCAAAATAATCGTGCGTCGTGTTGAAAAACGGCGTTGGCACACCAGAAGTCGTGCCCGTTGTATAGCTCACGTCCCACAAAATACGCTCTTGTGGCAGAAACTCCGGCAAGGCATTCAATCTAAATGCCTGTGGATTCTTCATGTAGTCCTGTTTGGTAGTTACTGGCAGCTTGTGCAGGTCGTCGAGCGTTTTGAAGTCGTCGGGTGTAAGGTGTAAACGCGCAAACACCTCTTGATAGTAGGGGTGTGCCTTGAAACAGAGTTCGATCTGGTGTCGAAACCTCTGGTTTTGCAGGTCGCGTATTTCGCCTTTGCTGCGCTGAAGTAGATTCGTCGCTGTATCTTGTATCGTCATGCTTCTTGCTCCTATTATGACTGGGGCAAGGGCATCCCCTTGCGGGTGCCCTGGTTTTGGTCTCGTTACAAATTTCACAATGCCAATAACAACAATGGGATTTCCATCTCTTCGCGGGTGAGGCCGCCATGATGACCGTGGAAACGCATCTCATATTTTCCTTGCTGGCTCCACCAGACCGTCTCATTTTTATAGGGCAGAATAACGACATTGCCCAGGCGAGCCAGGAAGGTAGGTGAGGGTTCGCCTGCACCGAAAAAGTGTTGTGCCAGGAGTTCTTGCGTCGGGTATACCTCGGCTCGTCCCTCAAGCTTTTGACGCAGGAGAGCAACGGCTTCATTTACGTATTCATCATGTACATAGAGAAACATATCGCGCGCTGAACCTGCGGGTGCGAGTATTTGCCCCTGACGATTTGTCTTGAGGTAGCGTTGCATGTCCGGCAATTCTTTGTCCAGATAGTAGGTTGTCTTCGGGTTGACCTCGACTTGTCCATGATCGGCGGTCACAATCAGCAACGTACGTTGTGCTTTACCCTGAATATTTTTGTAGAACAGTTCGTGCATCGCCTTGAAGAACTCATCGACCTCACGTTCAAACTCTTTTGAGAGAGGACCGTAGTGATGACAGGCGGCGTCGATGCGGTCAAAATAAACAAAATAGTACGAAGGGGACGTGTTCTCGACGGTGACGAGTTCCGAGAGATAGAAGAGGGCCTGCTGAATACTTGCATACGGGTGTGTTTTCGCCCCACGAAACACGATATCGGAGTAGGTCGAGGGCGTGTAGTTCTGAAATTGTAGGACGTGTGAGGCAATGCCCTGCGCTTTGAGCTTGTCATACAACGTCTGCTGTGGAAAAAATGCTTCGGCGGGAACATTGGCTTTTTTGAGCGTGTCGCGCTGCAATTTCTCGCCCTCGGCGTAGTTCACATATGAGAAGAGAAGCGGCGAAATCAGAGCATCGACCAGAGGCTCGTAGTAGTTCCATTCGTAGACGCCGCTTTGCCCAACGGATAGACCAGTGTGAATGCTAGTAACGTGAGCGGCGGTTGTCGAGGGAAATTGGGAAGTAATTTTCGATGCAACGCCCTCGTTCAAAACGGTTTTGAGGAAATCGTATTTCTCCGCATACCGTTCAAAGAAACGCCAGCCGAATGCATCAACGAAGAAGAAAACCACTTTATCATAGCGCGTTGGCAAACTTCCAAAAACATTCTGTGGTAAAGAACTTTGGCCATTGCCCGTCAACAAAAACTCAATCGTTGCTGGCAAATTGGCGAAACAATACGAGTCATATAACGGCTTCGCAAACTGCTGCGAAAATGTAGCTTCCTTGACCGCCTGTACCGACTCCCCGTTGAGCATGGCTGCTTGCCCCGTTTCCTAATGAATGATGATATCGTGCATTCTATTGGCTTAGTATATCATAACGATATGGGGATCACGTTGTGCAGTATCACAAATATTTGGGGTATGAAACGCCTGTTGAACGTTGACAATCGACCTCGGTAGGGGCAGCAATTCATTGCGCCCAAAGATGGGTCGGGAGGGGGACACGCTGGGGAAAACGCATCGTCGCCGACACGTTG
>CAZZVE010000300.1:0-4462 GCA_964657325.1 uncultured Ktedonobacterales bacterium
TAGCAAAGATGATTGTTCTAGTATGAGAGAGAAGGATTATGGCTATACGCAAAGATGATTTTAATGACCAAGATAAGCAAGTGTGATACACGAATGTGGAAAGCAGTAACTGGAAAATTAGACTGGGTTCGTAATATCAGCGAATATCAACCAAGTTGAATTAGCGTACACCTTCCTCTCATACCACATGATATAATACCTCAATAAGCATTTATTCTTGGAAGGAGCCTACGATGCGCTTACAGGGAAAAACAATTGGTTATTTTGTCGCTGAAGAGGTGGAAGACCTGGAATTTTGGGTCCCTGTAATGCGACTCCGCGAAGAGGGTGCAAGAGTCATTGTAATTGGACTGACTACAGAGACGGTTCATGGCAAGCATGGTTTAGCGATGACACCCGATGTCAGCATCGAAGAGGCTCCTCACGCAAACGAGCTGGATGGCCTGGTAATTCCAGGCGGTTGGGCACCCGACAAACTGCGACGTAGTGCTGGCGTACTGCAATTGGTACGTGACGTGCACGCACAAAACAAAATTATTGGCACCATCTGTCATGGCGGCTGGGTTCCTATTTCCGCAGACATTCTTAAAGGACGTAAGGCGACAGGCTCGACTGGTATCAAAGATGATATTACGAACGCGGGTGGCATCTGGGTCAACGAAGCTGCATTCCGCGAGGGCAATATGGTTTGGGGACGCGTAGTAGAGGATATCCCCGATTTTTGCCGCGAACTCGTGGCGGCATTTGCAGAATAACAACGACAGGAAATAACACAGGGACGCGCACATTGCTTCGCTCGTGCTGAGGACGCGATACATCGGTTCCTACCAATCCGAGGAAAATTATAGGGGTGATACCGTATGAGCACATTTCTAAATGCACTTTCCCAGCGTGTTTTGATCTACGATGGCGCGATGGGTACAAATATACAACAGTATCAGTTGACCGCCGAAGACTACGGGGGTCAATCTACAGAGGGCTGTAACGAATATCTCGTCCTCACAAAACCCTCTGTCATTGAAGAGATTCACGAGGGCTTTCTCGCCGTCGGTTGCGATATCATCGAGTCTGACTCATTTACAGCTAGTCGCCTCAAGCTCGATGAATACGGTATCGGGCATCTTACCAAGGAAGTCAATCTTACCGCCGCACGCCTTGCTCGTCGCCTCGCCGATAAATACAGTACGCCGGAACAGCCACGCTTCGTCGCTGGCTCTGTTGGTCCAACGGGTATGTTACCCTCATCTGACGACCCAACATTGAGCAATATCACTTATCAGCAATTAGTGGAAATCTTCCGTGAACAGTCTTCAGCCTTGCTCGAAGGTGGTATTGATGTGTTTCTGATTGAGACCAGCCAGGACATTCTTGAGGTTCGCGCTGCAATTACAGGCATGCGTAAAGCCATGCAAGAGATAGGGCGTACTGTCCCTATTCAGGCGCAGGTTTCGCTTGATACAAGTGGGCGTATGTTGCTAGGAACAGATATCGCGGCGGTCATGAATACGCTTGTCGCGTTACGTGTGGATATCGTCGGCCTCAACTGCTCCACTGGCCCTGACTACATGCGCGAACCTGTACGCTATCTCGCCGAAAATTGCCCTTTGCCAATCTCGACCATCCCAAATGCTGGTATTCCGTTGAATGTCAACGGTCTTGCAGTTTACCCAACGGAACCGGAAGCAATGGCGGCAGCCTTACGTGATTTCGTGACAGAGTTTGGCGTCAACATCATTGGTGGTTGTTGTGGCAATAGCCATGAGCACCTGCGCGCAATTGTCAATGCATGTCGGCCCGTTCAACGCCACGCACGCCCAATCGCGGACAACAATTTTACACAAAAAGACTTCAAGCATATCACGCCCTCGTTCGTCACAAGCGGCATTCGCGCTACCTCGTTGACACAGGACCCGGCCCCGATGATCGTCGGTGAACGAGTAAATGCACAGGGTAGTCGTAAGGCTAAACAAGCACTACTCAACGATGATTATGATACAGTGCTGAGTATCGCGCGCGAACAGGTTGAAGGCGGAGCACACACGCTCGACGTGCAGGTGGCCTTGACCGAGCGCACCGATGAGCCAGAGCAGATGGCAAAGGTTGTCAAAAAGCTTTCAATGGGCATTGAAGCACCGCTAGAAATTGATAGTACTGAAGCTAACGTGATTCAGGCCGCACTAGAGGTCTATCCTGGACGTGCAATTATTAACTCGGTCAATATGGAAACCGGGCGTCAGAAAATTGACAGCGTTGTACCAATGGCGATTGAGCATGGCTCGGCTGTCGTTGCCTTAACTATCGACGAGATAGGCATGGGCAAAACCACGGCACGTAAAGTCGATATCGCACATGCTATCTACGATATCTGCGTCAACGAATATGGTCTAGCACCAAATGCACTGATTTTTGATCCACTCACATTTCCTGTCACGACGGGACAAGAGGAACTACAAACGGCAGGCGTCGAAACACTTGACGCCCTGAAGCGCATCAAGCAGGAATTGCCAGGAGTTCTTACTATCCTTGGAGTAAGCAATATCTCTTTTGGCCTCAAACAACATGCACGTGCTGTCTTGAACAGTGTTTTCCTCTATCACGCGGTCAAGGCTGGTCTTGATCTGGCAATTGTCAACCCAACACATATCACCCCATATGCTGAGGTTGATGCGGAACAGCGTCAATTAGCCGACGACTTGATTTTTAACCGACCTGATGCCCTGCCGCGCTTTATCGCCTTTTATGAGGAGCACGGCCCACAACAAAACGATGGTGCAACAAAGGTTGACCCTACCGAGGGTATGAACGTAGCCGAGCGCATTCACTGGCAAATTCTGCATCGTCGTAAAGAAGGTATCGAGCCACTGATCGACGAGATCGTCACAGAACGCGCCGAAACCGAACATATCAAAACAGGCGAGTCGGCGGTCAACGTCCTCAACACAGTCCTGCTTCCCGCTATGAAGGACGTGGGTGACCGCTTCGGTGCTGGCGAACTCATTCTGCCATTCGTCCTACAATCAGCCGAGGTCATGAAACGCGCAGTTGCTCATCTCGAAAGCTACCTTGAGAAGGTGGAAGGTTATACGAAAGGCAAGGTTGTACTGGCAACCGTCTTTGGCGATGTACATGATATCGGCAAAAATCTTGTCAATACAATTCTAAGCAACAATGGTTTTACCGTCTACGATCTCGGCAAACAGGTTCCCCTCAACACTATTATCGACAAGGCTATCGAGGTAAACGCCGATGCTATCGGCCTCTCCGCTTTGCTTGTCAGCACTTCAAAGCAGATGCCGCTGTGTGTTAAAGAACTGCATAAGCGCGGTCTGAACTTTCCAATTATCGTGGGTGGTGCCGCGATTAATCGTTCCTACGGACGCCGCATTCTCTTTGTCGATGAGCAAACACCTGACGCGACACCAGTCGCGTATGATCCGGGCGTCTTCTACGCCAAAGATGCGTTTGAGGGCTTGGAGATTGTTGATAAGCTCACCAATCCACAGGTAGACCGAAGCGCATTTGTGCAGCACAATAAAGACGAGGCACTGCACGAACGCCAGAAAAAAGTTACAAAAACGAGCGAGGTACAACTCGTCGAACGTACTGATGCCGAAACACCTTCTCCCAGTATCGCGCCTGCGCTCACACTTCCTACACCGCCCTTCTGGGGACCACGTGTGCTAGAGCGCATTGGTTTAGAAGATGTCGCGGAATGTATGGACCTTAACACGCTCTATCGACTCCATTGGGGTGGAAAGGCACACGGCGCGGAGTTTAACCGACTTGTCGATGAAGATTTCCGTCCTCGTTTGGAGCGTATGATGCGTGAAGCGCGTCAGCAACGCTACCTGCAACCACGTGTGGTGTATGGCTATTTTCCCTGTCAATCACATGGTAACGAACTCATCGTGTACGATTATCAGGAACTACAAAAAGATGGTAGCCATAAAGAGGTTACACGCTTCCGCTTTCCTCGTCAGGAGGAGCGTGAACGCCTTTGCCTTGCCGACTACTTCGCCTCAGTCGAGAGCGGCAAGCTAGATGTTGTCGCGCTACAAGTCGTGACGATGGGTAAGCCCGCAAGCGAAGCCATTGATAGATTACAACAAGCTGGCAACTATTCCGAAGCCTACTTTGTGCATGGCCTCGCCGTCGAAATGGCGGAGGGACTCGCCGAATATACGAATCGCGTTATTCGCCATGAATTGGCCCTTGACGACTCAAGGGGTCGCCGCTATAGTTGGGGCTATCCAGCTATTCCTGACCTTACAGATCATGAAAAGGTGTTTCATCTGCTACCCGTAACAAGTTCCATCGGTGTTGAACTAACCGAGGCACATCAACTCGTGCCCGAACAATCAACGGCTGCTATCATAGTACATCATCAGCAGGCAAGCTACTTCGCAGTGAGAACGGCGGCAGCTGAGGCTGCTAGGGTGTAATTATTGCAGGGCATAGTAAA
>CAZZVE010000301.1:0-4318 GCA_964657325.1 uncultured Ktedonobacterales bacterium
GGAAAACATGCAATGCATGTTTTCCATCATCCCTGTATGCTATTTCTTATTAAGCATAACGAATGAGAAGGCCGCGTACAAACTTGTAGCCAAGTGGCACAAAGGAAAGACTATAGCCGAGAGCGTGTTTTTCATAGCGTGCTGTTTGGCGTCGATATGCCCAACGATTGCGAAGAAAGTCTTTTTCTGAAAGTCGTGAAGGCTGAATACGTCTGCGAATGCTTTGATAACGGGGACGATGTGCAATCCTATCGCTCATGCATACTCCTTGTCTCAGACAAACAAAAGAAAACAAACACAACAAAACGACTATTCATGACACATAAAATACGTCATGAATAGTCGTTTTTCTCTCATAAGTTAGTTGCACGGAAAGTGGTTGCATTATGTACCACATTCTTGTCACTCTTGATTTAGTGACCGCAACCGCAGCTTCTTGACTCGCCGGTATCAGCAGCGGTCTTGAAGGAATGTCCACAGCCACAGGTTGAAACTGCGTTGGGGTTGTTGACAGTGAAGCCAGCACCCATCAGGCTATCGACATAATCCACTTCGCTGCCAGAGATATAGCCAACGCTCATCTCGTCAACGAAGACCTTGATGCCGTGAAGCGCAATCGTGGTATCACCCTCTTGCTCTTCATCAAGCGTCATACCATATTGGAGGCCAGAGCAGCCACCACCAGCAACAAAGATGCGAAGGCCGAGTGTAGGATCGTTCTCTTGCTTGATGAGTTCGTTTACCTTCTCTGCTGCCGCAGTTGTCATGCTGATCGTGGTTGTCTCAACCGCCATTTGCTGGTTCTGCTCGATCATGTATCTTTCCTCTCAGAAAAGAATTGAACTTCAACCCTTTTTGTTATTCTATACTTGGATATCGGACGTTTTTGACGTTCCATTTATGTACATTATAAGCTACATAAAGTGAAGCGTCAAGGCTATACGCGTAGATATTCCTCTCACACAAATCGCAACACGCCACAAATGGAGTTTATTCCTTATAACCCAAAGCGTTGCTGGACTCGAATGATATTGGCGAGTAGGCTTGGCGCATCTGGCTTTGAGCCAAATAGGGCGTCTGTACGGCGTTCGGGACCCGATGAGAGCCGAGTGAGAATGTTTGATGCGGACCAACCCTGCGCCATAAGATGTGTTGCGAGACCGCTCATAATTGCTGTTGAGAACGAGGAACCACTCCAATCAGCCCAGCCTGTGGTGTTCTGTTCGCTCGTTGGGAAGGTGGGCGAGATATAAACGCCACGTACAGCATCAGGCAAAGCGTTGTTATCCACAGCTCCTGTGCCATCTCCACCAAAGGTGGCAACACCCGAATCAAAGGGCGGAATACTAGCCGAATTGGCAAAATTTGATGGAGCAAAGCTACTATTCACAGAGGTCACGCCAAGTGTCGTCTCGTAACGCGCAGGTGCACGCGGTGGACGTGGTACAAGTCGTTGTTGTGTAGCTTGCAAGGAGTCGTTACCTGCGGCGGCAACAACGAGTGCGCCATGCTCATGTAAGCTTTCGAAGAGGAGACGTAAGCCTTCTTCAATATGATTGAGTACGCGCATCACACCATACAGTTGTGTCGTAGGCCACTGGCGGTTGTCGAACCACAGAAAGGGCAGACGACGCACATCAGGCATGATCGTCAAACTAAGGTTGATTACTAAACGGCGAATTGTGCCTGAAAAGAGTTCGCGCTCAAGATCGGTCAAGGCGGCAAATACATTGTAAAGATCGCATCCACCGTAATCATTGAGAATACGGATGAGACGAATACGAGCGCGTGGCGCGACATCCCGCACAAGACCAGCGATGGAGACGCCGTGATCGGGCATAAGATAATATCTCGAATCACCATAATGATCACGACCCGAACGCACATCATTACTAATAGGATAACGGTCATACTCGACAGAGAACGAGCCATCTTCACTGCGCAAATCGCTTGCAAGGCGTTGCAGGAGCCAGTTGCGCCGCAATTCCAGACGACTTGCGGCACTACGTATACGATCTGGGTGATGAGCGGTATCAAGGATGGCGACCAGAACATCCTCCCCGCCTTTTGAGTCAAGTGGAAAGCTTGAATCAGCTAGTACAATACGCCAACCTAAAAGCGTGTTGTTAGGGGTAGGAATATCGAGTGCTGGTGCCGGACGTGGGGGAATAGCAGATCCACCATCGGCGTAGAGCAGTGGTGCTGCAGTCACTAACCAGTTTGGCATAGCAGATACAACTTGTAAGCCCGCCTTTGCTAACTGCTCCAAACGCGCTTGTATATGCGATAGGGCGAGCGGAAGTGGGTCTGTTACAGCTGGATTGGTGCGACGTGCATGAAAGAAAATAGCTATGTGCGGCTGTTTTTTATGCAGACCAAAAATAAAAGAGCGTCGTCGGACAGGTGGCATAGTTGGCGTATCTGTCCAACGTCCATAAGTCCCATACACTTCAAGTGAGACACCAAATTGAGCCAGAAAATCATTCAGTTGTGTACGAACTTGCTCGGCGACGATATCTTGCGTATCATCTACGGGCATACGGGGCAGACGAACAATCACAACCATCTCATCGGGGACCCAGTGGAAAAGTTCTTCTGGTGTCCCCATCAACTCTGTGGAACTACGAGACATGGACGAAAGTTCCCCCTCTACATAGAATATTATTGTATAAGCATGTATAAGTATTCTTACGGCATTATAGCTGAACTGGTCTCAAGAGACAATGAGGCATGATAAAATCGCACAAGGGCACCCGCAAGGGGACGCCCCTCCCATATAACAGCGACACATGCATGGGATGCGATTGCGTCTATGGGAGGGGCGTCCCCTTGCGGGTGCCCTTGTTGCCTGTTAGAGTCTTACATTAAACGTATAGGGCTTGCACCTGTCATACCCTTGTCATATTATAATCTACACATATATTTAGAGTTCTATTTTTCAGGAAGGTCATGCAATGTCTTTAGATCGTCTTACTCATACACTCATCGAACTTATCGGCATACCAAGCACATCAGGACATGAAGAGCAGGTTCGGAGTTATATTGAGCAACGCCTTGCGGCACTTGGGCTGTCTACTTCTGTAGACGATGCAGGGAACTTGATTGCTACATTAGCAGACACGAGTACTGAGCAGGAAATGTTTCTCTTGAATGCCCATATGGATCGCGTACCACCTGGATTAGGACATCAGCCAGTATTACGCGATGGTATTTTGTACAGTGATGGCACAACTAATCTTGGCGCGGATGACGCGGCGGGGATTGTGATTATCCTCGAAATAGTGCAAAACATTGTCGAACAGCAACTACCTCATCCTCCACTCCTGCTTGTGTTTACGGTGCAAGAAGAGGCTGGCATGTGTGGTGCTGGTGGTTTTGATAGTTCACGCTGGCCCGTACAACAGGGTATTGTGTTTGACAACGCCTTCGATGCGGGTGTGGTTGTCTCACAAGGGGCCGCATATAAAGCATTCGATATTACAATCACGGGCCGCACAGGACATCCGGGGAAAGACCTCTCACAAACAGTGAATGCCCTAGAAATTTTTCGTAAGACACAGTTTCCATTCGGTATGCTTGCTAACGACCAGACACGTATTAGTATTGGGCGCATTTCAGGTGGAAGCGCACGCAATGCAATTCCCGCAAAGCTTGTTCTTGAAGGCGAGCTACGTAGTTTTGAGTCAGCAGAACACATACAGCAGTACGAAGACGAGTTACAGCGTGCATTTGAACAAACAGCCAAGCAACTCGGCGGCAGTGCGGCAGTCACCTTCACAACACATACAGACGGCTATAGAATTGACGAAAATGAGCCGTTGCTACAAACATATGAAGCCGTGTTGCAGCAGCGTAGTGAGAAGTTGCGCCTGCAACCGACGTTTATCGGAAGCGATACAAGCGGCTTCCGTCCAAAGATTAAAGCCTTCACGCTTTCAACAGGTGTCATGAACGAGCATTCAACCGAAGAGTATGTGGCACTAGCACCGCTCGAACAGATCGTGCAAGATACATTGGAGGTGTTGAGAAACGTTTTGTAGGGACCGTCAAAGCACATTGGTCAGAGGCTAGTAGTAAATAGCGTGAATGTTCGACGATTTTTGAGGTGAAACCTGGGAAATCGGCGTGAAACCTGGGAATCAGCCAGGAAGACGCCAGAAAAGCCACTTCCCATCTGGGTTCTTCCATCGCCATTTTGTAAATTGGGGCTACATGTACGCTTGGGAATTCCCAAATGTACACGAAGTTGACTCATCTTATCGAGATACTGCAGATGCTTCTTCTCTGGATCGGCAGGATCAGGTCGAGCGCGATTGGA
>CAZZVE010000302.1:0-4207 GCA_964657325.1 uncultured Ktedonobacterales bacterium
ATACGTTCCTCCCAGGTACCCTTGTTTCTGCCCATGTGTTTTTAGTGTTCAAGTCTCGGTTTTTCACCCCACACGGTGAGAATAAAGTTCAATGCACAAAAAGAGTCTGACTCGATATCTTCCAGAGCTTGCTCGTAGAGTTGCTCAAACTCCTCCGATGTCATCACCTTCATTTGTAGCAGAAACGGTTTGAGCAATCGGTTAAGCACCTTGAAGTTTTGATAAAACTGCCAATGTGCCTCCATATGCGTTGAGGCATCAACGGGAGCCGCTGCCCTACCAAGGGAAACATAGCCAGCATCGAGCAAGAAACGTCCAAGCATAGGCGCAATGCCTAATGTCTGACCATCAGGCGAAAAACTCTGTCCCGTGAGAAAGAGTGCCTTCGAGAGTTTGGCATTTAATTGGCTACAAGCCAGACTCGTACTCACACCGTCACTAATCTCTGTCATGCGCATAATTCCACCTGGACGAAGAATTCGCTGACACTCTTGGAGAAGAGGTCCCCATGCCTTTTTTGGCATAAAGCCAAAAAGTAGGCGAGCATTGACCAGATCAAAAGAGTTGTCGGGGAAATCGAGTGGCTTGAGAATATCCATCACCTGAAAACGAGCATTGTCCAACCCTTGTACACGCGCCTGACTTTGTGCATAAGCAATATTGCCTACACTTATATCCACACCCACAACCTGAGTCTTTTCTGAGGCATAGGCAAGGTCCATTACCCAGCCACCTGGACCACAGGCAAGATCAAGAACAGTCTCCAAAGCACTCATCTTTTCAGGACTAAGTTCGTGTAACACACCACCCATTTGCTCAGTTGTAAGACGATCTTGATACATTAACCGCGCAGTCTCTGCCGCATCTTCAGCATTTATGAAATATTTCCCCTCGCCTCGATCATCAGGTGTTGTCATTTCTCGCTCCTTGCGATGTAATTATGTACGCTTCTATATATCTATACAGAACTATCCCTCTTGTGAAATATAACATCTCTTTCACTGTTTTACTACTAGTAGGAAAAATACCCTACTCCAAAATAAGTACATGCAGGGAAAATATGATATGATAAGTGCTAGCCACTACCCTACTGAGACGAAGGGGTAACACTTTTCGTATTCATACTAAATGCCCATCCTTTTTAGTAGGTGGAGCAATGATGCTTCATGTAGTAGTCATCAAATACAGGCAATCGCCTATGCGACGAGAGGAACAGCATGGCAAAGACAACTCCCGACACACAGGGGAAAAGTACCTCTTCTAAGAAGAAGACACACGCTCCTGATCATACTCCTGAGAAAAAATCACAGCAAAAGAAAAATGCACATGCTTCTGTCCAAAATGATGAGAAGCAGAAACGTAAGGAGCAAGCGAAGCAAGAGGCAAAGCTGATGCTCCAGGCAGAACAGGCGAAAAAGGACGTGCAGAAAGCAGAACAAAAGCTAGCAAAAGCACAAGCCCGCCTCGAAGACGCTCGCACTCAGCAGCATACACTTGCGCAAAAGCTAGCAGAGTTGCGTACACCTCCTCAGCAAGAAGAGGAATCACATAATGGAGTTCCAGTTGCTTCGGACGAACCATTGACAACACTTGTGCAAGCAGAGGATGTACTTGTCACCGAGGACACGTCCTTGTCTTTGACAACACCGTTCGTTATACAGAGTGCTGATACCACTGATACAACAGAAGTCCCAGAAGTATCAGTTGCTGAAGCACAAGACGCAACCGCAACTTCTGTACTAGCTGAAACGCTTGACACAACAGTTGCTTCTGAACCAAACACGACGACTGATCTACCATCAGTAGAGGACAGCACTGGTATTCCCGACGCTTCTCAAGAGCAGAGCACCCCGACTTCTACAGAGACAGGTGGAGAAGAGACGCAATCCACGCAGGCAACAGCAACGGACTCTACGGACTACCAGATTAGCTCGAACAACGTAAGTATGCCCTTGCTCTCACACGATGATACAACATGGCCTCCTCCATTGATACGTGAAGAGGTCGCTGAGGCCGCCAAAGCAGTTGTAGCCTCGGATGCTTCTGCCGCTCAGGACACTCCCACCAGCGAAACAGATGCGTCCGACACTCAAAATGCATCCGCACATGAAGAGGAAGCGAATACAGCAAATTCCTCGGTAGAGAACGAGACCACGGAAGGGGAACTGCCACATCGTAGAAGTTCTACAACTAGCAGACGAACACGAAAAACGACAGAGTAAGCATTTGGCATAAAAAACATTGACCCATGCCCTCATCGTTCAGTGAACGATGAGGGCATGGGTCAATGTTTTTGGCTGTCAAAACCTTGCCGCGTAGATTTTTTATGTCTTGATATTTTCGGCTCGTTCAGTATTCTTCTCGCGTTGAGTTTCGGCGTCAAATAGCCAACTGACTTCAAACGCAAATATATCGACAACGTTATGCCAAGCAAGAGACCACCGAAAAGATAGCCGCCAACGACATCACTTGCCCAGTGATCACCCAGGTAGATACGCGACGGACCAACCAGTATCACGAAAAGTGCTGATATGATCAGAAGCACATAGTGCCACCAATGCTTTCGATTGAACAAGATGAGGCCAAGTGAGAAGAGAAGTCCAAAGAAAGCAACGTAGGACATGACGTGTCCACTAGGAAAACTCTGCCCATTTGCGTGTTGAAAGACATCTACAAGATGGGTGGTTGGGCGTGGACGACTCACAAGAAGTTTCACCAGAAAATTCACGACTGAGCTAACTATAGAAAGAGTAACAATAATCAACGCTTCCAATCGCAAGCGCACAAGCCAGAATGCAACCGCGGTAACGAAAATAAGCCCAATGAAAAGTATTTGCTGATTACCTAAAAAGCTTACCGCAACCATAAACGATTGGAGCCACGGAGATTTGTTCTCCTGAAATTCCTGTGTGATAGCTACATCAACGGGAAGCACAGGATTGAAATGCACAAACCATGCAAGCGCGGTGAACAGTAGAAATTGAATAAAGTATATCAAGGCAAGAATACGTGTCCGCCGTGAGGAGCGATACCACGGTTCGCGTCCTCTATCAACCTCCTGCTGCGCCTGCTCTATTGTGGTATCTACTGTATCCTGTATCTGGTCTTTCATGGTTGTACCCTTGTTTATCTCTTCGACGGTAGCTGCTATCCTAAAGGATATCAGTAATACGTTTCCATATCTATAATAGTTGACAATAATGGGCAAAAGGGCAAATTGTATTTGACACGTCGTCAGAGTCTACGTTATAGTCAGAGGGAAGGGAGCACAGGATAATGGCACAAACAGAGGTACGTTCCGCACAACCAGAAGATAAAGACATCGTACTAGCCTTTTGTACTCGCACATGGGATTGGGGTGACTATATTGATCGTGTATGGGACGATTGGCTTGTAGACGCGCGAGGTGAACTATTTGTCGCAGTCATGGATGGAAAGCCCACAGGAGTGGCACACTTACGGATGATAAATGCTACTGATGCATGGTTTGAAGGCTTGCGCGTTGACCCAGACTATCGTCAACAAGGCATTGCAAAGGCACTCAACGTTGCAATGTTAGAGGGAGCTATACGGCGTGGAGCGACAAATGCACGTCTCGTTACAGAGTCCACGAACACAGGCTCTATTCATATGATGGAAGGTATTTTTATGCGACACGCTGGTACCTTCGCCCCGTTTCACGCCGCTCCTCTTGTTGCTCAAGCCAAAAGTCGTGCAAAGATAGATTACAGTCCAGAGGGAACGCGTCTAGCAACGTCAGACGACATAGACGAAATTATTGATTACTTAAATGTCTCTAACATATTTCCAGCCACTGGTGGCTTGTATTATACTGGTTTTGTGGGCTACGAGATTACGGCAGCCTTACTTGAGAAGCAAATCACGGCGCAGAACGTCTATCTCTTGCATCGTTGGAATCGTTTAGACGGATTGGCGATTGCAGAACCGCGAGAGGACCGTCAGGGCAAGCGGCTCTCAATTGGTTATATTGACGGCATGACAATCGAAGCTATTAGCCTCGTAGCTCATGATTTACGCCAACGTCTGACTGATATGGGTCTCGAAAGTGTCTATGTCTACGCACCCGATCTCGTATTGATACGCGATGGTCTAACAGGCATCGAATACGAATGGGATGGCATAGTCTTCTATATGTACGAGCGTGGCTTAGAATAAGCTGATATACAGAACAGGGTCTGCAAGCTTG
>CAZZVE010000303.1:0-4169 GCA_964657325.1 uncultured Ktedonobacterales bacterium
ACAATGTTACATACACATTTCTTTTGGTTCCTTATTTTGTTTTTTGAGCATAATGTGGTATAATGATGGGACGAAAACGTAGTAGTATTACCACATTTTCCAGGCTGTATCAGAATATAATACCACAGGTGCGGTCTAGCCCTCCGCCCACATCTGCCTTCTTCTCGTTTATATAGTACTTGAACATCACATGTTCAGGACCTATAGAATAGAGAAGCAGGGAAGATGCGTTGTTGTCATGCGCTCCTGACACCTGTTGGGTAGCATCCCTGTATCGCATCTTCCATCATTATGGCTATTGAATTAAAAGGAATTATGGTGCTATGGCGAAAGCAAGAGAATCTATGATTGCAGAACAACTCCCCTCTAATAATGACCCCAGCGAAAATACTCCACCAGAAACGCAAACGGGTAATGACGGTAATCATGGTAATAATGGAAACGGCAAAAAGGCAATCAACGGTAGCCGTGATGGTGGCTATGGTGGACAGAATATTCAGATTCTCGAAGGCTTAGAGGCGGTACGCGTGCGCCCAGGTATGTACATTGGCGCGACGGATCAGCGTGGCTTGCACCATCTCATTTATGAAGTTGTTGACAATAGTATTGATGAGGTAATGGCGGGTGAAGCTGATACTGTGCGCGTCATCATTCACGCCGACAGTTCTGTGACGATAAGCGATAATGGACGTGGCATTCCGGTGGACGAACATCACCAGCGTCCAGGTATGTCTACGGTTGAAGTCGTTATGACCGTCCTACACGCTGGTGGCAAGTTTGGTGGTGGCGGTTATCAAATCAGTAGTGGGCTTCACGGTGTTGGTGTCTCCGTCGTCAATGCCCTCTCGGAATGGTGTCAGGTTGACGTAAAACGTGAAGGGCGTCTGTGGCGACAACGCTACGAAAAAGGTATACCTGTGACTGCATTGCTTGATGCTGGTCCCGCCGAAGGAACAGGAACCGAAACATCCTTTCTTCCCGATCTCACAGTGATGGAGACACGCGACTTTAGCTTCGATATTCTTGAGCAACGCTTCCGTGAAATGGCCTATCTCAACCGAGGACTCACCATTGCTCTTATTGATGAGCGTACTGATCGTGAAGCGACTTTCTACTTTGAGGGTGGACTTGTCTCTTTTGTGCGCTATCTGAATAAGAACCGCGCCAAGCTACAAGCGCGTCCCGTCAGCACAATTCGTGAGATCGACGGAATGAAGGTTGAGCTAGCAGTACAATATAATGATAGTTGGACTTGCACTGAATTCTCGTTTGCGAACGGCATCAACACTATCGACGGTGGCATGCATATCACAGGCTTTCGTAGTGCGCTCACCCGTACACTCAACGACTACGCTCGTAAGGCTAATATCCTTAAAGAAAAAGATGGCAATCTTACAGGTGATGATGTGCGTCAGGGTTTGACCGCTGTTGTCAGCGTCAAGATACCCAACCCTCAATTTGAGGCACAGACCAAAAGCAAGCTCAATAACGCCGAGGTGCGACCTGTCGTCGAGACCATCACAGCAGAAATGCTCACGCGCTACCTGGAAGAGACGCCAAGTGAGGCCAAAGCCATTATCGAGAAGTGTCTACTATCCGCCAAAGCACGCGAAGCCGCACGTGCCGCACGTGACCTCGTACAACGCAAAAACGTATTAGACACGACACTTCCTGGTAAACTCGCTGATTGCTCCGAGCGTAACCCCGACCGTTGTGAACTGTACTTGGTCGAGGGCGACAGTGCTGGTGGTAGTGCTAAACAGGGGCGTGATCGTCACTTCCAGGCAATCCTACCGCTTCGTGGTAAAATCCTGAATGTTGAGCGCGTCGGGCTGGATAGAGTCCTCAAGAGTGAAGAGGTCAAAAATATCATTACCGCTATCGGCGTTGGTATTGATGAACATTTCAACCTGGCGAAGTTGCGCTATGGACGCATCGTTATCATGTGCGATGCCGACGTTGATGGTGCCCACATCCGTACATTGTTGCTCACATTCTTCTTCCGTCATATGCCCGATATTATCAACAATGGACACCTGTTCATTGCGCAGCCGCCACTCTTCCACGTCAAGGTTGGTAAGCAGACTCGCTACGTCTACACAGAAGAGGAGCGTGATGTGATTGTTGAAGAGTACAAAGCTTCACATAGTGGCAAAGAGCCGGAGGTTGGACGTTATAAAGGTCTTGGTGAAATGAACCCCGAAACTCTCTGGGACACCACAATGGACCCTGCCAAACGTACTATCCTACAGGTGGGCGTTGAGGAGGCCATCGAAGCCGACAAAATCTTCAATATGCTCATGGGTGACGAAGTAGCTCCCCGTAAGAGATTTATCGAGAGCCATGCCAGGAGCGCGAACCTGGATATATAAACGTCAAATGTAGTGGTGATTGTCACAAATTTCTGGCCCAGTGTCACAAATATTTGGCAGCTTTTGTCACAAATATTTGGCTGGGCCAGATACTACCGAGTAGTTAAACATTGAGGCTAGTGGTGATTGTCACACATATCTGGCCCGTTGCCACAAGTCATTGGCAGCTCTTGTCACAAATTTCTGGCAGGAGCAGACAGCATGTTTTCTTGCCTCCTAGAGTGTTCACAGTACTTGCGCCTAGACGGACATAGGGGGTCGAGTAGTAGTCGTTCTCAAAATCCCCAACTGCTTTATTTCTGTGTCCTTCTCCTCTCGAAATTCTTGAAAAATCCTGGTGGCTCCTCCTTTTTGGCCTTCACGTTGTTTTTCTCACGACTACTACTCGACCCCCTATTTACAGAATTTGATTTTAACGTTAAAATCAGAACTTTTTACCTGCTTCGTTTGATTAGGCGAAGAACTCGCGTAGCACTGCCGCAACAACTTCTGGGCAGCCACCACGACTCCTATTCCACGGGCCAGAGTGGGAGAGGCCCTCGAACTCGATGTGCTGTGCTTGAGGAAGAATACCTTCCAGCTTCTTGATACTCTGCCGCAGATAGCTAGGACTCTTCGTTCCACTGAGCAGAAGCATCGGCTTGTCAATGGAGGCAAAGGTCTCCATCTTTCCGTCCATGCCGCCAACGTCATTGAAGTCGTAGCGGATGCCTGGGAGAAGGTCGCGCACCTTCGCATAAGGCCCGGACTTTCGACCATCGATCCTGAGTACGAAACCGGCGATGAGACGCGCGACCGATTTAGGGAGTGCTCGAAGTGGTGCAGGTGCTGTTCCGGCAGTCAGGAGTGAGCTCACGAGAGCTGCCGCCAGATCACCGCGTTCAATCTCGGCGTTGAGATCGCGAATACCGTCGTGTGAGATGCCGTCGGCATAGAAGGGTGGCTCGTACACCGAAGCTCGGGTGACTCGCGGGAGTGTCCTCGCCGCCTCTAGCGTGATCATAGCTCCAGAGCTGAGACCGAAAACCAGATTCGAACCCGATTTCGCGAGTAGAGCGTCTAGGTCCTCAACGTCTCGGGCAATACTGTGTCCACTATCGTAGGGCTTGAGGCTTAAGCCACGGCCTCGGCGGTCAGGTGTATAGACAGTGAAACTAGACGACAACGCTTCAGCAAGGTCGTGGTAGTCATAAGCCGTGCCCATTGCACCTTGCACGAGTACCAGACCAGGGCCGTCGCCCTGGCGTATGAACCCTATACGGCTACCATCCCGGGAGATAACATATTCCTCGTTTGCTTCATGATTACTCATTGTAAATTAGCACGCTCCAATCTGTATAGAGATAATGTAGCAGCATTAGCAGAAAACCGTTAACGCTGAGACTGCGCCGTCGAGTGGTTCATCAACTGGATAGATGAGTATCTTCTCAAGAGCAGTAAATTTCCTTAAATTCAAGGAATAATAATGATCGAGAATTTGATTGTTGCATGTCATGGCATAATCCTTTCTTAATTATAGGAGTCAAAACAACGCATAAAGTTCTTGAAGAAGTTAAGATGGTTCGACCAAATATGTGTGACAAGAAGCAAGGTTCGACTAAATATATGTGAAAAATACGCCAGAAATTTCTGACAATAAGGACTACCCCATGCTTATTATCATCACATACTGCCAGATATGTGTGACAATCACCAGTTTGTTTGGTGATTATCATACGTAGTTGGTCCATTGCCACAAATACGTATGACAATCACCAACTGTGTAGATGTGTCCCACTCACGAATCAAAAGTCAGAA
>CAZZVE010000304.1:0-4142 GCA_964657325.1 uncultured Ktedonobacterales bacterium
CACGCCAGGCATGCCAACGAAGAATGCTGAAAGTCCAATCATTATTGGTATCCCTAGCATTGGGAGCAACACGCCCGCTCCAGCACTGGCGAGTGGACCAAAACTCTGCTTGTAATAGTTATCGCACAGGAAGGGTACCAGAGTAAATCTGTCAAGAGTATGCCATATTTAGCAAGAATTGTTTGCACCGTGAAGGAAATGAGTCAATAGCAAAACATGGGAAACGTTCAACATTCAAAATTTCAATGGGTCACTCATGTTCTTACACATCATTATCGGACCTCTGCAAATTGGTGTCGCTAGGAGTACCATAGCTCTGGAAAACCGTGAAGCAGCAGGGACCAGCGGACCTGTACCTTGCTCAGCGATATGCATGTGGATGCCGTTCGTTTCGATAAAGCGATGCGTACTCTGTGTCATAAGTTTCCTCCTCGTATTTTCTCGGAAGTAGGTATGCTCTTCCATCGGTTTGCGTCGGGTGACGTGCGTTATGCGTCGATGAGAATAGGTTGACCGAAGGGCAGAAAGCACAATTGTTTCTCTATCCCATTCGCAGCAAATGCCTGCTCGATCTCGACGCGCCCCTCCGTGAAGTGTACCCAGCCCTCATAGTGGATGGGAATGACTGTGGCATCGCGGAGTGTCTTTGCAAACTGTGCTCCTTCGGCTGCTGTGAAGGTGAGGTAGACTGGGCCGTACACATCGACCTGCGCCGCGCCGAAGTGGAGCAGAGCCGTCCCAACCTGAAAACGCTGACCGATCTCTTTCAGGTCCTCGAAAAAAACCGTGTCCCCTGATATATAGAGTGCACCGCGACGTTGCCCATCCCACTCAACTATCCACCCTGTAACGTCGCCGACTGCACCCTTGATCTCCTCTGGACCGTGACGCGCTGGCGTGGCGGTCACACGAATATGCTGATTGCCTGTCCCTGTTAGCTCGACCGTCTCCCAGGTCGTCACACCGCGCGTCTCTCCGCCCAGCCGTCGTGCTCCTGTGGGAGTCGTCAGGACATGTTTGGCCTGTGGTAAATAAGCACGACCAGCTCGGTCAAGATTATCAGCGTGATGGTCGTGGCTGAGGAGGACAACATCCACTGGACCAAGCGCGGAGGCAGCAAGCGCTGGATCGCTCGTTTTGATCAACTCTTTCGGACCTGCGACGTATCGGCTTCCTGCCGGGTCGAAAGCAGGATCGGTCAGCAGACGCAGATGGCCGATCTCGATGAGGACAGTTGGTCCGCCAATGTGGGTAATGCGCACACGATCAATGGGTGGGAACTGGTTCATACGCTCTCTCCTCGTTTCATTACTATCTACGCCTCTTCCTTTTCCAACTCAAATTGTCCCTACAGGCTCCCCTTTCTGTTTTTCTCTCTCTTTGCTTCAGACTGATGGGGAAAGGCTATACTAGACCAGAAATTTGCCATCAGTCTGAAGCAAGGAATGAGAGATAGCCGTTTACTAGTATGAAATCCAGGTCTGATAATATTCCTGAGTAAACGCATCGAGATAGATATTCCTGCGTAGTTTGTCAACCAAGATTGACAAGCTCTATCACCCTCCCTATACTTTGAACAAGCAAGATAGTTATGTAAGGAGGCTTGGATGAAAGAAAGCTACGATAATCCCAAATCCCTTGAAGGAACGCACGTGAAGCATGCCTTTGGTCCTGGCGCAAATGGTGTGCAACTTCACTACATTCGAGAAGGTCAGGGACCCTCTGTCATCCTCTTACATGGCTGGCCCGGCTTTTGGTACGACTGGCGACGTGTTCTTCCTCGTCTTGCACGAGAGGCGGATGTCATTGCTCCGGATTTCCGAGGATTTGGCGAGTCCGAGAAACCTGACCTTCCACCGCTAGAGGCATATACACCTACCATGTTTGCACACGACATCCTTGCATTACTGGACCATCTCAACGTGCGGAACGTGGTTGTAGTTGCTCATGATCTTGGCGCGACGGTCGCACAGGTCCTGGCACGGCTAGCTCCTGAGACGATAAAGGCTCTTGTCTTACTGAATCCACCCTATGCAGGAGTGGGGATGAGACGCTTTGAGCCAGGCGTTCAAGCTGAACTCTGGTATCAACACTTTCACAATTTGCCGTGGTCTGATCAGCTCATCGGGCATGATAAAGAGACTCTCCGTTTGTATCTTCGTCACTTCTACACGCATTGGCTCGGGCGTCAAGAGGCCCTCGATGCTCGTGAGTTTGAGACGATTGTTGAAATGTACGCACGTCCTGGTGCAATGCGAGCCAGTATTTTGTACTATCGAGCGAGAGCTGCGAGACGAATGCAAGAAGCCACTCTTGCACCTGAAACAGTTCAGATATTACAGCCAACAACAGTGCTGTGGGGACAAGCCGATCCAGTGAGTCGTTGGGAATGGGCTGATCGACTTCCAGAGTATTTTACCCAGCTTTCTTTGTTTTACCTTCCTGGCGTTGGTCATTTTGTCCCGTTCGAGGCTCCTGATGAGGTCCTGAAGGCTATTCAGACAACCCTTGCCTTTCTTTAAGATGTTTGTTGCCCACTCAAAATTTTGTGCTCTTGCAGGAGCTGCACAAATCGCTCTGGCTCTTCCAATTCTGGAAAATGACCAGCCTGTTCAAAGGTAATGAACGGTGCTTCATGGACATAACGGAGCACGGAGCGTTTGTCCGTTCGGCGATGTGAGCGGTCAACGTCTCCCCACAGGACAAGAGTTGGTTGCTCAACTTCCCCAAAGCTGGCCTCTTTCCCCGCGAACAGTCCTTGCACCAATGAGGGAAGACAGTACCACGCTCCGTGATCAAAAGCCTGTAGACATGGTGTAAGAAAGTGTGAATGTGGTACCGTTTTCCCTACTGCAATGGTGTACCATCCTTGTGAAACTGCTCGTTTTTGGGTAGGAAATACGAGTTGACCAATGACAGGAGTTCTCATCCATCCTTGGGGATCAATACGCTTTCCCCAGAGCATTTCTTCAGCCCATGAAGGTGCTTGCATCAGGACCAGTTTCTCTACCAGATGTGGATACTCTGCTGCAATCTTAAGTGCCACATACACGGCAACACAGGAAAACGCCAGCGTATATGGTCCCATCTGTACTGCCTCTAAAAGTTCTACCACGGCTTTCGTCTGGTGCTCAAGGGTGAAGTTATAACCTCGTTTGGGCGTTGAAAACCCAAAGCCAGGAGCTTCAAAACATAGTACGCGAGCAACAGGAGTGAGCAGATCAAAAAGTGCATCATAGTGTTCGATGACGTTGGGAGGGTCAGCGATAAACACGAGCGTGGTTTGCCCCTGCCCTGCTATCCGCACACGCACCTGAGCGGAGGAAAGCTCGATATACTGCATTCCCGGTCGTGTGTGTTGCGCCCATTGACGTGTCGAGCGTCGTTGTACGAACGATAAGCGAACGGTATCTAACCAAGCGGCATTCATTGAAAAGTACCCTTCCTTCTGTATGTATTCCTCACGTACCCTCTTGTCCCTGCATTTCTTTCCTTCGTACCACGTGTACTAGCACGAGGAGTCACGTTACGATGGGACTTCTGCGTCAATCAGAGCAAATGAGCTTGAGTGGAGCAGTTGTTGCATCGCTTCGATGAAGGCGTGTGGTGCTTGATAATCGGGATGACTGCGGAAGAGAGCAGCAATTCGATCAAGTTCGGTCAGCTCTTGCATGCTAGCGACGACTTCCGGGTTTTTGCCCTGTACCATGAGAGGAGCCGCAAAGAGAAGTCGCTTTGGATTGATCTTGGCTTTTGCACCCCTGGAGGCTGCTTGGCGAGCGCAACGACAAGGAGCGGAAGGATTAACGAGGCCACAGGAGCTTTCCATAAAGGCACGAAGCCGCAGGCGGGCACGAGACAAGCGTTTGCGAAATGTCGTGATGGGAAGCGAGAGAATCGCGCTTCCCTCCTCGCCACTTACCTCGAAGATGTCACCCAGAATGAAGGCAATGCGCTCTTCCCGTTCCAGGCATAGCAGCATACCCAACGTACAGCCAATTTTAACCTCCTCGATGAAGAGCCAATCCTCTCCCTGCTCTACCTCTGTTTGAAACAGGGGCGTCAGTAGCCCTGCCTGAAGTTGTTCGCCGAATTGTTCAAAGGTGTGCAATTTGGCTTCGGAGTACTGCTTGCGTTTCGTG
>CAZZVE010000305.1:0-4093 GCA_964657325.1 uncultured Ktedonobacterales bacterium
CGCATGCGCTCGTGCTGTGTCAGGAACTTCTTACGCAGGCGAATGTTTAAGGGTGTTACCTCGACCAGTTCGTCGTTGTTGATGAAGTCGAGTGATTGCTCAAGACTCATCAGAATTGGTGGCGTCAGACGGACCGAGATGTCTGAAGTGGAGGAGCGGATGTTTGTCTTCTGCTTCTCTTTACAGATGTTGACGGTCATGTCATCGGGCCGCGAGTTGAGACCAACAATCATACCTTCGTAGACGGGTGTACCCGGCTCAATAAAGGTATCGCCGCGCTGCTGCGCATTGTTCAAACCGTAGGTCATCGCGCTACCCTGCTCAGATGCGACAAGTGCACCCATGCGGTTATTGCCCATCTTACCGAGCCACGGCTCGAAGCCGAGCAGAATACTGCTCATAGCTCCATTACCCTTTGTCAGAGTCAGGAAGGCATTGCGAAAGCCGATCAAGCCACGTGTAGGAATGCGATACTCGATACGCACATTACCTGAACCGTCGTTGGTCATATTGATCAACTGGGCCTTACGAGTGGCAAGGTTTTCGGTCAACACACCGATGTAGGTGTCCTTTGTGTCGATGATGAGGTGCTCGATAGGCTCGGTGAGCTTGCCATTCTCATCTTCACGCGTGATAACTTCTGGGCGCGATACCTGGAACTCGTACCCCTCACGGCGCATCGTCTCGATAAGTACGGAGAGGTGCAGTTCACCACGACCTGAGACAACAAATTCGTCAGGCGAGTTGCCATCTTCGACACGCAAACTTACGTTTGTCTCTAACTCACGATAGAGGCGGGCGCGAAGCTGACGCGATGTTGGGTACTTGCTTTCGCGACCAGCGAACGGGCTGCTATTGACCCCAAAGGTCATTTTGAGTGTTGGCTCGGTAATCGCGATCGTTGGTAGTGCTTCTGGTGTGTTGATATCCGCGACGGTCTCGCCAATATTTGCATCGGCAATGCCTGTCAACGCAACAATCTCACCCGCTTGCGCCTCTTCTACCTCGGTACGCTGTAAGCCTTTATAACTCAGCACGAGGTTGATCTTTTGGCGTGTAACTACACCATCGCGATTGATACGAGACACAAACGTGTTTGGGGCAATTTTGCCTCGCACGATACGCCCGATAGCATATTTACCTTTGTAATCGTCATAGTCCAATGCTGCTACAAGCATCTGTAGAGGTGCATCGACATCGACCATTGGAGCGGGAATGGTGTTGACAATAGTTTCAAACAATGGCTCCAGATTGACGCGCTCGTCATTGGGATGATACATTGCCACGCCATCACGTCCGATTGCATAGAGCACGGGGAAGTTCAGGTGTGCATCAGTTGTTGCGAGTTCAAGGAACAGGTCTTGCGTCCACTCTAGTACCTGATCGATACGGGCATCGCGGCGGTCAATTTTATTGATAACGACGATAGGCTGTAGATTAAGTTCAAAGGCTTTCTGCAGGACGAAGCGTGTCTGAGGCATTGGGCCTTCAACCGCATCGATAAGCAAAATACAGCCATCAGCCATATTGAGGACGCGCTCAACCTCACCCCCGAAGTCGGCGTGTCCAGGCGTGTCGATGATATTGATCTTGATGCCGTGATAATTGATTGCGGTATTTTTTGATAGAATAGTAATGCCGCGTTCGCGTTCCTGATCGTTGGAGTCCATAATCAGGTCGCCCATATCCTGGTTTTCACGGAAGATATGGCTTTGTCTCAGCAACCCATCGACTAGAGTAGTTTTACCATGATCGACGTGTGCGATAATAGCAACATTGCGAATGTCGGTCCGTTTTACAAGCTTTTCAGCTGTTTGTGTCATATTAGTATTACTCATAACCTGCATATTCTTCTGGGTGCTTTCCTCAATATACTCTCTTCAAAGACATAATAAAACCGGACGGTCTTCGTCGCCCGGTGGATAAGTAGGCTATTTACCCGACATTCCAATACTTACATTGTATCTGTTCTCCCACATTACGTCAAGCGTAGGTAGGACTTCTGAGGTATGTGTATTGTCGCTATGCCGTGTACACCACACGGTATGCGCAGCATAGTGACAGTAAACATCCTACCCATGAAGCGTCCCGTTCAGGGCACGATCCATGTTATAACAGGTACTGATAAGTGAAAGGTGGGTAAATGCTTGGGGAAAGTTCCCCAGTGCCTCACCTGTTGGCCCAATTTCTTCTGCGAAGAGTCCAACATGATTAGAATAGGTGAGCATCTTTTCCAGGACTAAGCGAGCCTCGTCGAGCCGACCTGCACGCGCTAATGCTTCGGAAAGCCAGAAACTGCAAGGACTAAATGTACCTTCCAGACTGCCTAAGCCGTCATCTGCCGCAACTTTGGGATTATAGCGATATACATGGGAGTCGCTGGTAAGCTCTTTCTGTACGCGGTTGATGGTTGCGATCATGCGTGGGTCGGTGGGGCCAGTGAACTTTGTCAGAACCATGAGTAAAGAACTGGCATCGACTGCATCACTTCCATAATATTGAACAAAACTACCAGCCTTTTCATTCCAACCACGATGCATAACCTCTTCATAGATGTCCGCGCTTGTTTGTGTCCAATGCTCAATGGGTGCGGGTAGGCCACGATGTCGAGCGATACGCAATGCACGATCAAATGCGACCCAACTCATCACGCGTGAGTGCAAGAAGGGCTTAGGACCACCACGAACCTCCCATATACCCTCATCGTTGGTTCGCCAATTTGATGCAAGCCAATCGAGCAAACGTCGTAGGTTAGACCATAGGTCATACGAAATGTCTTTATAGCGGTCGAAGATATAGATGGAGTCTAGCAGTTCGCCATAAATGTCGAGTTGCTGCTGTTTATAGGCTTCGTTGCCAATACGAACGGGTCCGCTCTTCCTATACCCTTCCAGGTGGTCAAGACTAATCTCGGTTAAGTCATGTCCACCGTCGATAGTATACATGGGTTGCAACGTGCCATTAGGCTTTAGCTCGTGACAACGTGCATCAAGCCAGCCCATAAAGGACTCAGCTTCCTGTGTGAAGCCAAGAATGAGGAGACTATAAAGCGTAAAGGCAGCATCACGCAACCATGTATAGCGATAGTCCCAGTTGCGTGCTCCCCCAACCGTTTCTGGTAAGCTGGTAGTTGGAGCTGCGACTATAGCACCTGTTGGAGCATAGGTAAGCAATTTCAATGCGAGTGCTGAACGATGTACCATTTCACGCCATCGACCTTGATATTGGCATTGCGAGAGCCAGCGTTGCCAGTAGTTTTTTGTATCTTGAAACAGTGCTTGATAATGGCGATTGGTGAGAGGCTGTGGCGCAAGATCATGGTCTTTCGCGCTCTCTAACACAAAGTAGGCATATTGGTCTTCATGCAACGTGAACGTGGCACGTACACCACCTTTCCCATCCGTCTCTAAAGGAACAGTGGAAGCAAGCCCTAAGCAAAGATGCTGACTTGTGAAGATTGCACCCACTTGGGAAAGGTGGACTTCATGTGTATCGCGTGCATAGTTGAACGCAGGTCTACACACCATCTCGATAGGCATGGAACCGCGCACTACATGTACTGCACGAACGATGTGATGTTGATGGCTCTTGCTCTCTACCTCTTTAATCGGCATGAAGTCTATCACTTCACAGACGCCATCGACGGAAAGGAAGCGTGTCATCAGAATGTTTGTTTCTGGCAGATACATCTGCTTACGGCTCATCCCTGGTATATATGGTGGTGCGATACGAAAGAAGCCCCCCTTTTCGCAGTCGAGGAGTGCTCCGAACACGCTGGGTGCATCGAAGCGTGGTATACAGCACCAATCAATAGAGCCATCTTTTCCGATCAGTGCGACGGTGTGCAAGTCACCAATGATGCCATGATCTTCAATAGGGAGGTATCCGTCTGAGAGTCCTGGGGGTGTCTGGGCTTGTTCCAGTTGCTGCATCTCTTGTTCCTCAATTCTGCCTGCTATATAAATTCATTGTATGTATTATAGCCTGTGCTATGAATACGTTGGGAAGAGATGGAACGGATATAAAAGAACATAACTTATTATAGAGCCCTACGCATTACTTCATGTATGGGAAATTTGAGCAAATTAGTTAA
>CAZZVE010000306.1:0-2822 GCA_964657325.1 uncultured Ktedonobacterales bacterium
TAAACATTTTTGTGTTACAATATCCTTGGAACAAACATCAGCGACAAGGGGACACTTTTGATCGAACAGCAACGGGACAACGCCTGTTTCCTGCAATTTTCCAACTTTCAGCAATTTCCGAAGCTCACACATGGCGTCTTCACACGCGATGGCGGCTATAGCGAACCACCGTATAAAGGACTGAATACCTCTGGTGCCTTGCGTGGCGGTGACGATCTTGACAACGTAGTACGTAATCGCCAGTTAGCCCTTCACAGTCTCGCACTTGATAGCTATCCATGCGTCACACTGTGGAATGTACACGGAGCCGACATACTTATACCCGATACACACGACAACTGGCGTACCGATTGGGCCTATCGCTCCTACTACGAACGAGCGTGGACGCCACAGGAAATTCACAAGGGTGACGCGCTGATTACACAGCAACGTGGCGTAGCAATCGCGCTCTCGTTCGCCGACTGTACGCCAATCGCGCTGTATGATCCAGTAGAACAAGTTATCGGTATCGCACACGGTGGCTGGCGTGGGACCGCACGAGGTATTGCCATCGCTACTATAGAGGCGATGCATCAGAACTTTGGCAGTCAACCCGGTGATATCTATGCAGGTATCGGACCAACGATTGGTCCTTGCTGTTATGAAGTGTCGCAGAATGTGCAAGACCTGTTTATGGGCGTGCAAGACTTCGACGACATTCCGACGCAGGAACAGTATCGCGGCCTTGTACGCGAGTCGGCTGTATTCTCTATAGTTCATTTGCCCGATAAAGAGAGCTTGCGGCTCGACCTGTGGGAGACAAACCGCCGCCAATTGCTCATGGCAGGTCTCTTGTCCGAACATATCGAAGTTGCTGAAATTTGTACGAGTGATTCTGTGAACCGCTTTTTCTCGCATCGAGCAGAGCACGGCAAAACAGGTCGTTTTCCAATGATTATGGCATTAGCCGAATAATAAAGAGAGGAGCAAGTATGCCCAAGCTTACTACTAGCTCTATCTACACCATCGCCATTGTGCTGTTCATTATTAGCCTACCGATCATCCTCATCAGCAGTATCGTGGGCATCGTGCAAGAGACGCGGCGTATCCGTGGAGCACGTTCACGTGGTGAGTCCCTAAGCTATGCACAACCAAAGTTGCTTGCGGAGGTCGGGGTATTATTGTTCATCCTCTTGCTTGTCGCGGCGGGCGTGGTCTATGCAGGCATCTACTATCAAGCTCTAACATCAAGTCTTCTATGGGTCTCTATTGTACTTGTTATTCTAGCGTGTGCATGTGGCCTTTTTTCGGTAATACAGCGCGTCAACGGTAACAATAGCACACAAAATCACGAGGAGCAGTTGCTAAGGTGACATAACATGCGGTATAGTGAAAGCTTGAATGCCACCTGATCAGTGTCGAAAAGAGAGGCAGGCAAGCCATGAGCAATAAAGATCGCTTTGACAAGTTTGATGAGCAAGCCAGGAGTGCGTTACAGCATGCACATGAAGAGGCGCAGCGTTTACAGCACAACTACATTGGTACAGAACATCTTCTAGTTGGCCTTATTCGTGACGAAACTAATGTTGCAGCTACAATACTGCGTAACATGAATGTCGATATTGTAGAAGTACGGAATGCAGTTGAGTTCCTTATCTCAGGTGGAGACCGAATACTCACAAGACCCCCTATTGGGCTAACACCTCGCTCGAAAAAGGTGATTGAGTTATCAGTTGATGAGGCGCGTCGTCTTAATCATTCCTACATCGGCACTGAACATCTTTTGCTTGGTATGATACGCGAAGGCGAAGGTATCGCGGCTGGCGTGCTTGAAAGTCTAGGAGCACATCTTGAGAAGGCTCGCACTGCAACATTCCAAACTCTTAGCCTAGGGACACGACCTACTCCAAACGTATCGACTTCAACACCGTTAGAGCAGTCTGCGAGCACACCTACTCCAGAACAGTTAGAGCAATCCATGAATCCATCTGTCCCTGAAACAGCAGAGGCGACGGGACCGCGTAAGAGTGCCTTTGTACAGACAAAGAGTATCAAGCCCTATGCTGGTTATCCATTCACAGAGCAGGCGCATACCATTCTTGAGAGGGCGCGCGAAGAGGCACTACGCTTTAGCCACAACTACATAGGAACGGAACATCTCTTGCTCGGTATGGTGCGCGAAGGCGAAGGCGTGGCGGGAGCTGTACTGCAAAATCTTGGTGTGGACCTGAACCGTGTACGTAGTGCCGTCGAATATATTATCGGGCGTGGTGATCGCGTCGTTCTTGGTGAAATTGGGCTAACACCACGCTCAAAGAGGATTCTCGAATATGCATCCGACGATGCAAAAAAGCTGAACAACGCTTATGTAGGGACCGAGCATCTCCTTTTAGGCATGGTTGAAGAAGGTGAAGGTATCGCGGCTGGTGTTCTTAATAGTCTAGGTGTCTATGAGCAGAATGTACGCGCGGAGACATTCCGTGTCTTGAAAGACGCGACGTATGAGAAATAACTCTTCATACAAAAATAGGTTTGTGGGTAGCTGTACAGCCGCCCACAAACCTGTTTTTGTATTCTCTATTATGCCCTCTGCGTACAATGTATAGAAAAGCAATGTTGGAGGAGGGAAGAGATGAGTAGTAGTCAGAAACTTGAGCAAGAGGTGATACAACAGGCGGAACATACCGCAACCATTGCGTCAGAAAGCGTGGAAGATGGCTTACTTTTGCTGTTGCAACGCCTACCTGACTATTTTCGAGGACGCGCTGAACGCAATGATATAGAAACGCTTGTCTTTTGTCTACATCGTCTTTTTAATTGTATCGACACGCTCTACCAGCATA
>CAZZVE010000306.1:2922-4077 GCA_964657325.1 uncultured Ktedonobacterales bacterium
CCTCATTAGTGCAGGTTGATACAACTCTCGCCCTGCTCTTTGATAGTGCCTGCGCGATTTTCGGTGATATCATCCCTGACATACAACTCGTGGCGCAGGGCGACGACGAGGTAGTTGCTACTCTCCTCTTCGACCTCATGCAGCAAAATGATCTTCTCCTCATTCAAATTAGCAAGCTGGTCGAGCCACTTCAACACCTGATGAGATATTATGCTGTGAAGGAATGATATCATCTCAACCGCAACAGGCAAGTCTCAACGCAAATATAACCGTATTCAAGTAGGATTTGTTGCTCGACTCCACGTAATATACATACAACACTATTCCATCCACAAATTCACGTTGAGGAGTCTGTAAGATGAGCAATGAGGCTACTTCTCTTGTATCACGAGAACATTCTACATATCCATATAGCTATGAGACAACAAGTACACTACAAACCGTTGTTTCAGCTATACAATCTATTACAACGACGCATGTAGAGCAGTATGCGCTCGTGACCATCGTACTCCAATTCGCGCTGGAAGACGAGAAGGTACATCGTCACTATTTAGAGGCATACAGTGCAAAATACTATCTCAACGAGTTGCGCTCCCTTGTGCGCAAAACAGACAGAGTCTATCTACTGGACTCTACCTTTTATTTTATTCTTCCTGGTGCAAATGCAGAAGGTGGAAGGATTGTCGAAAGCCGTTTGTGGGACGCCCTCTTGTGGTGCGTTCACAATGTACATGAAGACAACGTGCTACAGCCTCGCATCATGACGATTGGGCATGCCGCCTCTAGCCCAACGGACGAAAATGCTCATGCATGTATCACGGCAGCAAGCGAACCGTGTTACAGTTTTGACACTCAACCAGAAATAGATACCGAAGTAGTTAATGATAGTTTACAAGACAACGATATGGTTATGCTAGACATGGAAGTGATCTCACACGAAGACGAATTAACCGCCCTCGCACGCAAACTTGGCATGCCATATCTTTCGTTGTTACCACGCAAAAGGCCGGAACAGGTTCAACGGCTTGTCACGCTCAAGCTCGCGCACGAGCTACAATGCTACCCGCTTGGGCGCGAACGTGGTACGCTTACCGTCGCACTTTCCAATCCACAGGATAGTACTGTACTCGCACGTCTACACAGAGAAACAGGATT
>CAZZVE010000307.1:0-4066 GCA_964657325.1 uncultured Ktedonobacterales bacterium
CGTGATAAATCACTCTCTACAATTGACGTATCCGCTCTCTAAGCAGGTACTAGCACACCACGACCGCGTAGCTTGCCACTTTCTAAATCGTGAATGGCATCGAGCGTGGCATCAAGCGGATAGATTGCTGTGTGTAGCGCAACCTTGCCTTGCGCGGTCAACGTCATGAGTTCGACAAGATCGTTGTAGGTGCCGACGAGGTTGCCGATGAAGTTGATCTCGGCTGAGATGATGTCGATCGTGGGAACATTCAGGTTGCCGCCATAACCTATGATGAAGTGTGAACCTGCTTGTTGCAACATCTGCACCGCTTCTTGTTGCGCGCCACTCTCGCCCACAAAGTCAACAACCGCTTCGGCACCCTTGCCATCGGTAAGTTCTTTGACCTTGCCTACCTGTGTCCCGTCGGCAACAACCGTGTGATCTGCCCCCCACTGGCGTGTCAGTTCGAGCGCGGCGGGAGACTTATCAACCACGATAATCTCGGCTGGTGTCAGTGCTTTGAGGCATTGAATACCAATGTGACCCAAGCCGCCTGCCCCAATGACGACCACCTTTGTACCTGGATAAAGCAAGGGTATCGATTTCTTTACCGCGTGATAGGCGGTCAACCCGGCGTCAGCGAGTGCAGCAATATCCTTTGGAGCAAGGCTAGGGTCGAGTTTCACAACGGAGCGTGCAGTGGTCTTGAGAAAATTCGCCATGCCTCCGTCAACCGAAATACCGGGGAAGGTCGAGTTAATACAATGCATGTCATTGCCCGAACGACAGGCACGACACAGACCGCACGTCACAAGCGGATGCACGATCACAGTATCACCAACGGCAACATTGCTTACCGCCGAACCAATTTCTTGCACCCAGCCCGCGTTCTCATGACCCAGTGTATAGGGCAGCGTGACACCCGATTTCTCGATCCACTGTCCTTCGATGATGTGCAGGTCTGTTCGGCAAAGACCAGCACCCCCAATACGCACAATCACATCCAGGGGACCTGTAATTCTTGGCTCGTCTACCTCTTCTATCTTGGGCAATTCCTGGTAGTGATGCAAACGAACGGCTTTCATAAACTCATCTCCTCTCGTTCGTAGTGTTCCAACACATAGTAGGGATCACGTTTACGGCGTCCTTGGCACAATTCATTGCGCGAAATTATGCAAATTATGCTCTTTCATGAGATAAGAATGAGTCTCGCATGATAAATCACGCACGGACGCGATAAATCTAGTCCCTACGAACAGGTTATCAGACGCAAGGCGTCGGGACATCACATAAACTCTTCTATTGGAAAGTCTTCTTCACCGACGAAGTGCGAGCCGGGTAAGCCCCAGGTGCGGAAGAAATCTCCCGTGGTACGACACAACGCGATATTAGCATCGCCTCCTGCTCGAATTAAGGCTTTACTGCGCTTTCTGGCTCGTAGAACGCTGACAGCAGTTACTGGTGAACCATCACGTTGTGCAATAAGTGGGGCATCAAGATTCACAGGATAACCAGTAGCGCGACGTTCTTCGAGCGAGGCAAGCAACGCTTGACGAGTGGAATACGTCAAGAACGTCACACGCTCAATTTGTTTGCCGCGACGTGGCGTATATTGTACAGCTAATGGGTCGGCATCAACATCTGTGATGAGACGCCCTTCGCTATCCAGTGAACCCACATCCCCAACACGCAAGCGTAAGAGTTCAGCAAGGCTCAAGCCACTACCGATCATGGCAAGAAGGATGATGCGCTCTGGCCCTGTGTGTGTCGCACTAGGGAGCACAACAGGGGAGGCAAGAGCTGGTAGTGGTCGCCAGGGTACATTGACTCCATTCAAACGAAACCAGAGTTTCGCACCCATTGCGAGCGCGGAAACTTGACTATCGGTATAGGACGTAAGAGCAGACGCAAAAGTCAGTAGTGCTTGTTCTGCTACTATTGGGTCTGCAAGTGCTTGTTTAAGGAGTGCTTCAAGGTCATGATGTCCTGTCAGAGTGCGGAAACGCTCAAGGCTCGCTACCGAGGTACGCGTCCACGATTGCTCACGGCAACGCTCTAACAGGATGTCCGCCATACGGCGCACGGAGGGGAAGGCGAGTAACTCACCCTCCCGACGACCATTAAGCACAGTAGTTGCGCTTAACGTCTTCATGCAGTTCCTCTCGCATTGATGCGCTCTTGAATTTTGTCACGCAAAAAGTGGTCGCGGAGTACGACTTGACACGATGTAACGCCTGGAATAGCCTCAACACGACGCCGAATCTCCTGTCCGATACTGGTAGCGAATTTGGTTGGGCACAAGGGACTGGTCAAGTGAAATTGCACTGTCACCTGACCCTCGTCAATCTGCACTTCATCCAAAAGGCCCAGTTCGGTAAGAGAGCGGCGTATTTCGGGGTCGCGTGTTGAGCCAGCAGCTTTGCGCACCGCTTCAACATCTATGCTCATCGAGACACCGTTCCTGCTACACCAGTCTCCGTTGCGGCGGCTGCTTGTCCTGCTTCTGAGGATGCATACGCACGCTTGCGCTGGGCAACTTCATCGTTCTCAAACGCTTTCTGCTTGCTCTCGGCATCAATACCGTAGAGACGCATGATGTTGCCGCCGATGATCTTCTGCTTCGTCTCCATCGTCAGATCAACTCCATATTCAGCCTTGAGGTCCTCTGGTAACTCAAAAGCCATAAACTCATCAAGCTGCCAGTGTGGATACCATATGGGGAAGTCTGTTCCATAGATGATACGGTCCGGTCCAATCCAGAACAGCAGGTTCGCCATGATCTCAGCGAAATAGCGTGGACGGTTATGAATGAAGGCTAGCGCAACAGCGAGCGACCCGTAAACGTTCGGGCAGCGCGTCGCAATCCAGCAGAAATCATCGAGGCGTGGCAGACCAACATGGTCAATGATGAAGTTCAGTTCGGGGTAGAGCCATGCGGGTTCGTCGATGTCGCGCACGTCAAACTTCTGCAGAGTGAGCGGCTCAACGGCGGGGCCTTTGTGGAAGTGCATATTCTTAATGCCCAGTTCGATACACTTCTCATAGAGGGGGAAGACAGCTGAATCGTTCGCGCTCCAGCCACGTGATTGCCCACGCCACTCGGCGGTATACCATTTGAAGCCCTTCATGCCATCTTCCGTGACCTGACGCTCCACCTCTTGTACAGCGTTGGGCATACGTGGATCAACACCACCGAGGGGAATAAGACGCTCTGGAATACGCTCAACGAACTTAGCATTGCGCTTGGAATTGGTAAAGCCTGTGTGGTAGAAGTCCATGAGCACTTGTGTCGAGAGGATCGCCATGTCTGCGTCACCCTTGACGAACATCTCGTCGATGTACCAATCGGGGTCAACCTTGCGGAATTGCTTCTCGTAATCCATCGTCCACTTCTTGTCGGGTGGATTGAAGCCTGTTTGGAACGCATAAAAGGTTTCGATAAAGGCATCGCCGAAGCGATTCTTACAGTTCTCTTTACTGGCATCCCAGAAGCCAGTATGTGCATCCATTACGAATGTACCGTTCTTCATTGATTGGTCCTTTCGTCCGTAAACAGATAAGCAGAGATACTAACCTACTACCGAGTACAGGGGACACGATGTCCATCCTTTGACATCCGTTCAGGAGAAAGCATAACATGCTTTTAACCGACTATCAAGTGGTATACGAGAGGTTGGATTTGTGACACTTACTGCAATTCCAGCAGAATTGTAGGGAGTGTCACAACAAGGAGTGCGAATAGTGCCCTTCTGATGGCTACTAGAAAAGCGGACACATTAGTTTCGACTGATACGCTCTTCCTTTTTGACTAAAACTTACACAAGCTGTGTAATAAAGGTTACTCTATTCGCAATAAATCGTCAGTGTAATTGCATCATTATTAATGCGCATTAATAAGGAGATTACACTCATGAGTCAGACTCCAAATAACCCGAATCAACCACCCCAGCAAGGTACACCGTCCTTTTGGGGCAACACACAGCCACCTCAGCAATGGCAGGGACCGCAGACGACAAATCAACCGTTTAACCCGCAATTCCCATCAGGGCAATATCCTCCTGTACCACAACAGGGCTATCCGCAA
>CAZZVE010000308.1:0-4062 GCA_964657325.1 uncultured Ktedonobacterales bacterium
GCTGGTAAGATCACTGGAGCCGGTGGCGGAGGCTTCATGCTCATCTACTGTCATGAAGATGCTCAAGACATGGTGACGCAGGCTTTGGAGGAGCGCGGTCTGAAGCGTATGGATTTTCGCTTCGATCAACAGGGTGCAACGGTGATTCTAAACGTGGCACATTTTGATCCACATTGGGTTATGCCTTACGCGGATGTTCAATCACATTGAAGTTTCATACAAGGAAGAAAAGGATTAGAAAATGAGTTTAGTTCAAACATATTTTACGGAAATAGAACAGATGGTGCAAAATATATCACTGCATCAGCTACAAGCAGTTTTACAAATATTGGAAAACACCTATTCTAATGGGCGTCGTATCTTTATTATGGGTAATGGTGGTAGTGCAGCCACTGCTTCGCATTTCGCGCTTGATCTTGCTAAAAATACGATTGCACCTGGAGCACCACGATTAAAAGCAATCTCGTTAACGGATCATGTTCCTCTAATTACTGCATGGAGTAATGATACTGCTTACGAGCATATTTTTTCAGAGCAACTAGTGGACCTGATTGAGCCGGGAGATACCGCAATTGGCATTAGTGCAAGTGGAAATTCATCTAACGTAATCAATGCACTTCTGCTCGCAAACGAAATTGGAGCCTCTACGATTGGATTGTTGGGCGCGAATGGTGGCAGGATAAAGTCTATCGTAGATGCCTATGTACTTGCCCCTGGACAAAATATCGAACAAGAGGAAGATGCACACATGATTCTTGCTCATGTCATTACGCGTCATATCCGCGAAGTGGTGCGTTCACATGCTCAGTCTTTAATATTTGTAGGTACAAATTCTTAAATGCTAGAAGTGTTATTTAGGAAAAGAGTATGGATACTATGAACAAGCAAGTTGAAGAGACCTCCCCTTCTAATACTATGCAGGTAACTTCGGACATCAAACGTTATCCAAGTGTAAGTGTTATTGTTCCAGTTGCACGTGCAGAACTTGGTGGTCGTGCTGTAGAGTCTCTGCATAACCAGAAATATAATGGGGACATCGAGATTATTGTTGTCGGTGCTGCAGCGGATGAAATAGCCAAACAGTGGTCAGTTGTAGTTGCTAACAATGGTCCTATACGGGACCCTGGGAAAGCACGCAATATGGGTGCGATAGTGGCAAAGGGAGAGATATTACTGTTTTTAGATGATGACTGTACAGTTAATGAGGATTGGGTTGAACTGAACGTACAGACACTTTTGCAACCAGAGATTGGGGCGGTTGGGGGGCGTATCCGCTGCAAGTCTCGTGCTTTCTTCGCGCGCTCCACTGACTTCACCAACTTTGGCTACTATCAACATGGAAAGGTGAAGGACGGGCCTTTAGCATCGGCTAGCTTAGGAATGCGTAAAGCAGTTTTTCAAGCTGTGGACGGCTTCGATGAAACTATGCGTTACGGAGAAGACGAAGATGTTGATCTCTGCTTCCGTGTACAAAGGCAGGGATACCGAACAGTATATCAACCAAACATCACAGTTAGTCATGACCATCGCCGTGATACGTTGCGCAAACTTGTATATCACAATTATAAGCATGGACTAGCTAGTGGCTTGACGACGAAGGTGCAATATCGAGACCTCAGTTTAAAAAATCGCCTACTCTTTAGTGTACGCTTTCCACCTCTTTTCTTATTGCTGGTACCATACATTGCGTTAGCTGCCACTCTACGTATTGTGGTAGTAAATGTTCGTGAACACGCTGAAGTACTACTGCATGCACCTTTTATCCTATTGGCTAAGCTCGCCTATGAGTTTGGTATTTTCCTGTGGCTGTTGCTTCATATGTTTAAGGTTGTTAGAAGATAAGGTTGACTATTCATAAAAATAGTGATGTTTTATTTGTTTTGTTAAATTTGCTCTAGCGAGGAGACTCAGTATGTCTGTTATTTTTCTTGATCGAGATGGAGTAATCAATGAAAACCGCTCCGACTATGTAAAAAACTTGGATGAGTTTCGTTTCTTGCCGGGTGCCTGTGAAGCTATCTCGAAGCTGACTCACGCGGGATATCGTATATTTGTCTGCACAAATCAAGCGGGTATAGCGCGTGGACATATTGCTCTGGAGACGCTCAACGATATTCATCATTATATGTTGGCTCAGATTGCTAAAGCTGGAGGTATTGTAGAAAAAGTGTATTATTGCCCACATAGTAAAGACGAAAGATGCGCATGTCGTAAACCTCAACCCGGTATGTTACTCAATGCACGTGACGAATTTGGCTTAGACCTGAGTAGGGCAATATTTGTTGGTGATAGTATCACTGACGTGAATGCTGGCCTCGCAGCCGGAGTACAACCTATTTTAGTATTGACAGGCTTAGGTGCAGAGCAAATGGACTCTCATCATCAGGGAACAAAAGCTTCTTTTCCCATCATGGAGAGTTTGACACATGTTGCAGATACTTTAGTAAGAAGTAAGCGTTGGACAGAATCTATGGCTGCCGTACAAATCTCTTCTTCAAAGTTCTATTTATCAAATCCTGTTGGTCAATTGAGTGGGCCTCACATCTAAAGAATTTTACTGTAGTGGACCCCAGAAGTTGGAGAGTAGCCATTTCAATAGTAGGTATGGTAGACTCTCTGGCAAGAGAGGTTTCACACGGGAAAGCACAAGCACTACGACGCGGAATTGAAACCGAAAATCGTGCTGGAAGTTCTGAAAGCCGAGAAATCGTTAGCCCAAATTTGTCGAGACGTGGATTCATTCCTCGTTGGGCTATCTGACTCCTATTGAGTTTGAAGCGCACCGGAATGCTGGATTCATTGAAACAAGTGGCTCGTAATGTCTACAGGTTTATGAGTCCACTACAAAGAACTTACGCATTTTCGCTGCTAAGATTTTCCCAAAGCACATCCGGTTTGGTGACGTTCACCAAGTATAGAAATCGTCCAGACCGTATGTGCCCACTGCCAGGGAAAGCTCGCCTCCGTGGTGGATCTCGTGTTCAAGGGTATGCCAGATAATCCACTGTCGGGTGTGCGCAGGCTCTTCTTCCAGCCCTTGATCTCGATAATAGGCTGGGGGTGAAAAAAGCTGCTCCAGATCAGCGGAAGTCCAGCGGTCCAGGGCAGAAGAGATCACGCGCCAGGTTCCCTCAAACATAGTGACCAGTTCTGCTGCCTCATGCACGTATAATTCGTCTCCCCATCCGATTGTAGCGGCGTTTTCTTCCCCCATCCACCCAGAGAACCAGTTGGCTCGTGCACTGAGCATATGGGTGAGAAGGTCTCTGATTGACACGTAATGTGGTGCAACAGGGAGGGCAAGTTGTTCAGAGGAAAGCGATGCGATAGTTTTGACAAGGGCCTGCTGGTAGTTCTCCCAACCATGTTTGTAAAACGTGACGAGTGGAGATACTCGTTCTGTCATGGTATCTGCTCCTTGTTTTTGATGCTGTATGTCTGCCACTTTGGTGAAAACCGAGTGGATCTGTCCCGTTCGCCAGTGTTCAAGGGACTGCGTATCTCTTCTTTGTAAGAGATCAAAAGCGGAAGTGCATCCGTATGTCTTTCTCACTAAATGTGGGCCATATCCACTTCCGACCCTATTTACCATTTTCAACTGTCAATCGTCCCATAAATTGTCAATCAAACTATAGAATGAGTTTGTGCAAAAATTAACACAACAAAAAGCAAGGTATAGATTAATTCCATACCTTGCTTAAATAGCTTGTACAGGCGGGTGGAGCGGCAATGTCTTATTTTCCCGTAGGGCTGCCCCTAAAGTATCGTCGGAGCTGAAAGGCTTGACTTCCGTGTTCGGGATGGGAACGGGTATTTCCCCTTCGCTATAATCACCACACCACCTGCATGTACAGGCGGATCTTTTTTTAACTCTATCAGGAGTGCTAGGTCATTGCTGACTAAGCTTCCCTGGTGGAGATGAGGAGACTCGAACTCCTGACCTCCGCCGTGCAAAGGCGGCGCTCTACCAACTAAGCTACATCCCCTTCTATGGGGTAAGTGGGCCATCCTGGACTCGAACCAGGGACCTCAGTCTTATCAGGACTGCGCTCTAACCACCTG
>CAZZVE010000309.1:0-4061 GCA_964657325.1 uncultured Ktedonobacterales bacterium
TAGTATAGTAGTGACAGGGCTTGCCCCTGTCATGTCCCCCACGGCTCGACATGCGAGTACAAACCCAGCAATTCTTATCCTGATGCCCATGGGGTCTGCTTTAGCACACCCTTCGCCTACTTACAGCGGTATCACGCGCACCTGATAAGGTGCGAGTGACACGATAGAGCCGTTGACACGAGGCGTAAGCGTCTTTGCCGTTTTGTTCACGAGCATGATTGCGCTGGCAGAGGCAAGTGCTTCTATGCTTCCTGAATCGGAGACAGTGGTGGTGTAAAGCTGAGTACCAGGGGCAAAAAAGGTCTTGAATGCTTTCACGGAAGAATACCAGGGAAGTGCTTTTCCTCCCCCGGCTGTCGTAGGTGTCCACATTCCTGAATCACTCTCTCCATCGCCTGTGCCTCCCCATGAAAGCACGACAGAACCTCCTGCTTTCAAAAACCTTATCATCGCATAGGATTTAAGCGCGTTGTTATACTGGTCATTACGCGTGTTGTCATAGGACGTAGCATACCATTCTGCCCACCAAATGGGTAACGTGGCGGCACCAGGATAAAGAGTACTATTGAGGGACCTGATTATCCCTACCATGTCCGCGAACTTTTGTGCAGCGACAAAGGGCGAAGCAGGGTTTACGTTGTCTCTATTGCCATTACTACCGTCGATGCTAATAAAGCCAGCCCCAACTTTATGCTGTAGCCAATAGAGTAAGACATCAAGAGGGCGTTGGTCATACGTGCCATACGCTTTGCTAATGTTTGCGAGATCACTTTGATTCTGTGATCCCCAGGTATCCATGACAACATAAGGGCCACCAACTTGTATGCTTTCCGTTGGTATGCCTAATGAGCGAGCAACTTGCATTAATCGCTCATACACCTGATTATACATGTAGGTATAGCCGTGAGTCGCATTCGACCCACTTGTATTTCCAGGACTTGTCGTATAGTCATATGCATTCGTGATGGGGTTGTAGTATCCTTTAAGTTCATTCCAAACCTGAAAATATCGTACATTGTATGGTGGAGCCATGTAGCGTTCCGCAACTCTTTGTACAAGATGTAGCCATGCATTCATTTTGTTATCGAGAATACGCGAACTATAGGCAATATCAGACCACTCGTCAGACGCTTTCAATAAGTGAGTGGAGCCATCCGGTTGCAGTTGTCCCTTCATCCACCATGGGGCTTCAGCCAACGTAAGAACAGGAACACTGCCAGTATCAAGGGCTAGATGTACGCGCCCATCTATATAGCTCCAGTCACTTGGCTCAGCTTGAGAAGGGTCAGGCCAGGGGTCAGGTGCCCCCCACGCCATAATTTGTGTGTTCTGGTATGATATACCCTGTTTAAGCAACGATCTTACGTTGTTCACTGCTCCACTATCGTTGTTATTCCACGGGTAGTTTAAGCTACTATCAATATGAGTTATACCGGACGAAAATTGACTTGTGCCAGAAGGGGAGGAACTGTTGACCGTTACGCTAAGCGCGGAGTTATCTTTTTTGCCACTTGCCGTAGAGGATGTTGCGGTCCCGGACACGCTCGTAGAGGCTTTAGGCCCCTGTCCACAGGAGGAGATAAGAAAGCCGAGCAGTAGTGTAAGTAGAAAAAATTGTATTACATGCTCACCTTTTGGTGAACAACTTCGGATGGGAGAAATTTTTGTTTGCATGATCGCATTACTCCGCCTTTATATCTTCTTTGAGTGCCCGTGATATATTTTTAGGGCATTTCCTGCTTCTTTACAGGGACTGTTCCTACCGCATCAAGGCTTACACCACCACCTCGCAGGTGCATAGCTATGAGTTGTGTGCTCACCCCTATGAGACAGAAGCCAATGAGTATACTGAGAATTCGAGATGGGGACCACCAACCAGCGTATAATAGGATGCTTGCGATACAGGTATCAATAGCAAGGCTGAGAGCAAGCGCAATCATCCATTCCATCACAAGCTCGTTCAAGCGGAAGAAGCGTACCACCACCATGCCTGGACAGACTAAAAGAAACTCCATCACGACAATTGGACGTACAGCAAGACCTGGCAACGCAAAAGTGACGAGACCAACAGCAAGCGTTGAAAGGAGAATAATTATTTGCCATGACCATTTTGACCAGAATGAGCGTATCATGATGCTTTTCCTGTATCGGTGAACTGTAAAATTTGTGCATCGGTATTACTATACACCATGACAAACTTACCAGAGGAGAGCAATGCATGCTCTAACGAATCGAGTGTTCCTGGTGGCAATCCTTCTCCTTGCGCCGTTGCTCTTTCGGTGCGTGTGAAAAGTATATAAGATTTCGGTGCATTTGTGCTTTCTATGAGTTGTACAACTGCGTTCACGTTTTTCGTTTCGATAGCAGGGATGAGCGTGTCGCTCAACGTGTAATGGTCGTACTGCTCGTAATTCTGAAACTCCCACGGTGTACCCTCCCAACTCTCGATCAGGAGCGAGTTAGGTGGTGCTGTATTATATAGGTGACGGAGTCCCGTAAGTTCAGCACTTGTTACGTAGTCCATACGTTCGTTGCCATAGCGGGTAAAAAGAAAGCCACTCAGTAACACAACACATAAGACGATACTTGCTCTTTTCATCCACCGCGACGTATTTTTACCGGATGCAGTGTAAAAGAGCGAGGCCGCGAAAAAGACCATAAATGGTAACGTAAACAGGTAGATACGCATGAGCATCTCGCCGCCATACGACTGAACCAGAAGTATTGGAAAAGGAGCAACCGCGAGCAAAACGTATGTCGCATCACGATGGCCTTTGCGGAGACGAAGAATACCCCCTGCCAGCGCGAGTACCCACATGAAGAGCGTCATAAGGATACGTAGATCGGCGATAAACGAATGTTCAGGGTTGGCACTTGTCGCTCTGTCTGTCACATTACTTGTGATTGCCCCGCCAAATTGACCTACATCGCTAAAAAGCGCGCTCAGGTGTCCCGCTAAATACGCTTGTGCCATAAACACAAGCCATGCCACAGTTATTCCGATCATGGCGATAGGGAGCCAGCGCGGAGTAATGCGATTAAAGATAGCCAGGGCAAGAACGCTTGCGATTGTCAAAAAAGGTGTAAGAGGATGGCTAGACACGATAAACGTGAAGATTGCCAGTACACAAATAAGGAGCACAAGGCGTTTTCTTGGTTGTGTAGATGCTAAGGTTACACCTGTGTCGTCTGGTGCGAACAGCCATTCATAGAGCCACTGCGCGGGAGCTGAAAAGCGTCCTAAACGCTGCAACTGACGCGGCATTTTGCGTGGCACAACTGGCATCGGACTCTTAAACCACTTGAGTAAGATAGCTATAATGAGCAGATACGTGAAGAAATTCAAGCCCTGTGGTGAGTAGTAATCCTGAGCAATCCAATTCGTCACAAAAAAGAACCAGAGGGCCAGCCAGATAATACGTTTATCCTTTGTAACAGTCGTAAAGATGATATACATAGGTCCAAGATACATAAGGTTAAAGGCAACAGCAGACCATGCAGCAAAGCTGAGTATATCGTGATAGCCAGCTATTTGTGTAAGGAAAGCACTGAATATAAAAAATCCGGGCCAGTTAAAGTACGCATCCAAACTTGGATCGACGCCTCCGGTACGCATAATGTAATCGACATAGCCCGCATGTCGGTACACAATGGCAAAGCGTGGTACCTCTTCGATAAGCGTTGTGATACCGTAGAGCATAAAAATCAAGAGCAGGATGTGCAGGAGGACAATTGGCACTTGCATTTTACGCTGATTTAAAGCCACGCAAAAACTAATCGTAAGTATGAGGAGTGCGACAATAACCGATGCAGGCAACACCGAAACGAGTCCAAGGTCTGTCATGGCTCGTAGATTTATCGCATGGAGCGAAAAAGACCAGAGTACAATGGCAAAGAGCGGCAGAAGCACACCTAGAATGGTACTCACAAGCGGAACTGTCGAGGGTATCGTAATGCTCTTCGCAACTTTCGTGCCACACACACCGCAGAATTTTGCATGTTCGGGCAAGGTAGCATTGCAGTGAGCACACTTCGACGTGTTTATCGGCATGTGTTTTTTA
>CAZZVE010000310.1:0-4012 GCA_964657325.1 uncultured Ktedonobacterales bacterium
ATTCTGGACTACCAGGAGCCGAAATAAGTATCATCCCAACCTCAACTTATTTTCTATTCATTGTGAGCTTCTTCTGCATTATTCATTGTAGGATGAGGAGTAAGTTGAATTAGTGGCAGCAACATAGGTGGAACCTGTAGACGCGTGCAAATGCTAGTAAGAAGCTCGCGTGCAAATGGTAACATTATGCTAAGACTTCCTTGTGTAAGAAACAGATTTAATGTTTCAAGATTGTACTCCAACCCATATGTAAAAATTCCTAATAGCTTAAAGGAGATTTCAAATGGACGAGGTTCATTAGCGAAATCTACTTGCATATTAAGAACAACTTGTGCGTGTGAGTTTTCGGTGTTGACTTGTATTTCACCCATTCCAAGACCTACATTTGGGCTTAGTTGCATTTGAGAAAAATCTATAGGAAATCGCTTTGCCACAATTTCAATAGCAAAAACGTTTTCTATCTGTATGTTGGAAGGCAAAAAGCGAATAGGCTCTTCATTACTCTTCACGGGTTGGGAAGATGTGTCAAACTCCATTTTTGATATTCCTCTAGTATCTGGTTTTCTAAGCTACAGGCAAATAGCTTATTTTGTCCACCTGGACAGGTATAGGAGTTGATCGAACTTCTTCGCCAGATATTTTTAACTTTAGAGTTACAGATTGAGCAATTTTTTTGATCCCTTTTTGCAGCGTCCAATCTATAAACTCTTTGGTTACTAGATGTTCATATGTCAGTTGACTGTAATACATTTCTGGAAGTTCATATAACAAGCTTTGAGCTTCGTCAGCGGAGCTTGTGTCACTCGGTGATTGTAACGAAAGTGTAATATTGCTAAGGGTAGCTACGTCGTCGAGTGATTGAATAGAGAGGTTTTTAGTAAGTTTATCTAATACTTGAAAGGTTTTGGGTAGGACGAATTCGAGGGTTTCTTTACAATCCTCTGGACTTATACCGTCTTCCTCGGCTTTTTGTTGGAAAGTAGATAAGATATCAAGGATGTGCAAGCTCATATCATTAACTATGTGCTCTGCAACTACTTTGAGCCCTACAGTTCTATATGGTTCTTTAAGATTTACGACTAATTCGACGATTTGGCGTAACTTCTCAGAGGAAATTTCTAATTGTTGTTTCCATGAGTCTTCTAGGTGCTCTATCAGATGCTTAGATCGTGGCAATACTTCGGGGTTTTGCATGATGCTCCCTATTAACTCTTCTTCACTTACTCTTTTTTATCATCCAGTGTTTATTATACTATCATAACATCGGCAAAAAAACAACTTTGCCCATGAAGTAAAGTGCTGACTAAATTTGTGTCATGATAACATGTCAGTAGCGGCATGTGTCAGAGCTGGGAACACAAAAATCCGCAAGGTCCTACAACGTCTCTCACAAACCCCTTGTAGAACTATGAGACTGCACTCATCAGGCCTTGTAAAGTCGCAACTCGCTCACGGAAGAGTTGCCTCTGTTGCGCAGGTGATAGGGTTTCCCTTTCTGTTTGGTGAGGACGGAAATACTGGCGTCATTCGTCAAACGCACGGCAGAAGCGAGCGGCTGACACAACGTTTCCAAAGCCACGCATGGGAGAGTACCGTTGTGCGGATGCCTCGGTGGTCTAGTTCTATGCGGTTGTTCAGAGGAACGATGCCGTGTGTCGTGACCTATTCTGGGGTGTGACCAACCACCGCTAGAGCTTGCTCGAAGAACTGTTTTGCGGCATCCCTATCTCGCTTTTCGCTGAGCCGCGAAGCCACCAGATTGCCATCCCCATCAAAGGCTCGATATAGAGAGCACCACTTTCCACGGACGCGTGCCGATAGGGTGATTTAAAAGTCCTAGAGGAGGGAACACAGGAGTCATTCTTTACTAGAATGAGAAAAACCTTAGTATCTCAGAAAGCGAGGAATGACTCAGGATGAACTATAACACGTTTGAGCAGACAGTGGAACAGATACAGGAGTCGAGGGAACTAGATGCCAATTCGCTGTACCGAGCCATGCAACAAGTACAAGACGGGCGCAAAAAACGAGTGTACTGGCTACTTGGCGCATCCGTTCGGAAAAAGCCACCGTAAGAGCGATAAAGCGTACCTTCATTGGTTGCAAAAAGACGTGCAGCCAAGGTAGAATTTGAGGACGTGAATAGGTGCTCATACTGCAACAAGACCATCCATGCATCTTCCTGAAGGAGCAGCTCATGGTGATTCTTTCTCGTTTCAAGCGACTCGTGGAAACCGCTTTGGAGATACTTCGTGTTTGCTTCATTGGTTGGACCAAACCACTCAGTTCCTCATTGCCGTTTGGAACCCTCGCCGATCTTGCCAGAAGCAAGCCGGAGCTCTTGGTGGAAAATGCCCTCTTACGACAGCAACTGATTGTACTCAAACGTCAGGTGAAACGACCAACATACACGCCGACTGATCGCATTCTCTTTGTGCTCTTCGCACGGGTGGTTCGAACGTGGAAGCAAACGCTTCTCCTTGTTCAGCCAGAAACCTTGCTACGTTGGCATCGTGAAGGATTTCGTCTGGTTTGCAGGCGTCGGTCAAAGACTCTTTCTCACAAGCCGAGAGTAGCTGCGGAAACCATCACGTTGATCCGAGAGATGGCGGCGAAGAATCGGCTCTGGGGAGCTGAGCGTATTCGTGGGGAGCTCCTGAAACTGGGCATTCATGTGTGCAAGCGAACGATCCAGAAGTACATGAGGCCCGTTCGCGCCCCACAACCAGGAGGACAGACGTGGGCGACCTTTCTGCGCAATCACGCAGAAGAGATCTGGGCTTGCGACTTCTTACAGGTGACGGACCTCTTCTTTCGACCGCTCTTCGCGTTCTTCATCATCGAACTCAAATCCAGGCGCGTGATCCACGTGGGAGTGACGCGATCTCCCACCGATCCCTGGGTGGCGCAACAGCTTCGAGAAGCCACACCATTTGGGCATGCGCCGAAGTATCTGATTCGTGATAATGATAGCAAATTTGGGTCTTGCTTCGCTCGGGTAGCGGAGACGAGTGCCATTGAGATTCTCAAAACGCCGTATCATGCACCACGAGCGAACGCCGTCTGCGAACGCTTCTTGAGGAGTGTACGACAAGAATGTCTTGATCATATGTTGATCCTCCGCGAGAAGCGGCTCCAGCGCGTACTTAATCAGTATGTGGCGTACTTCAACCGCGCACGACCACATCAAGGTATTCAGCAACAGATCCCTGGACGGCACAGATCGGTTCCTTGCGCTCAGGATGCAGGCAACAAGGTGATCGCTCTGCCTATCATGGGTGGACTGCACCACGACTACCGCTGGGCCGCTTGAAGCTAGACCACGTGTGCGAGCATCCAGTTCGTGGACCAGGTCCATTCAGCTGTGAGCGCTGAGTCTGAAGTGGTCCTTTGCAGCTCTCTCCTGCCACCTTTGCAGTCCTGTCCTCATGGTCTGCTGCCCAAACACGCGGTTTCTCTTGTATATGGGAACGATTTCATTACACTTTCGATGGCTGAGCCCTACATGACCACGATAAAGTGGATAATATTGAATGCCCAAGAGGGCATTTTCACGAACGGATGTCCTAAGTAGCCAGTACAGGTATTAGAACTTCATCAGCAGGGTATTTATCCAAGTAGTGGAAGAGTTATAAAATTTCTCGATAATCCGTATATATTGCTTAATAAACGTGCAAACGAAACATGGAAATTGTTGCTTGAGGATTTAGGATATCGGCAAACGAATCTATTAGAGAATGATGATAAATCTTGACTACATAACCACAAATCCATTCTCCTATAAAAATTATCATGCAATTTTAAATCCATATTTATTGCATTGAAATAACTCTTCAGATTATGACATCCTCGATATTTCTTACCTACCTACCAATAAAAGAAGCTCCCTAACAGAAATTTGCTATGGGTATAAAAATTAGGAAGCACAGTTTTGCAGCGAAAAATGGAAGCATAGTCTTGCAGATTCTGCAAAACCTATGGGTTAAATTACACACAGGAATACAATGAGAAT
>CAZZVE010000311.1:0-4001 GCA_964657325.1 uncultured Ktedonobacterales bacterium
CTACGGGGCGAAGCCACGCGAGTTCGTGTATAGTAGTGACAGGGCTTGCCCCTGTCATGCCATTCCCTATGACATTCTAAGCTGTAGTTTTACCGCACAAACTGTTTGAGCACATCATCGACGCCTGGGTGGAGACGATTGAGACGTAAATCTTCGGCTCCTGTCGAGTCGGTCTGTACAAGCAGAATACCTTGCTGAATACAGGTATTTAAGAGTTCGCGTGCAGATTCGCGTGTTAGCCTTCCACGGAACCGATTCTTCGGGTTCAAAGGATCGCCAATAAAGTTTGACACGCCAATGATTGTGCGCCACGACCAGTTACGATCAATGTAGTCGAGGAACTGCAGGAATTGCGGGTCCAGAACGTCCATTTGCTGTGTGCTGTAAGGTGCCTGCTGGAACTGTGTCCCTGATGAGCTAGTACTTCCAGAAAACGTAATCGCGGGCATTGGTGTCGTGTTCCCCGTTGATGCACTCGGTGTGAACGTGACACTATTGATACTGGGAAGAGTGCCAGTATTGCCTGATACACTCATTGCTCCAGTCGGGCCATTGGGTACCAATGGTACAAACTGGTTCGCGCTACTTATTAAGTCTCGGCTAACGGTTCCTGGAATCCCAACAACAATAACAGTCTTATTAAGACGTAATTTTAGACGGGCACTGATACGTGTAAAATCTTTATCGCCTGTCATTAAAACAAATGTAGAAATGGTAGGACGATCAAAAACAGTTTCAATAATATCCATCAACATATTTAAATCCACGGTACTCTGCACAACTGTGCTTTGCACAACCGTACCATTCGTACTCGTGTTACCGTTGATAGCAGGCATATGACCAGTATTTCCTGTAGAGGGATATCCCAGAGGACCAGTATTACTTTGGCTAAGAGGTCCTGTTGGAGACTGACCATAAGAATTTTGATAAGATAATGATTGTCTATATGATTCACGCTGTTGATAATCAGATGAACCAAAAGTGTCATCCTCTGGAAGAGGCTCATCAAGTGGTAACAAGTTGTCGTCAAGACTATTCTGTAGTGGTAGTGGCGACTCCTCTTCAGGAGGCCATCCATTGTTCAAGCTTTGTGCGTTGAGCGCTGGAAGAGGACCAGAATTTCCTGTTACACTGCTGGGCCACTGTCGTGGATAAGGACCGCCAGCACCTTGTTCAGCGATATATGTGGGATTGCCAAGTGCCCCACTTGGAGTATTTCCAGAAGCATAGTGAAACGTTCCCATACGAATACGATCTCGTTGCTTCGCGGGGCAATCCACACGGTCAATCATTGCTGCCGTGAGGCTACCTTTGAATGGCTCCGGTTGACGGGACCAATCCGCATATGCACGAGCGACCATAACGGTGCCATAGCGACGGGCAACGGCGATAAGTTCCTGTGGGTCAGGCTCCCGTCGTTGAATATTTAACATACTGTATCGTATGTTCTCAAAATCAATGAATAAAGCAATATCTTCAGGCACAACCTTCTCCTCTCATGGGGAGAAACCGCGCAGACCGAGTTTTATGATTGTTCAAGTGCTGAACTACTTTTCTCATGACTGCTCTGTAAACGAGCATTATAAAAATGTCGTGCTGCCAATAGAAATAAAAAGTGGTTCTTTGTAACTATGAGCATATCATACTTTATGAATAAAGTCGAGGGTCTGCGCTTTACTTTGTGTAGCTACTATGGTATAGTTTATAGTTGAGAAAAACATGTTTAAGAGAGTAAAAACAATGGAGCTTACACAATCGAACGATCTCTCCAATGATATTTGTCCTGTTGCACGCACTGCTGAAATCGTCAGTGGGAAATGGACACTTCTCATTATCCGTGATTTAACCTCTGGTGTCAAACGTTTTCACCAACTTGAGCGTTCTCTGTATGGTATCAGCCCTAAAACGCTTTCAGAACGACTTCGCGCCCTCGAAGGTGAAGGGGTAATCGTGCGAGAGACATTTGCAGAAATGCCGCCGCGTGTTGAATATTCTCTCACCGAGAAGGGTCACGATTTACAAGCAGTCATAGAGAGTATGCGCATCTATGGGAAGCGTTGGCTATGCAGCCAATGAGCCCATACAATACTAACCTTTTTCTCTCGCTGTGCTGTTTCACTCTCTTATGAGAGAAGAACCGGAGGGTATTATCCCCGGTTCTTCTCTCACTGCCTACAAGCAATAACATATTATAATTAGCGTGTAGCCCCGATCAGCTCGCGTTCGTGAGTTGCGAGGAAGCGGCGAAGCACACCATCATCTTTTACTGTACTAATCTTTTCTACATTGTTTTCGATGCTATTTACAAGATCATATAAACTAGCAATGTCATAATGCCCTTGAACCTGGAGTTCGCCTTCACCATCGAAGCCTTCGACGAAAAGTCCGTCCTCTTCTTCGCGGATTGCGAAGCTTTTTACACCAAGTTGATCTAGCACCTGACCGACTGCATGCAAAATGTTTGCATAAGTAAACGTGGCCGGCATGAATTCCCTCCCTAAATGTCTGGAGTTTTTTGTTACTAGTAGACTACACTGTCAAACTGCAACACATCGGTTCGAGGTAGGTAGTTTGTCAGCCTCATGCTACACTTTGACAATTTTATCATACGGTTCCGTAAACGTCAAGGTCAACGCTTGCTGCTCATACCACTCGTAGAACCATTAGCACCTGCGAGCACGCCTGATGCCCACGGATCTCGTATGGTTGCTGTTGGACCAGTATCTTTTCCTGTCGAGCTTAATATTTCAATAGCTTTCAACCGCCAGAAGCGAGCACTTGCTGGACGCTTTAATGAGAGGTATTCAGCCAATGCCTCGTCTGTCATATCAGGGTTGGCACGCAACGCCTCAATCGTCATCTGTAATTTATCAGGATTGCCTTCGGCTCCCACTATTGGGAATGAAGGATTGGAACCGGTTATGCTTTCTTTTTCAATTGTGACAAATTGCCCCGTGATAGCTCTTGATTTTGACGAGTCGCTCTTCTTGTTGTCCACAGCTAAGCCTGTTGTCATCTCAGAAGTTGGTTGCTCATTTGAGCCTGAGTTGCCAGTAGATGTGAGCACACTTACTGGATTGATGCGTGAGCCACTAGCAAGAGCGCGACGCAATGTTGCCATTGGTAAGCTTGTCTGTTTTGCTAGTTCGCTGAGTGCGGTAAGCTGCTGCGATAGTGCTTGTTTATCCTCGGAGGCGGTTTCTGTGATGGTCTCCGCCATCATCGTGTAGACGATACCCAGAAGCGGAAACGCGCTAGCCATAAAAGGAAAGACATTGACGAGCCACGGTGCAGCACTTTCCGCCGAGCTAAGCATTACAGTGCTATGGAACTGTTTTGCATATGCCCAGTTCACAGCCCACGAGAATACTGTACACATGACGATAAGCAGCCAGTGCTGCCACACTGCCTTCGGTGTACGATAGCGACGGTATCGCTGGAAGGCTGTCCAAGACAAAAGATAAACAGTCACATCAATACTAATTGCTATAGCATAGCTAACAGCCCACCACCAAATACCCTCTGGTCCTTGTGATGGCTCAAATGACGCAAAGAAATATGCTACGTGTGGAATTGAAGCCGCTAAGAACACGGCAAATGCTATCCAGAAAAAATATTTCATTTTAGGCAGTTTCCCTCCAAAGATAGGCGCATGCATATATTCATATATAAAAGAGCGTAACTTCTGTATTGATAAGCGTCAATACTTTATAGTACCTTTGGCGTTTTTTCATGCAGCTACATCCGTGCTAATTGGCAACTATCATACTTTCCAAAAACCTCTAAAACGAATTTTTTCAATTTTATAAAATTAGCTTGCAAAACTGTTGACAGAAGAAAAGAAATATGGCATATTATGCAGGCACCACAAAACGGTGCTGAGAAATGTACACTAACAACTGAAGATAGATAACTACTTCAATTTTGTCGAATGTAACTGTTTAAGACGGCAAGAGTTGAAGCAGAGGATAGCGAAAAATAGTGTGTTGTTTTTGTTTCGC
>CAZZVE010000312.1:0-3977 GCA_964657325.1 uncultured Ktedonobacterales bacterium
ATTGTCGCTACGAAAAGCGATCCTCTACTACAACTACCCAACCTGCGCCTTGTGTACCTTTGAGGTGGTGTTTTTACAGTTTTTCTGACGTAGGATAGACCAGATACGCAAATGAAGTGAGGCGGCTGCTATTGTATGTGGGCAGATATGCTCTTTTTGGTAGACATAACAGTCACATACGAGCTTATGACTGTTGATGTCGTTCTGTACGTGTACGTCGCGGTATCCGCCGAAAAGGTCTTGTATCTGATAGTGACCAGGGGCGACGACCTTAGCTGGAAGCGTAAAGCGTTTCCGGGCCGCCCACACATCTTTAATGGACTGCTCTAAGAGAGCGTTCTTTTGAGCAATTTGCTTGTTGGCATCTTCAAGACGCTTCTCAACACCTTTCAGCATGTTCATAGACACAATAAGTCGTCCTAGCACGCGTCGAAAGAGGACCGCGAGGACCGCGAGCAGGCTAAGCCACCAAAAGAATTCAATCATAAGTACAATAAACGGGTTTGCTTGTCCAAAAGACGAAAGCGAGAAGAGTGTCTGTACTACGACCCAACCAAGTAAGGCGACAAGTGCCGTTATAAAAAAGAGACGAAGACGCTTTGATGTGTTTTCTAGTTGCGCAAGCGGCTGCTGAAATGCTCCATGAGATGCGCTCAGGGGGGATGAGTGTTGCATTGTAATTCCTCCACATTCGACTTCCAAATCTACATGACACGTTGAAACATGCACAATTAAGAATACGCTATTCGTGGGGAAAGAGATGTAAGGAATACATTAAGAATAGGTATCTTTTCATCAAAACGGTGTGAACATTGAAAAGATACCTACATATGACTAGACATGTACTATAAACGGAGGTCCACCTATTCTGGTAGTGTCAGTACACCATCTGGACCACCAATAAGTGCCTGTTCTGCCATGCCCAGGAATAAGCCAGTTTCGACGACGCCCACAATGCGATGCATGTTTGCGCTCAAGCCAATGGGGTCCGAGATGCCACTAGAAAAGGCACAATCGAGAATAATATTGCCACTTTCGGTCACAAAAGGCTTTCCTGCAATAACGCGAGTAGTGACAATAGCACCTAATGCCTCCAAGTGCTTGCGTACTGGCGTGATAGCGAAGGGGACTGTCTCAACGGGAACGGGAAAGTTTTGGCCAAGATGAGTGACTTGCTTTGTCACATCTGCGATAACAACGAAACGACGCGCTGCAGAGGCTACGATCTTTTCACGTAGTAGCGCACCACCAGCCCCTTTGAGCAAGTTAAGCTGTGTATCAATCTCATCTGCACCATCGATATAGAGGTCAAGGGTAGGGTGTGTGTCGAGATCGGTGACAGGAATGCCAAGATTGGCGGCTAAGTCGTGTGAAGCTTGAGAAGAGGAGACAGTCCCAATTATGCGTAAGCCAGCCTGTACACGTTGCGCAAGTGCATAAATCAAAAAGTTCGAGGTTGAGCCAGTGCCAAGCCCGACGACCATCCCATCTTCGACCAACTTCGCGGCGGCTGTCCCCACCATCTGTTTCCACGTGTCTTGCTCTATATTGTGTGGCATCATCATGTTATTCCCTCTCGTCTGAAAAATATTCTAGGGCTGATGGAATCGTAGTAAGGCCCTTATGGGAGTATATCATGTTTGCGCTGGAAGCGTGAAAAGCCAAAAGGCGCGAACATCTTGCTATCCCTACAGCATCGTGATACACTCTTGCAAGTGATTATGAAGCAGCGAACTACGCAAAAAGGAAGTGCACAAACAGTGTGTTGTGAACTGCACGAGTAATAGGCGAGCACGAGTATGTTTGTACACATGGATGTACAAAACATATAAGGGAAGTATTTTCAGGCGGTAGGAATCATGGCTGAACGATGGCGTATTTTTGTGGTTGAGGATGAAGAAAGTCTCAACCGAAACATTGTCAGTTCTCTGCGTAAAGACGGCTATACCGTGAACGGCGCGACAAACGGACGGGATGCTGTACAGGTGCTTTGGGCAGAGGTACATGATGTCGTTATTTGTGACCTCAACACGCCCGGTGCAGGTGGTTTTGAACTCTTGCAATGGTTACGTGCCTATCGCCCCAATACACGAGTGATACTTGTTGGTGGTCCAGACCCGTCACTTCGCACACAAGCGTTAGAGGGTGGAGCTGTCGGCTACCTGGAAAAACCGCTTGACCTGCATCGCTTGAAAGAAGAGTTGCGGCGTCTCCTCGTGCAAACAGGCTTTTCTGCCGACCTCGACTCGTTTGATCTCCTCGATGTTATTCAAATTGTCTCGTCCAGTCGCAAGAGTATCGCCTTGCTCATCAGTACTGGTTTGGAAGAGCGCGGCATGCTTTGTTTTCAGAATGGGAATCTTGTGTGGGCCGAATATGGTACGTTGCGAGGTGAAGAAGCTTTTTTTGCACTTGCGGCACACAAGACCGGAACAGTGGTTCATCAAGCGTGGAATCAACAGGTTCAGCCAAATGTGAGGCAACCATTGTCGCGGCTTGTGCTACAAGCGTTTGAATACCGCACAAAATATAACCAGATGCAGCAACAACTCAGTGGAGAGCAAAAAGCGGTTGTGCCATCATCTTTCGCACAAGAGGATGATACGCCGTTTATGGTCCTGACAGAGCATGTCACGGACTCGATACAAGAGCCATTTCCTGCTCAATCGAATGCCTTCGTCCCTATCAACGCTTCTACAGTACCGGAGCAGGATATGCCAGGAAGGAATGGTGTACACGGTATGAGTGAAAGTGAAAAAGAATGGTGGGAACAGACCGGCAAGTTCTCTGGTGTCAATATACGTCCCACTCCCTCAAGCGTTCCCGCAACACCTTTTGTGGATACAACAGCCAGCGAGAGTAACGACACGAATACATTATCCTCTACTAAGCAGAAGAAAACTGTTGAGTTACATAGTGGTTCTGTTGAGAACGAGGATACACCTGTGAGACGAAACGATTTGCCTTCCTGGTTAACAGATCAGCCTACGGCATCAGATATGCCTGTGGTTCGTCCATCGCCTCCTTCAAGCTCCGCATCTATCAGAGCCGCTAGGCCCTCTTCTCCTGTTACTCCTATCGTGCCACCACCTGTAGAATGGCAACCAACACAGATACAAGCACCCATTCGTACACCACGTAGATTGGCGGAACAGAGAGTGAGGGAGATGACGGCTCCACAAAAAACGTTGAAAACGGATACGAATGGACAAAAAGCTGCATCTCCTGAATGGCAATCCCCGAATGGCGAGAGTCAACCGCAAAGTGGTCCACTTCAGAGCCTTACTCCATCACGCAGGACGAGCGATACGCATCCTTTGCAACAATACAGGAGTGCTAGCGGAGAGGGTAAGACAAGCTCCTCTGATTTGCAAGCTATCCCACGAAGAAGCGGGAGTGCAAAACGAAACTATAACTATGCCGCACTCGTTTCTGCATTACAGACATTGGGCTATTCTATCAACGGCTTTATTGCGGCGGCAGTAGTGAGTATAGATGGACATCCTATTGCGCAGGTTGCGGTAGACGACTTGGATATGTCGCGGATGTGCAAGCATTTCAGCATAGTAATGAAAAGTGTCTTTCAATCGCCTGATAAAGCAGTATGGGGGGCGTATGAAGACGTTGTTATTACGAGTGCAGACAGACATATTCTCTTACGTGTCATTGGAGATGGAAGAAGTGCATTTCAGGTGCTCGTGACAACGCGTGAAGCAAAGCCGTCTGAAAGTGGAGCAGTCATGGCAAACGTTGAGAGTGCTATTGCAGCAGCTTTACGTTAATACAAGAAGGATAAAGAGCATGAGTGAGCAGAGTGAAAAGATGCCTCCCACCGAGGAAGAAAGAAAAAATCACCGATTTTCGTTTATTGTAGGAATCATCATAGCAATGGTAATCATCATTGCCTTCGCATTGCTTTTCAATAGGTAGGTTGTTGTAGGGCCCACGTTGACGGCGTCAGAGGCGCAATTCATTGC
>CAZZVE010000313.1:0-3965 GCA_964657325.1 uncultured Ktedonobacterales bacterium
ATGCCCCTCCTATACACGAATGGCGCTTTACATACAGCGTCGTATGGGAGGGGCATCCCCTTGCGGGTGCCCTGGAAGCTTTTAAATGAACCTGTCAATATTGAGTTCTATCTTAGGAGCACAGGCTGTGCGTCAACACGTACTCGGAAGAGGGTATATGGCTTCTGGCGTTGATCCTGGTCTCCCTGATACTTTGCTTGACGATGTAGCTGGTTGCTTGTGAAGTACAGGTATCCATCGGTAGCAAGGCTCATTGTATCAGGCCATAACATCCGAGCGTCATGCGCTACTGTTTCGTATTGTCCATCGACACGACGACGTACGATAGCGTTGTGTTCATAGCTGGTCGCGTAGATGCGGCCCTCGCTATCACACTCTAACCCGTCTGCACCGCCACCTTTATTTCCCTCGTTCGTGACGGTTTTCGCGACAGCACTTTCATCGCTTTCCTTGTCTATCAGCGCCTGCACTGAGACGCTATAAAGTTGACGTGATGCTAGAGGGCAGTAGTAAAGGCGTGTTCCGTCAGCATTCAGCGCAATACCGTCCGCTCCCATTGTGACAGGTTTGGGCGCACCACTTGCTTGACGCTCCATAAAAGGCTTCCCTTCGACAATAGGGAGAAAGTCAGCTTGACTCTCTGCTTTGGTCGAGGGATGATCGTGCAGTCTGCGCCAACTCTCTCCTGTAGCGAGGTCAACTACAATGATACCATTTGGTCCCTTATCAGCCGAATCAGTGATGAAGGCCATGCCTTCCTGTCCACGTCGTAAGTCGAAACGCACATCGTTCAGGTAGGTTGTCTTCAACGCGACATTTTGCGGAAACAGAATTTTCTTGAAAATGTGGTTAGTTTGCAGGTCAACACCTACAAGTTTGGGTCCACCAAACGATGTTGGTTGGAACATTGGACTACCTGTGTCGAGAATCCATAGACGATTCTTCGGGTCAACAACTACACTCTGCACGGAGACCAATGCAGCCGAAGGATCATTTGGGTTGGAAGTATTCGTCTCCTGATCGGGATAAGCTGTCGCCTGACCGTTCTTGATCTCAGCTACCGTGAACTCAATCTCATCGCCCCACTTAGGATAACACACAAAGATGCGTCCATCATGTGACACGGTAACTCCTGTAGGCATGGGTCCTGTGAAGTGCGCTACTGGCTCAATGGTGCTAACCGACTCATCGTGGGGCAAGGCTTGAGCTTGTGTTGTCATAATTCTTTCTCCTTGTTCTTAATTTTTCAATAACAACACGAAGGAGAAAGGGGAAGCGTAACAAACGTACGTATTGTAGAGGTCTAATTTATTACACTCTGTTGGCAACGTACGTTGCCAACAGGGTGTAATAAATTAGACCTCTACATTTTTACGCGGGTACTGTCGATGCTGTGCCTTCTTCTTGCTGTGCCTCGGCTTGTGCCGATCGTGGACGACCAGGAAGCGTGAATGCCAGGAGTGCGGCTGCAATAGCTAACCAGAAGGTTATAAAGTAGGCATCGTTTATGCTTTGCGTAAAGTTCAACGGGAACTGATGAGCCATAATCTGACCAACAGCCTTCCCGAATGCCTCTTTTTGGGCAATCGCAGCAGGTATACCTTGCTGTTGCAAGCCCTGCGCAATGCTTTGAGCTAGCTGAGCGACCTGCTTTCCAAGAGACGTATTTGGGTCTTTCAAGTTGTTTGCGGTCTGCGTTGTGTAGGCCGCAAGTTGGTTTGTAACGATGGTACCAAGTGCTGCTACGCCAAAGGACTGGAACACGTTACGGGTCGCGGTCAATAGCGAACTGGCACGTGGCAACTGTCTCGGTTCAAGACCATTCAGTGCAATCGTCAACGTTGTTTGTAACGAAAGGCCAAGAGCGATACCACGAACGGCAACAATGGCCATGATTTCTATAAAAGGAGTATCAACGGAAACATGTGCTAAAAACCATGTATTGAGTGCAAGTAGGACGCTCCCGATTACAATAAGCCAACGTCCGCCAATGCGGTTATACAATGCTCCCGCTAATGGCGTAACAATACCAGCGGCTATTGCGAGTGGGAGTACAAGCAGCCCAGCTTGTAATGGAGTTTGCCCACGAAGCGTTTGTAGGTAGATGGGAAGCAGAAATTCCGCGCCGAATAGGGCAATACTACTAACCCAACCAACAATATTCGCGAAGGCGTAACTGCGTTTGGCGAAGAGCCGCAGATCGAGTAATGGGTCTGTGACTCGTAACTCTACGATAATCAACGTAATAAGTGCAATAATGCCAATACCTAATAACGTGATAATACGCGTGGAAGTCCAACCTTCACTAGCACCACGTTGGATGGCGAAAAGCAGGGTACCGAAACTGATAGTTGAGAGCAGAATGCCTGGTATGTCAAGTTTGGCTGAGGTGCCACGTTTGTTCTCGCGCAACCAGAAGTAACCCAGAATGATACCCGCGATACCTATAGGAATGTTCACTAAGAAAATGTAGTGCCAGCTCAGGTATTGTACAAAGTAACCTCCCAACACGGGACCACTGGCAGGTGCGACAACCAACGGAATACCATAGACGCCAAAGGCGAGGCCACGTTCTTTTTCAGGAAACGCCCCAAACAGGAGCGAGATACCCAGTGGGCCAAGCATACCGCCACCAAAACCTTGTACGGCACGGAATGCGGTTAAAAAGATGAGATTGGGTGAAAGCGCACAGGCAAGCGAGCCAACGATGAACGCGGCAAGTGAAAGCAGGTACATACGCTTGATGCCGAAGCGTTCAGAGAGATAGCCCGCCATTGGTGTAACGATACCAAGCGCAAGAATGTAAGCCGTGAGTACACCATCCACTTGATCGACGGATGCAGCATGACCACCGGTCCCAAAGACTTTTTGTAATGTTGGCACCGCGACATTGACCGCAGTCGAGTCAAGAATAAACATGAACGTGCCAAAGATGACCGAGAACAAGACACGCCATTTGTAGTTCTTGTCGGCATCCTTGACTTCTGGTTGTGCCAGTGCAGGAGTTGCCGTTGCCTCAACTTGCTTCGATGTTGGTTCTATCTGGTGTTGTGGCGTTGGTTCCATTGAAAAACCTCCAATATATTTATCGTTTGATAAGCAGAACACAAAAAAAGAGGAACACTTCTTTGTTAAGAATAATCCAGGTGCGTCGTTGCCATGCCGTGAAACAGAAGTTGCACAATGACCTCCTCCGCACGTTCCTTCTCTAGTACATCACGTTGAGCAGGACTCGAATGTTGCAAAAATTGCGAGAGCATACTTATGAAAAGATAGGTCGCTGTTGTTGCGTCAATACCACTCTTCTGCGCATCAAGCAATACTCCTTGTCGTATTCCCTCCTCAATGAGTGAACGAATAGGAGCAATGATAGCCGCTTGAAATGCCGTGTTTAATGTTGTGCGTGACGTTACAGAAAGCTCTTGCTGAATATCATGCATCATCATGGTGTGATCTCGCTCCGTATTGCTGAGCAGATAGCGTATAACACGCTTCAAACGTTCTTCTATGCTCTCGTTACGCCGTAAGATGCGCTCTAACGCAGCCTGTGTTTCTGACAAGCTTTCTTGCATCACAGCAACATATAAGTCTTGCTTATCAGTAAAGTGATGATAGAGAGCAGGTTGTGTCAGTCCACAACCATCAGCAATCTGACGTGTGGAAACCGCACGATAGCCATGTTCCATGAAAAGCTGTTGCGCCGTCCGCAAGATCGTGTTGCGCGTCTCCTCTTCATGCACAATTGGTCTACGTTGACTCCGTGGCATAATATATTTTCTCCTGCTTTTATTTATCACTTGATAAGTAATGTATGATAAAAATAGAGAGTTGTCAAGGGTAATGTAGGGAGAAATGTCTATGTGTGTGCCATAGTGGAGGACGCTTCGTTGTATGGTACAGAAGCACCGAATAATTTTTTAATGACAAATGAAACATGCTGTAGAGGCTTTAATTCATTACGCCCT
>CAZZVE010000314.1:0-3808 GCA_964657325.1 uncultured Ktedonobacterales bacterium
TTTTGTCGAAATCAATAATGTTACGGTTTGATCAGGCGATAGACATCGGGGGTGCCGAGGCCGGATGCGAGATCGTATGTACGAGTTGCTGGATAAAAGCCATTGTTCCCGTTTGTGATGTCGTGGAACTGATTGGCATAGCCAGCTGTTGAGTCATATGGATAGACGAGGTAGTTGAATAGACCCGCACGTCCATGATGGTAGGTGTCATAGAGGGCCGCGACACCTGCCCATATCGGTGCCGCGCAGGAAGTGCCACCGAAACGTGTCCATCCCTTGACGGAGTACGTGGGATCGGCACAACCACCAGCAACATTCGTGCAGTAAATGGCATAGCCAGTCCCTGGATCAGAGTCGAGAGAGACATCAGGAACTTCACGGCACAGGTTAGCCGCTGTCTGTCCACAGTACGCTCCTGTCTGACTACCTGCATTGATGATGCCGGGCAAGATGCCACCATTGAATGCCACGTAGTCGGAACTTGCCCATACACGGCTTACGCCACCGCCGCCACCTTCACAATTGTCGGTGGTGGGGCAGTGGCTGAGCCACACCCATTCTGATGCTGCACCTGGATAGCTGGGATTGGGGTTAGAGCCAGGATTAAAGGTGACGGGTCCCTGATTGATCTTACGGAATGCAGTGCCACCAACACCTGTCATGAATGGGTTGGAGGCAGGATCACCTACCTGTAAAGCGTTCTTGCCGGTTAGACCGAAACCAGCGCCACAGTCATACGCACCACTATCACCTGCGGATGCAAAAATGCTTTGTCCTTGCGTCGCCATTTGCGTAAAGGCTTGCAACTCTTCTATGCGTGTGGTAGTCGTAGACGTATATTCACATTGCGCCCAACTGCTGCTTACTGAATCGGCTTGATTGTCCTTCGCAATTTGTAGATATGCAGCAATGGCACCAAGTTCAGTGTTGGGTGCGTTATAGACCAAGATTTTCTTCGCGCCAGGAGCCGTAGCAATTTGTAACTCGATGTCTAACTCGACCTCAGCCGCGCCGTAGTCAACTGAACCGCTTACTGCGATGGGGCCACCGAGTATGTTTTTGTCGATGAAAGGCACGTTACGCAGACCAAAGGTTTTTGTGTAACCAGCAATATCGCTACGCGTATAGCCGGAAAGCTCGAATAAGCCAAGTGTTGTACCTTGACCTTTGTCGCTAAGCTTCTTGTATACTGAATTTATATCGTAGATGCCTGCCGTTTGTGAGGGAGTGAGGCCACGTCCATAGGGACCACCACCATACGGGAATGATAAACTAGGACCCGCGTCTGGTATTGCGTTGTCATGTGCTTTAGCGTAGCTAGTCAAGCCAAGCACTCCAACCATACTATGTGCAATGTCAGCAGACACCTGAGGGGCAGTACTATTAGCAAAAAACTGCTGTCCATTTGTATCAACATAGTCATTGATTGTGGTGTGGAACGCGATTTCAACCTGTCGGGTTGAACCTGTTGCCAGCAACAAAGTTGAACTCGGTGAACTGATCAGGCGTAGGCCCTGACTTGTCAGATAGTTTGTTGTTGCCGCGACATCGCTAGCAGCAGGTGCGAAACGAGCATCAAATTCACCTGTCGAGAGCCACTGATGATACGAGGGACTAGCGGGATTGTATAACGAGTGCAACAAGCTCATTTGCTGGTCCAGATTGCTCGTCTTCAATACAAGACCAACAGTTATCGAAGCACTTGCATTATGATGTCCAATCGTCTTTGAGGCTTGAAGTAGTGGTGTGCTGCTATCGGGTAGTTTGACTAGTGGATTAGCGGAGGTTGCGGCAAATGCGGTCGAAGGAATAGTAAGGAGTGCAATGCCAAGAACCGCTACAAGCGAAAGAAGTGAAAAGCGTGATAGGCCGCGAGCAAAAATTCCCCTTTTTTGAGTCATAGACTGCTCCAATTCGTTGTGATATTTTCAACAAAAAATGGCTGTACCGCTTGCTTCCTGGTATAAGGCAATAGGAAGCGAGGAGAGGAGACACGACGTAATGAGAATTTTTTGCTTATCTCAACAACAAGTGTATCGTGCAAAAAGAAAACCGACTCCCTCATTTATCGGTAAAGTATCTCAAAATCGTGCTATAAACAAATATATCGCATAAATGGTAAAAATGGAAGGTTCTAGGAAAATTAGTGGGATATAGGTCAATCGCCACATGGTTTTTGTCCAGGTTTGAGGTATGATATGAGATAGATAATAATTCCTGTACGGGTCTGCTTCAGCACACCCTACGTTCTCAATCGTTAAGAGGGTGTGCTGAAGCAGACCCGTACAGGGGTTTCGTTCCATATAAATGTTTCATGTCCACGATAGCCGACAACCAACTCAACCATAGAGAGGACACACATTTCATGTCCACGCAAACGGACCAGCAACCTAAGGATGTCACACCCACTACAGAAGAGCATGACGATTCACAGAATAATGTTGCAAGCTTTCGGCGTGTCCTCAAAAATCGCAATTTTTTGCTGCTGTGGGTGGCACAACTTACATCGTTGACTGTTCTTAATGCGGTCAACTTTGGTGTGGTGTTGCTGGTCACTGACTTGACGCATTCAGTGTTTATGGTGGGATTGGCGATTATCTCGTTTACGCTACCCGCAATACCGTTTGGCGCGGTGGCTGGCTCGATTGTGGACCACCTGGATAAAAGGCTGGTGCTATGGGTGACGAACCTGTTACGTATGGGAACGATGGTTCTGCTTGTTATTTCACTGTGGACAGACCGTTCAAGCCTCTGGCCTCTCTACATACTTTCCTATCTGGCCTCGTTGATTGGACAGTTCTTTGTGCCAGCCGAAGGGTCGTCTATTCCTATCCTCGTAGGTGAAAAGGATTTGTTGCCTGCGCTCTCGCTGTTCAATATATCGATTACGGTATCACAGGCACTTGGCTTTTTATTGCTTGGGCGTGTGGTAGCCACACTTTTTCCACCGTTTACGCTCTTTGCTATTCATGTGCAATCTATTGATATGTTATTCGTCATCAGCGCTGTGTTATATATTGTATGTGCTATCCTGATTTTGCTCATTCCTAAAGATGCGTTTCGCGAGCAGCATACGGATGTACACCTCGGCAAAGGCATACGAATTGACCTACGGCAGACCTTTCAAACCTTATGGCATGATACGGTTGAGGGCTGGCACACGATTCGTATCGATCCTTTGCTTTTCTTTTCTGTAATCCAACTCTCAGTTGTCGGCATTATCATGTTGCTGATCGGCGAACTCGCGGGTACCTTTGTGCAGCAGGTATTACATAGACCAGCCGCCGATATGTCGCTAATCCTGGCACCTGCCGCCGTTGGTCTGATCATTGCTTCGGTATTGATGCCACGTATCGCAAAACATATTGCTACCCTGCGTCTCACCACGATTGGCTTTATCGCACTGGCGATCGGTTTTGTCGCGTTACCTGCCTCAGAATGGGTTGCCTCATTGCTCGACCCGCGACACGGGGCAGCGTCACCGCTATTAGTCATTGTGATTGTGGTAATTGTGCTTGCACTGGGTGCGGCAATCGCAACCGTGAATATTCCAACACAAACGATGATGCAGGAACGCGCACCAGAGGAGAGTCGCGCCCGTGTGCTGGCCTTTCAGTACATGCTCTACAGTATCGGCTCTATTCCTATCTTGCTCTTCGCGGGCGTCTTCGCGCAATTCGTCGGCTTCAATCAACTTATTGGGTTGCTCGCGGTGAGCCTATTGCTTTTCTCCTGGTGGGGCGTGTGGTACGTGCGGAAGCATAGATCAAAGGAATCCATGTAGATGGACTTCCTCGTGGTAACATAG
>CAZZVE010000315.1:0-3760 GCA_964657325.1 uncultured Ktedonobacterales bacterium
TGTAACTTACGCCTCTATTTTAACGTGTATCTCTTAGTTTCATTACACAAGGAGGCTGGGAGCCTGCTGAGGTATTGCAAGGATGCTCTATGACACTAAGAGAGGTAGATCATGGAGAGTAAAGCCAAGATATTGGGCCATCCTGCGCACCCTATATTGATTGTTTTTCCACTCGGCTTGTTAGTCACATCAGTCATTTTTGATATCATCCATCTCGTTACTGGCAATGGCTATTGGTCAGAAATAGGGTTCTGGATGCTTGTTGGTGGGTTGATTGGTGGTATCGTGGCTGGTGGTGTTGGTTTTATTGATTGGGCCGCTATACCTGAGGGTACGCGAGCGAAAAGAGTAGGGCTATTCCACTCTCTAGGCAATGTTGTTGTGCTTGTCCTGTTCGGCTTTGGTTGGGTGTTTCGGCTCTATGCGCCCTTACGCAATCCCCCTGTGTTCGCGCTCATCTTCTCGATACTCGGTCTGCTGCTGAGTGCGTACACGGCATGGCTCGGTGGCGAAATGGTTGACCGCTTGGGGATCGGTGTAGACAATGGGGCCAACATGAATGCACCAAGTTCGTTGTCGCACAAGCCCGCACAAGCAATAGAGAAAAGCGTCCCTGAGGTTCGGTAAGATATCAGGCAAATCAAGCGTAGGTTTTTATACGTAGTAACCCACTTACATAGAAACTCGCTTGCTATGTAGGGTAGAGACATGACAGGGGCAAGCCCTGTCACTACTATAGACGGACTCGCGTGGTAAAGCCACGCAGTAGGGTTAATATAGTAGTGACAGGCTTACCCCTGTCATATCTCCACGGCCCGACACGCGATTACAAATCCAGCAATTCTTATCCTGATGCGTATGGGCTTGTCACTATCATGCCCCACAACTGCTTACTAAGCCAATGATTGTACAATCGAACCAGAATATAATAAAATGAGACCTCTACACACAATTTCTCATCATACATCTGTATTTAGGAAATTCTCATGACACAATATGAAAAACAGGGTATATTTGCGAAGCAGAAGCCAACAGAGGACGAAATAGACGCAATCGAACAACTTACTAACGTTTGCAACGCGTTTGAAGATTTACATATTCGCTTGTCCGGCACAGATACGTTCAGGCAACGTTCGGGAAATGAAACGCTCGATTTTTTGTATTATGAGCAAGGGCAACTCGTTGGCTATCTTGGTATAGACAATCGTGGCACTACAGAAAAAGAATGTACGGGCATGGTTCACCCCGAACAGAGACGCAAGGGTATAGCACGCCGACTATTATACGCCGCCAAAGAGGAGAGCAGGCATAGCGGAATACAGCAGCTTGTACTAAATAGTGAGCGTACATCGACTTCTGGCATGGCCTTTGTACAAGCTATAGATGCGAAGCTAAGCTTTTCAGAGCATGAAATGGTGCTAGGAACGTTTCAAGAACGGCTTATATTTGACGAGCGTTTGACCATCCGGCAAGCAGTCAACGCAGACGATTTTGCGTCGGTCGCGTCGATTATGGCAACCGACATTGGGGATATCGAACAGGCAAAACAATATGTTGCCGCATCTATCAAGGAAGACAACGAACGCTTCTATCTCATGACATTTGGTGGGACAGATGTTGGTTGTGACGAGCCAGTGGGCAGCCTACGTCTTACCACAATGGGGCAACGGACAGGCATTTATGGCTTCGTGGTGCGTCCAGAGTATCGTGGCAAGGGCTATGGACGACAATTGTTACAAGAAGTCATTCGTATCATCCGCAATGAAGGTCCAAACGAGATCATGTTAGATGTAGACGTGCACAATACAAACGCGCTTGGTCTGTATCTCTCTCTTGGTTTCGAGATAAAGACGACCTATGATTATTACAACCTGTAGGGACCGATTTATTATACCCTAGGGTGGAAGAGGGGACACGTCGGAACCTACAAATCACCGTCCACCCGTTGCCCCACCACCCCACCCCAAGGATGCGATAAATCGGTCCCTACCGTTTTACGTTGTAAAATGTTTTACAGTACCATAAAGGATTTTTTATGCGTTGGTTAGAATTGACGGTACAGGCACACCCGGAGGCGATTGAGTCGGTGAGCGAGCTTTTGAGCCAGCACACCTCTGGTGGGGTAGCAATTGAGGAGCCAATTGAGCTATTTGACGAGGGACAGGAATATCGTGTGGTCACGGGGCAGCCTGTGCTCGTACATGCCTATCTGCCGATTGATGGTAAGGAAGAGGAGGCACGTCAGAAAATCGCTGAGGGCCTCTGGCATTTTTCCAGTCTTGGCTCACACTTCGTGGGTGAACTAACGACACGCACGGTGAACGAGGAGGATTGGGCCAATGCATGGAAAGACTATTTTCATGTTACGCACATTGGGCAACGGCTCGTTATTCGTCCCTCATGGCGAGAATATACACCCAAGCCGCATGAGGTGGTGCTGACACTTGACCCAGGCATGGCCTTCGGCACTGGCCTTCATCCAACGACGCGTATGTGCCTGGAACAGGTAGAGCAGCGCGTCCATGCCGGAATGAAAGTGCTTGACGTTGGCACCGGTTCAGGTATCCTGGCGATAGCGGCAGCGAAACTGGGTGCGGAAAGCGTTTACGCCATTGACAATAGCAGTGTCGCGGTAGAAAGTACGCTTGCGAATACAGAGATGAATAACCTGCAAGACCGTATTCAGGTTGTACTTGGTGTTCTCGATGACGCTGAGGCGACTCGCATGGCTGGGCAATACGATTTCGTCATCGCAAATATTATTGCACACATCATTGGTTCTATTGCACCTCAACTCGCGCAGGTCGTTTCGCCAGCAGGCTTGCTTGTTGTGAGTGGCATCATCGAGGCTCGACTACACGATGCTCTGGACCCACTGTTGGCGGCTGGTCTCGAACTGGTCGAACAGGTCATGATCGACGATTGGATGGCTCTTGTACTGCGTAGACGGAGCTAGAGATCATGCATCGCTTTTTTGTACATGACACTGCCCTGGGACTACAAGCGACATCAGTTGGAACCACACTAACACTACCAGAAAAAGTCGCTCATCAAGTACGCGACGTACTGCACCTGCATAGTCGCGAACAACTCGTGCTGCTGGATAATAGTGGCGATGAGTTTGTGGTGGAGGTTACACGAACCGAGCGCAAACTCGTTGAAGTGCAGGTAGTAGAGCGACGGGCAGGGAAAAGCGAGTCATCTATACGCATTATGTTGTGTCAAGGACTGCTCAAGTCCGCCCGTTTTGAGTGGATATTAGAGAAGGGGACAGAGCTTGGCGTATCAGTGTTCGCGCCGATACTCTGTCGTCGCTCTACCACAGGTTTGGAGGATGCCGGCCCATCAAAAATAGCACGCTGGCAGCGCATTATTCAGGAGGCAACAGAGCAATGTGGACGTTCGCGTTTACCGGAACTTCTGCCTATTCGCCCATTAAAACAGGCATTGAATGAAATACCCTCTGATGCCCTCGCGCTTATACCGTGGGAGGAAGAACACGGTCAGAGTTTGCGTGATGTATTACAAGTAGGGAAGCAGAAGGAGAAAGCGGTTGTGCTATTTATTGGACCAGAGGGCGGTCTGACATCCGAAGAGATACAACTAGCACAACAAAACGGTGTTCAAGCGGTGACATTGGGACAACGTATATTAAGAGCAGAAACCGCCGCACTTGTGGCCGTCGCAAATGTTATGTATCAATTAGAATAGTTTGCTTTAATCGGCTTGGTAAGTAGCATGACAGGGGCAAGCCCTGTCA
>CAZZVE010000316.1:0-3645 GCA_964657325.1 uncultured Ktedonobacterales bacterium
GCAATCGATCACCGACGAGGACGCGATAAATCGGTCCCTACAGATATCCAAGTGTTTTAGAGCAAGACTCATCAGCATGCCAAGCACATCTCGATAGACTGCGAACGTACAGCCACCGATGCGCGTAGAAGCGGGATACATAGTATAAGCAATCATGCTCTTAACATGTAGTGCTCCTAGACGCTGATAGTAGTCGTCGATTGTTCGCGTCGTTTTGTATAGAGGAAATGATTGCTTATCCCACTGCGTAACGAAGGCAGCAAGTTGTTGCTGAATGTGTGTTTTTTCAGCGTACAGCATATCCCACTCAGTGGCATATGCCTGCTTGAGAGAGTTCGTCCACTCTATAAGGTCCTCATGCTCACGCCATTCAGTGGGCATCTTTTTGCTGGCAATCCAGGCATTGTAGTCTGCATCATTGCCCTGCTGCATTCGCATGAAGCCGCTATCGCAGTACTCAAGTATACGTTCTGCCTCAGCAAGACGAGCACATGCTTGTAGGGTAGAGTTGGCCCATGTGTCAAGCGGATCAGTTGGCGTATCTACGCTGACATTTTCTGTCGAGAAGCACAAAGAAAGTGCTTTCTGCAAACCTAACGCGATGGGAGATACATGATAAGCGTTGTTGTTTTGCTGCGCTTCAAGATAATGACGGTTGCTGGCGCGGACAAGGGCAAGTAAGCTATGGTATCTGTTGTGAGGAAATGTCTGTTGTAGCGATGCATATTGTTCTTTGAGCAGTTGACGTAACCGCTCTTGTTTAGAAGAGAAATGCATGATCTTCGCTCCTGTATGTGTGTGTGCAAGGAAATGGGAACAGTCAGGTGCAACCGACAACAAACGGAATTATCTATCGGTTGATTAAGCAATACAGGTATTTACTGATTGTGTTCCCTAGCACACTGGCGAAGACATGTTGAATAATACCTCCTAGATAGACTACCAAGACTATAGCATATTTGGAAAAGGGTCTGCTTTAGCACACCTTGTATGCATCAAGATAAGAATTGCTGGGTTTGTGATCGCATATCGACCTGTGGGGAACATGACAGGGGCAAGCCCTGTCATGCCAGCGATGACCTTTTTTTCTTCATGGCAAGCTCAACAATTCTTATCTTGATGCATTTAGAGTCTATTTTAGCACACCCTAACGACCACCTGTAGATTCTATAAGGATGTGATACATTGCTTCCTGCAGACATTTCTTAGTCAATTACGTAAACGCGTAATCCATCATTCCCCAATCTCCTCCCCGCTCAAAAAAGCATTGACGGCGGCGTTGAATTTTTGTGGTTGGTCGAACATGGCGACGTGGGCGGCGTGTTTAAGCATCAAGAGGCGAGCATTGGGAAGTTCTTCACGTAGCATATGCCCAAGTGATGGTGGAACGAGTGTATCGTTCTCGCCCCATATGAGCAGAACAGGTTCCTTGATGCTTTGAATCTCTTCGCTAATGTCGAGTGCGATGAGGTCTCGTGTCGCCTTTAACAATGTGATGGGACCAGCACGTAAGCTATCATACGCCAGAATAGGGAAGAAGCGCGGCGTGAGATAGCGTACGGCTTCAAGCAGAGGAAGCGTATAGCCCAAAACGCTACGTGTGCGCGCTTTGAAGGCAGGATCAACCAGTACAAGCCGTAAGACGACATCGGGTCGGTGAGCGGCAATCCACATGCAAATATAGCCACCCATCGAGTGCCCGATAAGATGTGTTTGCTTCAAACCTATCGCATCCATCCACGATAGCAACCAGTCTCCCGCTTGCTTGAGCGCAAACCGCCCGTATCTATGCCTTGCCGCGCCGAACCCTGGTAGATCGACAAGATAGACTCTGTAGTGCTCCGCGAGTTCTGGTACGTTCCGTCTCCACCACAGGGTAGAGCCAGACAAGCCATGCACAAGCACAATAGGTTCACCCTCCCCAACTGTCTGATAGCGCACACGATACGTTCCTACCTGTACCATGTGAAGAGATGTTTTGACCATGAAGTATCCTTTGCTTGATAGGAGTGTAATTCGATGCTTACAGAATATCACCTACGCTTTTAGCATGTCACATCCTCTTCCCCGCATGCGTACTAGCATATATACCCTTCGGTTTTGGCTTTTGTCGAGACACAAAAACACTCGATCCCATACGCATCGGGATAAAATTGTTGAATTTGTAATTGTGTATTGAGCCATGTGGTGCATGACAGGGGCAAGCCCTGTCACTACTATACTAACCGCCACGGCGTGGCTTGCTACGCTCGTCCGCATATAGTAGTGACAGGGCTTGCCCCTGTCATGTCTCACAATCGTCTGTTGGATATTGGATGTTAAAAGGATATAAAGATGAAAATACTTGTGTTGAACGCAGGCTCAAGCAGTCAGAAGAGTCGATTGTATGAGATTGGCGAGACCCTTCCAGGCTCCGCGCCAGAGCCTTTATGGGCCGCCGATGCTGATTGGACAAAGGACAAGGGGTCGGCCTCGCTCGACATCTCGACAGGTAGCGGCAGAAGAGTACACCAAGAGGTATCAGCTGATTCGCGTCCAGAGGTAATCGAGCAAATGCTTCAAACAATTTGGACTGGCGAGACGAAGGTGCTCAACGCGCCAACGGATATTGATATCGTGGGACACCGTGTTGTGCATGGCGGTCCCGATTACCGCGAGAGTATCTTCATCGACCAGAAAGTCAAAGATGACATCCAAAAATACGCCTCGTTCGCTCCGCTCCACAATCCCGTCAATCTCGAAGGTATCGAGGCGGTTGAGCATGTGTTTGGCGACAAGACGCAACAGGTCGCGGTCTTCGATACCGCCTTCCACAAGACGCTACCAATGGAAACAGTTGTCTATCCTGGTCCCTATGAGTGGTATGGACAGGGTATTCGTCGCTATGGCTTTCACGGTATCAGCCACCAGTATTGTACTGAGCGCATCGGACAAATTTTGCAGGAAGACGAGGCGCACCTGCGCATCATCAACTGTCATCTCGGCAATGGCTGTTCGCTCGCGGCTATACGCAATGGGGAGAGCTTTGATACGACAATGGGTTTCACACCACTTGAGGGCGTCATGATGGGTAGTCGCTCAGGAACGATTGACCCTAGCATTCTCATTTACCTGCAACGTGAAAAGGGCTATACTGCCGATCAGTTCGATTCAATCTTAAATAAAGAGTCGGGCCTCAAGGGTATTTCCGGCATTTCTAACGATGTGCGCCAGATACAGAAGGCGATTGAACAAGGCAATGAACGCGCAAAGCTGGCACTCGATATTTACGTCTATCGCTTGCGCTACTTTATTGGCGCGATGATTGCCGTACTCGGCGGTGTCGATGTAATCTCGTTCACAGGCGGTGTTGGCGAACATGCTGACCAGATACGTGCTGAGGTGTGCCAAGGCTTTGGTTTCGTCAACCTCAAGTTGGATGCAGAGAAAAATCAACAATCACCCGCCGATGCAGAAATCTCAACCGACGATTCGGATGTACGCGTCCTGATTGTGCATACCGAGGAGGACTGGGAAATCGCTAAAGAATGTTGGAAGGTGGCGAAGAAACAATAAGAAGCTGTTGAACTTAATACATAAAACAAACGCGTGTATAGCAGAGCGGAATTGGAAAGGGAAGATAGGATATACGTAGTGAATCATGAC
>CAZZVE010000317.1:0-3570 GCA_964657325.1 uncultured Ktedonobacterales bacterium
AATTGCAGCACAACATTTATTATCAAGGACTTGACCCAAGTGGATGAGAACGTTATTATAAGCGGAAACAAATCTATGGGCAACGTGAGTCACAAGAAAGACCGCGTAACGAAGAAGGAGCATCTGCAAAAATCCTATGCCAAAGACGACAAAACGAGCCGCTACCAAACGTGCGGCACAAATAGCGAAGGCTCACGCCACCCAGTTACCAAAGCTAGAGGTGAAGGAGTCGCCAATACGACGCTCACCGGGCTATAAACCACCTGCGCGAGGACTGGCACGCTATCCCTGGGCAACAGTACTAACTCTACTTATTATCGGCCTGGGTATTTACACATTATATTATTATCATGTCGGTCCATTTGCCTTACCGAAACCAGTAGCAAAAACGAAAGCAACCACGACATCTGTTTGTGCTGCCTCAAGCATTGTGAGCAAGATTACAAACACATCGGCAGCTCCAAATACGGCGACATTTGATGCGACAAAACATAGCTACGCTACACCTCCAACAATGAGCATTGACACCAAGAAGACCTATTGCGCTGGCATCAACACTAATCGTGGCTTGATTGTGGTCGAACTTGATCCCAGCCTTGCGCCCAACACGGTCAATAATTTTGTGTTCCTGGCACAAAACAAGTTTTATGATGGCATGGTCTTCCACCGTGTCATTCAAACAGGTACCGGACTGCATATCATTCAGACAGGCGACCCGCTAGGCAAAGATCCGAACAAGCGTGGTACTGGCGGTCCCGGCTACAAATTCGCTGATGAACCTGTGAAGGGCACATACACAGTGGGCACACTCGCAATGGCAAATTCGGGTGCCAATACCAATGGAAGTCAGTTTTTCATCTGTACAGGTGATGATACTTCTCTGCCGAAGTCGTATAATCTCTTTGGACATGTTGTGCAGGGACTTGCTATTGCACAGAAAATTCAAGGCCCCGGCGATGACGCGTCTACAAAGAGTGTCACACCTGATGTCATGAATCATGTGATTGTGGTGCAGGCGTAATCCTCTGAAAAAGTGTTGTAGGGACAACGTTGGTGTTGTCCTGCCCGTGTAACATATTGTTGTTACACCTATGGAAGGAGAAATTTCGTGGCAAACTCATATAAGACACAGCCAGAGATGCAGATCGATCCGTCAAAGAAGTATACGGCGATTATGCATACCAGCAGAGGCGATATTCAGATTGAACTCTTTGCGAGTAAGGCTCCTGTGACCGTCAACAACTTTGTCTTTCTTGCCCGTGAGGGTTTCTATAATGGCACAACCTTTCACCGTGTCATCAAAGGCTTCATGGTGCAAGGCGGCGATCCAACAGGTACAGGTTCCGGTGGTCCTGGTTATAAGTTCCGTGATGAGGCCAGTGCGCTCGATATTAAGCACGATAAGGTTGGTACTCTGTCGATGGCAAATGCTGGCCCCAACACCAATGGAAGTCAGTTCTTTATCACCTATGGTCCAACACCACACCTGAACGGCAAGCACGCGGTCTTTGGTCAGGTCACACAAGGCTTGGATACGCTTAACGCTATTCGTGAGCGCGATCCAGGTCGTGATCGTCAACCCGGCGACACCATCATCGCCGTCGATATTGTTGAGAGTTAAAGATATAAGGTGTATATGGACAATGGCTCTTGCCGCCAAAGACGGCAAGAGCCATTGTCCATATACACCTTATATTGCGCCATTTGGCAGGATAAGGGCTTTGACGCTTTCCTGTCGTTCTGTAGCTTGTAAAGCATGAGTAGCTTCGTCCAAACTATAACGACCATTTATCATGGCTTGCCAGGGGAAACGCTCTGCATGACGTGCCACTGTCCGTACGGCACGATACAGGTGTCCAAAATCACTTCCCCAGCAACCTCGTACCTGGAGGTGTGGTCTGTTAAGTTCAGTATGTGGGTTAATCGTGACCGTGCCATGATCGGTATATTGACCCACTACAACAAGTGTACCTGCATCACGTGTAAAACGCAGCCCTTCCGCGACCGCTATAGGCACACCTGTTGCCTCGATCGTGATATCCGCGCCACGCCCACCTGTTGCTTCACGCACAAGCTGTAAACGCTCTTCCTGGTTATGTTCGGCGATATCAATTGTCATGTCAGCCCCCATTGCGCGAGCTATTGCCAGGCGATGTGCTGGTCCGCCCACGACAATAACCTTGCTCGCTCCTTGCAGTTGCGCTAACACGACGGTGCATAGTCCAACGGGACCCGCACCCTGTACAACAACAACATCACCAAATGTTATCTCTCCACGTTGTACCGCATGGAGTGCTGTAGGCAGACCACAACCACCTGCCATAAATACCTCTGCTGGTAACGTTGGCGGCAACTTCACAATATGTACCCCTGGAAGCAAGACAATCCGCTCACTCCATCCACCAAGTAAACCATCATTTGCCGAATAAGTGATGCCATAGACGCGACGTTCGGGACAGCGTGTAGAAGCCTTTGCGACAAGACAATACCAGCACTTGCCACAGGTTCGATGGACATCCAGGAAGGTCACGACCTCTCCTACCTGTATGAGTTCGCCTTCTACATCCTGTACATCACCCTGAACTCGTAATACGCGCCCGATGCTGACATGACCAGGAATAATAGGATATGGTACGCCTGCAAGTCGCCCATGAAAAAGATGCACATCGGTTCCACACACCTCTGAGGCAATCGTCTCTAAAAGTACCGAGCCATCCTCTAGCACTGGTTCTGCGAACTCACGCAATTCTGGTGTCTGTTCAGGTGCGGAAAATACGACTGCTCGTACTGCCATCCGTAGCTCCTTGTAGTTATTTAACAGGATTTCCGATTAGATTAAATACATCACAAATAGGCTTGCACGATAAGTTGGGAACATGACAGGGGCAAGCCCTGTCACTACTATACGACGTGATGCCACTACGTGGCAAACCACGAGATATCGTGTATAGTAGTGACAGGGCTTGCCCCTGTCATGCACTTGTCATCTTAATCGTTATACAATAGTGTAGACTTACATAAAGAAAGAAGGGTTATTTTATGAGTGCTATAGATGCTGTAAATACATATATGACCGCGCTCCAATCGGGCGACATCGAGCTAGCGGCGGATACTATGTCGGATGACTTTGTGATGAGTGGTTTTGCGCCCAAAGAACTTAACAAAAATCAATTTCTCTCGACCTATAGCAACTTGCTTGCATCCATGCCTGACCTCTCCTTTAACATGGCGGATGAGTTAAATGAAGAAGATGGTACCGTGCAGGTCGAGATAGAGATCACGGGGACACACTTGAATCAACTTGAGCTTCCTGTACTGGGTATACAAACAATTGAACCAACTGGACTAGCTGTGACGCTTGCCCAGACGAAAACAACCTTTCATGTCAATAACGAGAACAAAGTAACACGTATGGAGATGCAGCCAGTCGTCGGTGGTGGTTTAGAGGGTCTTTTGCAGCAAGTAGGTGCCGAGCTGCCGTTAGCACCAAGAGGTGTGAATTTCAGGGAATAAGAAAAACCTACATGCCATAAAAGAGCATTGGGTAGGTATATGGCTCGGCTCGCGAGC
>CAZZVE010000318.1:0-3478 GCA_964657325.1 uncultured Ktedonobacterales bacterium
TGACGCATGCCCCGTGTACGAAAACAACTCTCATTATGACCTCCTCGTTTGGTTTCAGTTCGCCGTCAGTCCAGGGTAGACGTATCGTCATTCTCACACTGATAGGCCAATTGCTCGTGTATCTCTTTTGGTCAAGTATAGATGCTGAAAGCAAGATTGTAAAGAGAAAAACTATGCTGAAAGCATATTTTTTTGATAACCACACCAACGTGGGTTGTGTCACGTCTATGTGCCGATCTTCTTTGTGTACGGGGAAAGGGATAGACCTATCAGTCTGAAAGTGACGAAAAAGTACGACGTAGCATAGAACGATGTGCCTATTGTACAGAAACGTATGTGAAAGTGTAAGCAAAATGGAATACTCTTTGTAAATGAGTAAAAAGACAAAAAAGGGCGTGTTTATGAAGGTATAAGGAAGAGTTCAGAAAACCTTCCAGCCTGTTGAAAAACTAAAATGATGAGCTTAGAAGAGAAGATAGATGCTGGACTCTTTCAGGACTGGCCTCCATTAGAGAAACGAGCAAAATGCAGGGAGAAAGTGGACAGAAGAGTCCTTTTGAAAGAGAGACAACGATACTACAGGCAGAGCGAAAGAAAATCGGCTCCTGTCTGTCTCGAAGCATGCTCTGGCAACATCGTAAGGAGACAAGATTGCTTGGGCGACACTCGCACTGCGACTCGTGAGGAGTGTCTCTTTGAGGAATATATCGGTTTCACTCCTCGGCGCAGGAACTCCAGCTCCTGCCTCAGCAGGAAATGGACGTCGTCCCCATCCTCGCTTTTGGAGCAAGCGTTTAAGATTCTGACCAGTGGCAATCATGAGGGCTTCACCGTTGACCCTCCAGAGGCGCCGTAAGCGAAAACGCCCCATTCCATGCCATTGTTTGCCTTCCCCGAACAGTGGTTCGACCCAGACCTGACGCTTGCGCAAGGCTTTTTGGTAGGCGAAGGTCTGCTGATAGCTTTTGACGCGTTCCACAGAGTCGGCAAAAAAGGAGCGATGGACATGCCGACCACGAGGGCTTTCGGTGCACTCGGCTTTCACTGGGCAGATATTGCAGATGGCCGCATCCGCGCGGTATTGGGTCTCCTGGGTCCCTTCCATTCGGTACGCTGGCCGCAAGACCTGGCCCTGGGGACAGCGATACTGATCCTGGTCGGCCTCATAGATGAACTGCGCGAGTCCGTAATAGCCCATGTTGTGCTGGCCTCTGCCGGCGACGGGAATGTAGGCCCGGATGTTGGCCTCTTCGATGGCTTGGAGGTTCTCTCCTGTTCCATACAGGCTATCAGCTGTAACCTGTTTAGGCCTCAGGTGCCAACGAAAACAGGTGTGCCAGAGCAGGTCCTGCATGGGATGATTGTCCATCACCTCTCCGGGAGTCACCAGGACGGCGAGAATGAGACGACGTTTGCCTCCATCGACGAAATATTGGGTATGATAGCCCAGATGAGTTCCTCCTGCCTTGAGGCGCATCGGCGTGGCATCAGGATCAGCGGTGCTGATCCGAACGTCTGACGTCCGTTGATAGGAACCACGGATCTCGCGCTGCTGCCGCCCTTCCTGGGCGATCCAGTTGTGTCGGGCAGCGTTCTCCACCACAATTTCCTCACGTTGTGTCTCTGAGAGCACGACGGGCAGAGGTGTGGGCAGCGAGCGAGAAGCGTCCTGTGGGAGAGGTTCGGGAAGTGGTGCATCCATGAGGCTTTCTTCGGCCGGCTCACACGGTGCTGGTTCTGACGCAAAAAGGGCATCGAGGTGCTCCCGGACCGCTTCTCGTGCCTCGACCGCAAAACGAGGGGCAAGGGAGTCCAGATCGGTGTTCGCGTGGACGTGTGTGGAGTCGAAGTACAGTTCTTTGCCCCACACCAGCTTTGCCTGCTGAACTGTTCGACAATCGCCTCGAAGAACCGCCGAAACACCGCAAGACCAGAGCGCAGACGGATCTTGCTGAGCGTCGAATGATCGGGAAGTGGCTCATCCAAATTGTATCCCACGTACCAGCGTACCTCAGTCGATCCGCGACCTGGCGCAGGAGCAAGCGTTCGGAGCGGATGTCTTCAAAGAACATCACCAGTTGGAGTTTGAAAAACACAACGAGATCAATGGAGGGTCGTCCAGCAACGGCGTAGTAGGGACGCACCAGTTCATAGACAAACGAGAGGTCCAGGACTGTTTGTAGATGTCGGTAAAAATGATCCTGGGGAACCAGTCCCTCTAAGGAAACGGCGACCAAGGGGGCAAAAGCCCGTTTTTTGAAACCCATCATGCTTGTTGCTCCTCCTCCACCATTGCACGACACCCTTCCATCTCTTGTCAACCTCATCCCTTCCCTTTTCCTGAAAGAGGCTCTTTCTCTTTTCTACTTGCCTTTGAGGACACACATGCAGTGCAACGTATAACTTATCTATGATTCTATAAGCTCAACAAAGGGTTTTTCAACAGGCTGGTTCGTTTTCCAGACATATCTCTTGCGCTATAAAATTGAAGAAGCTACTAGCACGAACCATTAGAATCTGCTACACTGCCGGACGATACGCCGAGAATGAGCAGTGAAGGAGATAGAAAAATATGAAAGAGGAAAATCCAGCATTCTATAAGTTAGTACAACTCTATAGGATATGGGGATTTGATGAGAACAATTGTCCTATCGCTAGGAGTACTGAGTTATTCATGGAAGATGAAGTTCATCAAGCCAAAACTAAATTAGAGCAAGCTGATTCTGAAGGGTTTGACGTATCGAGTACACAAAATGACCTTGGCGTTGGCTCCAATAGCAACACAGATAGCTCAAGATACAATCCTCCTCTTAATTCACAAGAAGTGTTGAGCCTCTTCTTGTAAAACTTCCCTTGGTAGTATATCGTCGCCCAGAAACTATTGAGAATTATCTTCATCGTACTGTTGATAGCAACATACATATGATTAAGGAAGAAGCATTTGCAGATGCAATACTCATTCGCTTAGCATATGCAAAAGCCATTGCTAAAGGTTATGCTCAATTCACGCAGGATGAACAAGAGCGAGAAAAAATCGCACTTTCAACCAAATATTTTACACTCCTTAATGGATTTAGACCGATAGACATTGAAACTCCCCAGCTGAGAGTTGCGATGAAAGAACATGCGCTCGTTGCATTTACCTTGGAAGTTATAAAACGCTCTAAAGAGTTCTTGAATGAGGAAGCGTTAGCTGAGGGGTTGTCGGAGGGAAATGACCACATCCCTTCCTGAGTATGGGAAAGAGGAAGTGGTACCTGAGCAAGTGATTGCTCTGTCGCCAACCAGTCGCGATGTCCGGCGGGCAGAAGAGTTCGCGTTCTTTGAAGTGCGTACGAAGAAACAGGAGTACCTTTCTTCAGTACGTGGTTTCTTGTCAGTATACTTATCTCAATAGGCTACAGGCGAGGCAACGAAAGAACTATTTCGTTGACGACGCGGCGCAAGCAGGTGTATAGTGCAGTCCGTGTATAAGGAA
>CAZZVE010000319.1:0-3476 GCA_964657325.1 uncultured Ktedonobacterales bacterium
ACAATGAGAATGCTATGCAATGTTTCGACGCTTTGAGCGTAATCATGTAGTTGGTTCAGCCGTTCAGAGCTGATGTCAACCTCTTGTGGTGTTTTTGTTTTCCAATCACGTGTAGGCCAGTAGTTGCGTTGTTGTGTATTGTACAATATAAACTCCTTCCCGTAACAAAGTTCTTTATTTTTTATCATTTCCTATTATAGCGTCTATATATATGTAACTATGACTTTCGTCATGATAGAAGAATATGCCTTTCCGCACTCACTATAGTTTCGCATTTCTTTTATACTTCTTCCATAAGAGAATACTACTTCATATGTTACGAAACTTATAGTAATAGAAAGATAGGAACGATCATGGTAACGAACATGGCAAATAGCAATCCGACAGACACGAAAAAAGCAAAAATGCGTGCAACAATTCTCGGTATCACCTATAGCGTCGTCGTTAATGGCATACTTCCAATTATCATTTTTCAGCTTCTAAAGAGCTATACTTCTCTCTCGGACTTTTGGGCCTTAGTCCTCTCTGGTGTACCTCCTATGCTTGATACAATCATAGGCGTGGCACGTAAGGGGCAGGTCGATATTATTGCTGGTATTGCACTTGTTTCTATCGTAGTGAATATCATTCTCATTATGTTTGGCGGTAGTCCACGCTTGCTACTCATACGTGAGTCCTTTTTCACAGGAGCGTTTGGGCTGGCATATCTTGTCTCACTACTCTTCCCCAGGCCACTTGGTTTCTACTTCGCACGTCAGTTTGTGACAGGCAATGTGCCAGAAAAGGTCGCTAACTTTAACAGTATGTGGCAATATCCTGAGTTCCGCTATGTTATGCGTTTAACGACACTCGTATGGGGTATCGTCTTTTTGCTCGAAGTGACGGTACGTACTTACCTCGCGTTCACGCTAACGATAGCACAATCCGTCGTGATCTTACCAATTGTGTGGTATATAGCCTTTGGGGGCGTCATGCTCTGGACAATGCTCTACTCACGCCGTGCACGTAACCATGGAGAACAAAGGCGAACACAGCGCGATGCTCAGGAAGCTACTGAGGCACAGTTAGTTGTCAAAAGTGAAACGGTAGCGCAATAGCGAGAAAAAAAGAGGAGGTTGTACAAACGCATTTGTACAACCTCCTCTTTTTTTCTCGCTATTGCGCTATGAAGCGTCGTTTATCACAGCTTCCTCATTGTTCTCTGGTTCCACATACCCCTCTTCCAGATGACTCTTTCTACGGCTATAGAGGAAGTACACGAGCAGACCAATAGCTAGCCAGACAAAGAAGCGAATAATGGTGACAAGTGGTAGACTCACTATCAGCACAAACGATGCGAGGATGGAAAGGATAGGAATAAACGGTACAAACGGGACGCGATATCCACGCTTTAGATCAGGTTGTGTTCGCCGCAGAACTAATACTGCAACCGAGACGAGCACAAATGCTGAGAGTGTTCCAATATTAGTTAGTTCTGCAACAACATCAATTGGGATAAAACCAGCTATTGCTGCAACAACCACACCGACAATCAAACTTGATAGGTATGGTGTACGGAAGCGCGGATGCACGCGCGAGAACAAACCAGGAAGTAGACCATCGCGCGCCATTGAGAAAAAGATGCGACTCTGACCATAGAGAAGCACAATTAATACCGTCGTCAAACCGCAGACCGCGCCAACTGATATAATCGAGCCAGCAGTGTTCAGGCCCAACAAGATGAGCGCATGCGACACTGGAGAAGCGACATCAAGCTTCTTATACGAAACTATTCCTGTGAGAACGGCTGTCACCGCAATGTAGAGAACTGTGCAAATCAAGAGACTTAAAAAGATGCCAATCGGCAATGCTTTTTCAGGGTTTTTCGTTTCCTCTGCTGAGGTCGAGATTTGATCAAAGCCGATGTAAGCGAAGAAGATGATGCTTGCTCCACGCAGAATACCACCAACACCGAAGGGAAGAAATGGATTCCAGTTCGCGGCATTGATATGTCCAAAGCCTACAATGAGGAAGAACAGGATCACCGCTAGTTTGACGAAAACAATGACGTTGTTGACGGTTGTGCTTTGCGAAGTTCCAAGAATGAGCAAAGCTGTGACCGCTAGAATTATCAGAACGGCTGGCAAGTTGACAATGCCGCCAGAGAAAGGTGATGCGGTCAGTGCTTTAGGTAGCACAATGCCAAATGCGCCTTTTAATAGATCAACAATATAGCCTGACCAACCAATACTCACAGCACCAGCACCAACAGCATACTCTAGAATCAGGTCCCAGCCAATAATCCAGGCAACTAATTCGCCCAACGTTGCATAGGAATACGTGTATGCACTGCCAGCGATAGGTACAGTACTAGCAAATTCGGCGTAACAAATGGCCGCCAGACCACTTACAATGCCAGCAACAATGAATGAAAATATGAGTCCGGGGCCAGCGTACTTCGCAGCCGCAACGCCAGTCAACACAAAGATACCAGTACCGACGATGGCACCAACACCTAGTAGAGTAATGCTGAATGCAGTCAATGTGCGCTTGAGTCCATGCTCCTTGTCGCCACTTTGTTTCAGGATGAGGTCTACGGGTTTGATGCGCCAGAGGTCGCTTAGAGGTCTACTTGCCATGTGCTTCTCCTGTTCTCGTTCTCGCTTCAACTATCAGGGGATGTACAAGTGCATTTCCTACCTAGAGGAAAGGTAAAAAAGGGATACTGTATAGTATACGTGTTGATGAGTCAGAACGGTTACACACTCTGCTTTTCCAAATTGTCGGGTGTATTTAGGGCATGAAAATTTTCCTTGCCCTAAATATACCTGACAATTTTACAAATTCACCTTTCGCGGCAATCTCCAATAACCCTTACTATCATGCTGTAGCATGTTTTCTTCAATGAGCGCACGTAAGAGGTACGGATAGTCGGGCGACTGCTGACGAACGAGTTCATTTGCTTGTTCTTCGCTGTACACTGTGTCACGCTCGAACGTATCCAGCACATTCTTGAGCACAACCTGCCTTTTCTCCGTATCGGCGAGTTCGGGCGAGACACGCCAGTATATCCCTTTGTCGCGTTGCATCAATCCGCTACTGATGCTAATAAGCTCACGGCGCAAGTAGGCTGAGTCTTCGTGATGACGTTGCAAAATCTCGTTTACTTGAGCTTCTTTGTAGAACACCCCGTACTCGAACTGGTTTGCCAACCATCTGAGAACAACTGAGCGTTTCTTCGGGCTGGCAGGAATCTCTTTGAGACGTGTTCCCTCAAAGAAGTCTCTCAGAATTTTCCGCTCCCATGCATCACCCTCGACATCATCAACCAACGATGCCATTTTTTGCGGAGTCAGCAACAGCTTATTGGTGGTGCGCAAAGCTTCGGTGTTGAGCCAGTAGTAGTGTGTGTTACCATCCGAACGCATACCCACAAGGTCTAGCTCTTTCAGTTTCGCTAGATGATGCGAGACCGTGGGTGCTTTTAGCTTGAGCAG
>CAZZVE010000320.1:0-3442 GCA_964657325.1 uncultured Ktedonobacterales bacterium
TACTGGCACAGCGTGAGAAGAAGCGTGAGAACGACCGTGAGTTGCTTGCGCTCGAGGGGGGTTTACTCGCTTCGCACATATATCCAAAAGAGAGATGCTCAGGCGAATGCTGGCTTGCTCCTTGCAGACGCCGGAAAAGTTCTTTTTGATAATGTGGTTGATTTGACGGAAGCCTTAGAGCAATTGAAGCAACGTGGCTATCCAGTTCAGCCAGAAGATGTTGCCCACCTGTCAGTGTATATGACCGAGCATCTCCAGCGCTTCGGAGAGTATACTCTCAAACTCCGACCGATAGCTCCTCTCTCCGCCCAGGAAAAGACCTTCACTGATTCGCACTCGGAGCAGAGCGAGGATTCGGAGGAGATATCAGCGTAATACGGAAAGGGCATATTTTACTGTTTCTGCTCGTTTTCCCTATGTCCTATTTTCCACGTACCTCGGTGCTAGGTCAAGCAGAGGTTTTCCTGCATTCAGCAATAAACCTTGAAACGCTCCTCAATATTCTACAAGAACCCTATCGAACGGCAATACGTCTTCATTGTATTAAAAAATACAGCTACTCCGAAATCGCTCGGATGTTACAACTTCCTGAGGGAACTGTCAAATCTCATATTAGTCGTGGGAGAGAAACACTTCGTATCTTGTTTGGATTTCTTGGCAATGCTACTTTCTCTTCTGATTTAGATAGTTATACGTTACATGCGTTACTATGGCAGATAGAAACGTAAGAAACCTCGCCATGAAGCGTTTACGGACCCTGGCAGTGATGCTGACGGATAAGCCGTTCGGTTGTTGAGAGATAATTCAATAGGAAAAGGAATACCTTCTCCAGGGTGCATGGCTCGCGTTCATGGCTAGAAATGGCCTTTGAGACGATGTGCTTCCTCTACCCTTTTAAGGCGAGAAGACGCTCGATTTTCTCGGTAGTCCCAGAATTGCTCCGAGGCGAATACATCAGCAGCCGCAGGTGCTCCGAATCGACCGGCTGGAGCAAGAAAAAATCGAAGGTCAGTTCTCCGACGAGCGGGTGATGGATTGATTTCCATCCTCCCGACCTGTTCCGTACGTCGTGATGGCCCCATAATTCCCGAAATGCTGGACTGATACGCGCGAGTTCTGCGATCTGTGTACCCCACCAGGGATCGTTGATGAAACGACCATAGCCAGCGCGAAATTGCGCGAGAAACATGCGTGCTACTTTCTCCCACTCCTCACTTCCTTGCTGCACCAGAGGAGGCGTGAAGAGCCGCCAAATCATGTTCCGCTCTCGTTCAGACACTGTGGCCGAGTAGCCGCCAATGGCTGCCTGAAAGGCTGCATTGCACTCCAGAACATTCAAGCGCGCATCAATCACGCAGGCGGGAGTTGTGCCGAGCTGCTGGAGAAACTGCTGGAAGGTCGGGTTGATCGTCACTAGCGCAAACGTCTCCACGGGCGGCGGCTGTCTGAGGGCCAGCAAAAACAAGTGCGTGCGTTCATCCGCGTCCAGTTGCAAGACGCTGACCAGGCTTTCTAATAATTGCACAGAGACATGAATATCTTGCCCCTGTTCTAGCCGACTATACCACTCGGGGGTGACTCCAGCGAGCAAAGCTACTTCTCCCCGCCGTAAGCCAGGCGTACGCCTGCGCATCCCTCGCGGCAATCCCACCTGTTCCGGCACGATGCGAGCACGCCGACTGCGCAAGAACGCGGCTAATTCGCGATGACGATCCAACTCCAATTGATTCATAGCCATGCAGCATACTCCATTCAGTCATGGAACCGGAAACAGGAAGTGCCAGTTCCTGAATAAACTCGTCTCTCGTTAAAATCTGCCTCCTATTATACACTCCCGATAGATGAAGTACATCGTCTGTTCAATCATGAACAGTTCTCAAGAAAGCAAGAGAAAGCATGAAAGCAATCGTTCTCCATGAATACGGTCCCGCGTCGAATCTCACCCATGAAGACGTCGCAGATCCCAGACCCGCCGAAGGCTCGGTGCTTGTGCGCGTCGCGGCCACCAGCATCAACCCTGCCGATTGGCTGGTACGATCCGGCGCAGTCAAGGACATCCTTCCGATAGAGTTCCCCTACATCCCCGGCTGCGACCTCGCAGGCACCATTGTCGAGGTCGGCGAGGGCGTCACAGGTTTCGATCTTGGCGACCGCGTCATGGCGGTGGCGCTGAAAAGCTATGCCGAACTGTGCATCGTCCCAGCCTCCACTCTCGTCAAAATTCCTGCTGGCCTAGAAATGACCACTGCTGCCGCGCTACCCCTGGTCACTCTCACGGGCGATAACTTGATACGGCATGGTGCCAACGTCCAACCGGGTCAGACCGTGCTCATCACTGGAGCGTTAGGTTCTGTCGGTCGCTCAGCGGTCTTCGCGGCAGCGGAAATCGGTGCTCGCGTCATTGCTGGTGTTCGTGGCAGACGACTTGACGCCGCACAGCAACTCCCCGGAGTGAGCGAGGCTATCGCCATCGATGATGACGCAGCGATTGACCAACTCGGTCCAGTAGACTGCGTCGCCGATGCAGTTGGTGGAGACCTCGCCGACAAGCTGCTTGCTAGAGTCAAGCCAGATGGTACGTTTGGCTGCTTCCCAATGCGGGAGCCACAAAACGCTGCGCTTCATCCTACCATCCGCATCACTATCGTTTTTGGGCAACCCGACCAACCCAACGTAGTGACAATCCTGCAGCACTACGCAGAGGCGGTACGCGACGGTAAGTTGATGATCCCCATCGAGCGCATTATGCCGCTTTCCAATGCCGCCCAAGCACAGGCCATCGCTGAAAAGGGCGGTAGTGCCAAGATCGTTCTCACTGCCTGAACACGAAGGTTCTGAAAAGAGGGTGGGAGAGTTTTTGTATGAGAAGAAGAATGATTTTGTGAAAGGATGGTGCCCTGTATGACGAATGTAGCACCCTCTGACCAGATGAATTGGGTGGGGACATGGTATGCAGCCCCCACACGAATGCTTCCGGCCGCTCTGAGCAGCCGCACCTTGCAGCAGATTGTCCACCTGCGTGCAGATGGACAATCTGCCGCAAGGTGCGGCTGCGCCTCTCCAATCGCTGTGGGGATGGACCGGTCACGCTCACTTCGGTCTCCATAGGGCAGGCACTTCATGGTCAATCTGTGCTCCCGGGAGCACAGATGGTGTAATTTGCGGAACAGCCAACCGTCACCCTGGAACCAAGTCAGGACGTGGTGAGTGATCTCGTCTCCTTGCGCGTCGAAGCGTTCAGCGATCTAGGGGGTTTTTGCATATCCCCCGAAACGTGTACACCGTTTCGGGGGGATATGCAAAAACCCCCAATATCTCAATGGAGCGCATTCTGCAAGAATGTGGTCTCTGTGACGCTCATGGCTTTCTCGTGACACCAAAAAACGCGACCAAGCATAGCCTCGTCGAATTTTCTTTTGCCCTTGGGCTCCCTGGACGTTCA
>CAZZVE010000321.1:0-3329 GCA_964657325.1 uncultured Ktedonobacterales bacterium
ATGTTAACGCATTGCCTTTACCCATATCACACAATTGGCTGTTTTCTCGCGTGACGTTATCCACTATACTCATAATAAAAAGGAAACATTCCCATGCACCTTCCTACCCCACGCGTACTGTGGAACTATACTTTAAGACTAATCATATGTATCGTCGGCCTCTTTCTCTTCGCGGTTGGCACCGTCTTCACCTATCGTTCCAACATGGGGCTTGGACCGTGGGACGTGCTACACCTCGGCATTAGTCGTCATACACCACTTACGTTTGGACAGGCTAATATCGTTGTTGGAGCAATAATTATTCTCGCTGGCCTATCGCTACGTGCCTATCCTGGCGTTGCCACCATTCTCAACATGTTCCTCGTTGGCACCTTTGTTGATTTGCTGATACACTGGAACTTTTTGCCCGACTTCAGCAGCGCATCATTACTGATACGCCTGCTCATCAACGCCGCAGGAGTTTTTATCGTCGGCATCGGGACCGCACTCTACATCAGCCCCCATCTCGGCGCAGGTCCACGCGACGGCCTCATGCTGCGCCTGCACGCCCTCACCAAACAGCGTATCGCTATCGTGCGTGCAACTATAGAAATTTGTGCTTTAGTAATTGGCTTTTTCCTTGGTGGAACCGTGGGTATAGGAACACTGCTTTTTGCCTTTGGCGTCGGTCCATGCGTGGAGTTCGGGTTTTATGTTATTAAGAAGTTTTTGCTGGTGACTGGATTCGGGAAGGTGGAGGTGCAGGAAGGCGAGCGGAAATCTGGAGGACAAGCCGTGCGGTCTATAGATTAATGTGTACTGTCTTTTTTGGTTGACACCCTTTCACACCATTTCATATACTTGGATTAGATAGTGTGTGGTGTGCGTCAAAGCGCACAGTGCTCTGGTTTCATCAATTTCAGAGGAGGGGAGGTTGAATTCTTGAGCACCTTTCAACGGATCTCGCCTGGGCTAGTACCTTATGTTATGTGGAAACAACCCGGAGCATGGGCCTAATTGGGCCAGACGAACAAGAGCAAACCGATGAACGAAACTCACACGATTGTCCACCATCCTAGACCGCCATGGCCTGCCCGAATCCTTGTTAATGCAATAGTGACGACCATCTTGCGTTCTCGCTGGCATGGAATGAGGAGTAATCGGCTCCTACTCCTTACGTTTATAGGTCGCAAGAGTAGGAAGGAATTTACAACTCCTCTGCGCTATGTGCAGGAGGGCGAAACCCTACGGATGATAGTAGTGTATCCCTGGTGGAAGAATCTGATTGGAGAGGCTACGGTGCGCGTCCTGCTACGTGGGGAAATGCACATTGGCACTGCAGAGGTACTTCCTGAAGAAGATGGAGAGGTTGTAGTCAAGGTCCACCTGAAAGGGTAACAGCCGCTCTCTACATGAACTAACTGGAAGACAGCGCGAAGCACATCGCGTTGTCTTCATTGCTTCTTCGTTGTTGTCTTTATAATTAGACTCACACAGATATTTTATATAGCATCATTAGACACATCTTGCCCGACTGTGACAAAATATATACACATCTCTTCTGGCGGTACGTCTTTTTCTGTTGTATAGAGTGTACGTACTGTCCGTTGTCTTTCTTTTTACCTCATTATCATTCTTTTGAAGGAGCTATTATTCATGGCATCTCAGGGCTATATACGCTTCCCCAATATCTTTCAGGACCGTGTTGTGTTTGTGTCAGAAGATGATCTCTGGCTTACATCAAGTGAGGGTGGACGTGCGGAACGCTTGACGGCAGGCGTCGGTGAGGCAACCTATCCCTTTTTCTCGCCTGATGGCGAACTACTCGCATTCGTAGGGCGTGAGGAGGGGCCAGGTGAGGTTTATGTCATGCCTGCGCTTGGTGGTCCCGCCCAACGTCTCACCTTTCTCGGCGGCAATTGTCGCGTGCTGGGTTGGTCGCCTGATGGGACAGAGATTCTTTATAGCAGCAGTGCAGGTCAGTTCGCGCCTGCCTTCGACGTTATCTACGCCGTAAAACCAACGGGTGGTCTACCGCGTCAACTGCCCTATGGCAAGGCTAGTGCCGTTTCCTTTGGACCTCAAGGGGGCGTTGTGCTTGGTCGTAATGGGACGAATTTCGCACGTTGGAAACGCTATCGTGGTGGTACAGCAGGACATTTGTGGTCTGACCCAACTGGTAGTGGTACCTTTGAACGTTTGCACAATCTCAAGGGAAACGTTGTCAATCCATGCTGGATAGGCGAGCGCATTTACTTCCTATCAGATCAAGATGGTGTGGGCAATGTGTACTCCTGCACTCCGCGAGGTGAGGATGTCCGACAGCATACGCAGCAACAAGATTTCTATGCACGTCACCTTACAAGCGATGGGCAGCGTCTTGTTTATCATGCAGGAGCGGAACTCTACCTGTTTGATCCACGCACTGAAGAGACTCGTCAATTGAGCGTCTCGTTGCCAAGCGTGCGTACACAGCGTAACCGTAAGTTTGTCTCCGCCACAACCTATCTGGATACATATGCATTGCATCCAAAGGGCTATCAGGTTGCGTTGACAGCACGCGGTAAAGCCTTCACAATGGGCAATTGGGACGGACCTGTGCTGCAACATGGTGAGCAGGACGGTGTGCGTTATCGTTTCCTTGAATGGCTCAATGATGGCAAACGCTGTGTCGCTATATGTGACGCACCTGGGCGCGAAACGCTTGTTCTCTTCAATCCAGAAGAGGCAAAAGAGCCAGAACTGTTGACTGAACTTGACCTTGGGCGCGTGGCGAATCTCGTTGTCTCACCTGTTGATGACGCGGTTGCGATCACCAATCATCGCAACGAACTGATTGTGGTCGCGCTCGAAACGCGTCGGTCACAGGTGGTTGAACGCAGCGATTTCAATCGCATTGACGGTGTTTCGTGGTCGCCCGATGGTCGCTGGTTGGCCTATGGCTTTCCGATTTCATCGCAGAAGACCGCGATCAAACTATGTGACCTGGAAAGCGGCGCGACCTATCAGGCAACGGAGCCTATTCTGGTGGATAGCAAGCCAGCGTTTGATCCAGATGGCAAATACCTGTACTTTCTGGGTCATCGCGTGTTTAATCCGGTCCATGACAATCTGCAATTCGATCTCAGCTTTCCACGCGGCGTGAAGCCATATGCCATCACGTTGCAACGTGAGTTACGTTCTCCGTTCATCCCTGAGCCAAAGGCACCCGATGAGAAAGACAAAAAGGAGGAAGAGAACGACGACAAGCCAGCTACAAGCGAGGATGCTACAACCGCCGAGAATACAGAGGATACGGCGCAAGGGAAAAATGGAACGGAGAAGGCTGAGAAAAGCGTCGAGTCAATCGT
>CAZZVE010000322.1:0-3304 GCA_964657325.1 uncultured Ktedonobacterales bacterium
AGTTTGCTCAGAACCTCCGTTGGCACAGTAGGAATATACTTCCGTGCTCTCTCACGATTTGTGCCACCAATTCCAGCTCCATATGTGATCAGCATATCTGTGCTGGTGGGTAATGAGAAAGGAAGCATGAGCGATGGATCAAGAGTGAGACTCTTCGATGGTGGATCTGTTTCGGGCTCGATGGATTGCGCTATTGATGGGGAGGGTGGTGGTCGGCTGGAAGCTGGTGATTCCGCTACTGCAGAAACAGGTGTGCCATTTTGTGGTGTGACAGTCGCGTCTTTTGGAGCCGGCGTGACGGGCCTGCGCGAAAGACTCTCCTGACCTTTCTGCAGTTGTACTAGGAACTTCATATGCGCCTTTGGTAGATTGGTCTCACCGACTTCTGATCGGTAGCTTTTGACTATGTGGATGAGCTGTGTTGGTGTCAGCCGTTGGAGCTGCATCAATGTCCCAACGAGCGCCTCATGATCTGCACCTAGAGAACTGAAGCATTGAAGCCATTGCAGAAGCTGTATGATGGGGCTGAGATGGCGTCTTGCAGCCTCGATCGTGTTTTCTCCAGTCGAAATTGTAGAACCATTCTCGTAGTGCTCTGGCTGTCGATTGTTGGCTCGAGCCCAATCTTCAAGTACAGACACATTCATCCGTATCTGCATGGCTTTTGTCCTTGAATGGTACTTCTTGACCAGAATGACTCGGTTGAACAACTCAGCACCAATCCAGTATAGAAGCTGTGCCAGAATCTGTGCAGTGATGACGGAATGCACGTCATAGAGATCAAGCACAAATAAGGTCGAGGATAGTAAGGATGTAATATTACGTGGTGAAATCCTCGCTCGCTGTCCAGGCGAAGGAGGTCGAAATCTTCTCTCAGGAGCTTCATCCTTTGTTTTTGGCTTCGACTTGAAGATCTTCCACTCATCCTGGAATTCAATCTCGTCTAGTCCTGGTATCGTTTCGTGGTCCAACATTGCCGGGTCAAGTATTTTATTGATCCTTCTCTCAGCATCGCGAATGATGAGGATAAATATTTCATTAATCTCGTCTGCAAGCTCAAGCTGCAGCTTTGTTGTGACCTGAACAAGCCCAGCATCTTTCCTCAAGTAGTGCAAAAGGAGGGTTGAGTTGGAGAGCCAGAATGCCAGCATAGTCATGTCCCACTGATGCTTCTCTACCACCTCATGAATGCGATCGGTAACGTTTTCTAGCAAGTCTTCTAGCAGACTTCCAGTCATGTGGTAATGAGCATATCGTGCCATCAAAAAGATTAGATTTGCAGGTACTGGCTTCTGTGAAGGTGATCTCTGGGGTACCATCTGTGTGATGATCAAATCCAGGATCGGATCCATCTGGTTGTTCTGAAAGACAAACATCTGATCATACACACAACGATCCCAGATGAATTCTTCTTCCTCTGCTTCCGGGTCTACTGGTGAATCCGGTTGCTCATCAAATCCCAACGTTGACAGATCAACCTCCAAATTTGCAGCACTTTCTTGCATCAGCATCCGCCTCTTGACCTCATTCTCCGCCATTTCTTCCTCAAATCGATCTTGTGAGAATCCAGAATTGTAGAAATCATCTCCTAAACTCGCAGTACCGATGTGATACCCATTTTCCACCAGATACTGTGACAGATCTGATCCGGGCTGGACAAAATCTGATGCAGTCCCTCCGGAAGACGATTTGATATCTGGGCTTGCGCCATGATCCAGCAAAAGCTTCGAAATCGTCTTGTGTCTGTTTGTCATAGCCCACATCAAAGCGCTCCACTGGTTGCGGTCTTGCTTGTCAACCAGCGCTCCGGCATCAAGCAACGCAGCCACGACTTCCTGGTGACCGAAACAGCTTGCATAAATCAACGGCACCGTGCCTTCGTCGTCTGGTGCGTTGACATCTACATAAGCTTTCGCCTTGCCATTGACTAGCCGTTGTATGCGAGCAACATCACCGTTACTAGCAGCCATGTTCAAGCTCTTTTGCAGCAACTCCCTCTTTTGATCGTCCGTCGTCTTTGGATCATCTACAATCTCGTCTTCGTCATCAACTGCTGTGCCATCTTGTCTATGATGCGCTTGCGCAGCAACCATTTCCATGAGTCGTGAGTCGCTGTCCTGCAGCCGAGCGTGCGTTTCTTCGTCATCGTAAGTTGGTGTATCGAGGTGGAGATCGAATGCAGGTCTTGAAGGAGTGGGTGCTGTGATGAACTGTGAAGATCCTATGGTGGAGGTCAGATGTATGCCAGCCTTCAGATCTGTTCTTGGCTGCTTTACCTTGCCATCCATCATATACCTCAGTTTCAATTGTGTACGAAGGGAAATTCCTCCGATCGTTCAGCGAGGTCGGAAGGTCATCTGGAAGCTTTCGTGGAGTACGAGGTGACTCCAGCTCCTGCTCGTCTAAGGCGGAGTCCGGGGAGGGCGGATCTACTTTGTCCATGACTTCTGAAACTCTTGTGAAGGATTGGATGTGCTACCATGACGGCAGCTTTTCCTAGGGATCCGACATGAGCAGGATGGATGAAAAGGGCACAGGCGATGCACGTGGGGCAGCCTTGCACGAGAAGAGGAAGACTGACTTGAAACGTCCCGGTATATCCTCTGAAGTACTTCCGTTCGTTTCTGGTCGTGCTTGGCGAACGCGCCCGCCTTCAGTTCCACTTCCGCCTCCACCCTCTGGAACATCCCGCTCCCCAGCTTGTTCATGTTCACTTCACATCAGCCCTTGTTACGTCGAAGTCGACCTCATCTCTTCAAGCTCATCACTAATTAGCATGTCACTTTATCCACTATGTAAGCGATCATTGCAGGCTAGAGCTAAGAGACACATCAGGAACATCTCTTCCTGCATCCGACCATTAACGAAGAAGCAGTTGGAGGAATAGGCTTGCACACACTTCAACAACGTTCACTGCAAACCTACAGCTCCCCAAAAGAGTACCATCTACCTCCCAGGGCCACTATGGAAAGGCTGGCATTTTCACCAGGCTGAGCACCCATTTAGAGGCAACCAAGGACCCCTCATTCATACCTGGTTGCGGATGCATCTATTCTTGGTCGTCGCCCCCAAACTCTTCTTTTTAATGTTTCTTGTACAGCCGCAACGCAACAATTTCAGCCAATGAATCAGCTTCATGGTTCATGCTGATTTTATCAAACACGAGGCGCACTTCCTCGAGATTGTACAAATATCCACGTGATCACAGACCTATTTGCAGATCAGTTGAGCCATTTTCCATTGACAGTAGGAACTATAGTAAGCTGAGGCTAAACCTGATAATGAAGCAACTCAGCTTCCGTAT
>CAZZVE010000323.1:0-3263 GCA_964657325.1 uncultured Ktedonobacterales bacterium
TGATTTGAGTCTTGGGATACCTTATGCCACGAAGCTCAACTTCATCCTTTTTCTCTTCCTTTCCTTCTGTGCAGCTTACCAGTTGGTCTTGACCTTCGTTCGTTCCTTTGAACCCACACATTCTTTTTCACTGCTTGAAGCAGTATACATTCTTTTTATAGCATTGACTGCTTTTGATCATCGTCATTTGAGCAAAAATCCAGGAGATCGCACTGCACAGTCAAACAAATCGTCAAATTCATCATGCATTTCATCAACACCATCGCCATTGCATTGGCCACTCTGGCTACCGTAACTCATGGATATCGAGGGCAAACTCATAAATATACTCACCATCGTCTACATCCTCGTTTCGTCATCAATGGAACCGGTTCGATGACAAGTTCGACGACTAGCTTAGTTGATGCAGCAATGACCAGCACGACTACCTCGACTACTTCATCATCCAGCATCACAACTTCCTCCAGCACTACCACTTTTTCCAGCACGACCACGATCAACATGCTAGGCACTGGAATTGCCGACGCAGCTACCATTGGAACCTCGTCGCTCTCCCCTTTGATGCTGCCTTCACCATCTTCAACGCCATCTCCGATGTCCTCCCCTAGCAGCAGTGATTCTGCATGGCCCAACTATGGCTTCAGCATGAGCTCATCGCCGGTCACGAGCGTGGCTGCGGATACTGCCACCATTACCAGTACCACGTCGACTTCCATTTCAACATCAGTCAGCGCTGCCACTTTCACCTTTACTCAAGGCATCGGCTCAACAGCTACTGTGATCACCACGACAATACACATGACAAAGACCTTCACAGTCACTGATACGATCTACTTGCACCGCTCGACTGCCGCTGCCGCTGGTACTTCCGCCGCACCAGCAAACTTTGCCGCGGGTGCTAGCGCCATCCCCATCAGCTCTGCTGCTCCTGCAAATTTAGCAGCGACTCCCATGGCTTCGAACGAGCCGACCACCACTCTTACACGTACATCCACTACTACCAGCACGATCACCCTGGAATTGGCCAGTACGAACGGGGCAAACAACGCCGCAGCGACGAATGTTGCAGCTGGGAAGGGAGGAGCATGTTCAGTCGTTACCGTTACAACTGTTTTGCAGAGCACGATCTATGTGACCGCAACTCCATCCACTGCTGCAGCACCAGCAATGACAAGTCAGGCTGCAACTTCAGTGAAGGCCGCAGTTGCAAACCTTTCAAGCTCTATAAGTGCAATCCTGGCTCAAGCCTCCTCACTTATGAGCCCAAGTTCTTCTATGGCTTCAGCATTGCCGGCAAGCTTCTTCCCTCAGGGGAACTCGACAGAAGCAGCAAATTCGACAAAGCATAGAATTTCGGGTACCGGGTTCATGACGTTGTCGAGTGGAAGTGCCATGCCAACAGGATATAAGATTTAGATGCCTTTCTGGTAAAGGCTGGGGGTTATTCATTTCTTGAACGAAGGTCGGACCACTTTAGCTATCATTTGCCCAGCGGCGAGAAATAGATTTGTACGAAGAAATGTGGATAAGCATTGGCATCCTGTTGGCATTCTCATTGATTGCCAATTGTCTCGAAGTCAATTTTCAGAATTTTCTTTCTTGGTAATGCCCAGCTTGAATATGCATTTGACATCCTCAGCCTCCACAACGTGCTTCCTCTAATATCACTGCGCTTCTCAGACCTAGATCTGGCGGCGCCTATCTCTGCGAGAGAATAAGTAATATCAGTTGCGTGATCACGTCTGCGCTTATCTTACTACCTCTTAAGACTCAAGACTTGATCATAATCGTAATGAGATGGTGCATGTACAAAAGTGTACAACGTGGCAAGCAGCAGAAACATACTTCAGTCACCATCGCAAAGATTCTGAGCAACTACCACAAGAAGGCAGAAGTCATAACATACCCAGAAAGGCAGTTCGTCGCGATTGCACATGAAACATAACAGAGAAGGTGGGGTAAGCTTTTCAAGAAGCATTATGTTGGCAATATTTACCCGCGAGCAAGCATGAAACCTGCCTTTGGACGAAGTTGCAATCGGAGGTATTTGGAGGTGTTGCGGAGGTCGCCTGTTGCTTTTGACAAAGCTCGTGGTACGGGCTATCTGTTGCAAATGACGTTGTGGACGAAACTGTGACGCAACCCACATCAGGTCCCGGAACGTGCTACGAGCTTTGTACTGAATTGACAACTTCATCATCTACAGTTTATGATACCTTACTCCTGTTAACCTGAATATTGTTGATACTGCATATACGAACAAAATGTCGGAAGAACAACAGACCTCCTCTAGCGACGATGTCCAACATGCTGAAAGTCAAGGACGCGATCCCAATACTGAAGGACCAGATCATCCCAAAATGACTGGCACCGGTCAGCCAGGTAGTCATTCAGCCTTCTTCGGGCTCACACCAGATGGGTCCAAGGATGAAAACACCCAAGCCGGTACTACTCCTGTCAAGCCTGCTCATTCCAAAGAAGCAAGCGACAGTGAGACTGCTTCTGGTGGTGGAACTTATACCGAGGATGATGTAGGAAGTCGTGGTGTGACTGGTGCTGGTGTTGCTGATCAGGTTGGTGTTTTTCTTGATGTCGTGGGACGTCACTAACTTTATAGATGCATGACCCGAGGGCATCTGAAAGTGCTGAAAATGAGGACGGTGAAAAGCCCTCAACCGATTGACTGCCCGATGATTCAAATGCTGTAAGGGCATATCTGGATTGGACAGAGGTTGAGGAGACTGAGTAGGGTCGAGAGTGGATCATATTGTACATAGTAACCTGGAATGAAGCTGGATCACGTACCAGTATGGGGATAACATTCCACCAAGGAAAGGAGCTCTACACTAGCAGTTGGTGGAACTCGCTGCTAGAATGAATTTTATGTCTTCACTACATGTGTTTGATGCTGTTATCGATTCCCTTCATCCCCAGAGCAGTAATACTTGAGGATGACGAAGTACATGTACCATACAACTTCTCCAACTGTGCTTTCCGGACGATGATATTCAGCCTCGACAACTGGAGTCCATCACTTCCAGGTTAACAACCAACACAGCATCTTCTTCCTTCCTTCCCATGTCTAGAGCTTTCCTTCGCCTGCAGGGTACATTAAAAGCCATGTCGTTCTCTTCATCATCACAATATGATCTCAAAACCATCCAATCAATGCGAAAATCCTACAAATCATCTCTATCAGACTTCGCAGCTTCTGGTGCAGCTTTCAAAGTCTTCTGTTCTATTCCTGATCTTAACAAGTCCAA
>CAZZVE010000324.1:0-3236 GCA_964657325.1 uncultured Ktedonobacterales bacterium
TGAGAAGTGATAGATGGGTTAGATTCGGTTGGTTTTCATTGCATTTGCGGTGGTGATGGGGGCTCTATCGAGTAAGGGACACGTGAGCGAAATGGCATTTGTGGCGTTGAATTCGGTTGCTTCTTTGCTTGCTTGCCAGCCAGCGAGCACGGTCGATGATCACCTACCCAGGTGCTTCAGTTACGGATAGTGGAAGCTGAAAATGGTTGTATAACATGGACATGGAGATTGGTCACTGCAGCGAATCCCAGTCTCAGAGGTGGTAATGCATGCCTTACCTTAGATTTCCGTGTACTAGTGAGCTCAATTCTTGCGAACTAAAGTTACTATCCCATTGCATCCGGGTGCAATCTTTTCGCTTACCTTGCGTAGGCCATAGTACGTAAACTGATGCCGCCATTGTCGTACCTCGGTTTGTCCTCGTCGTGTCAATCTCTTCTATTGTGTGAAGTCTAGTCAATTTGGTAGATCCCATCTGCCTGGGTACGTGTGAAAGCTTACGCTACTTCCTCACTATGGTAAGGTAGCAGGATGGTTTCATTCTCCTCGGTGCAAAGGATGGAAGTGGGCATGGAGGACCGCACGTCTGTTGGTTAGTTTGACTTGGTAGGGGCCATGAATTTAAAGGGATTGGAAGGAGGTAGGAAGGAAGGTAGGAGGGAGGGGAAATCGTAAAAGCCCATTGGTTGAAGCGAGACCTAACAAGATATCCTAACTCAAACTCCGTTTGTTCCAATGCCTATGTTCTCCCTCTCGCAACACACTACCTGTGCTAAGTATCGTATAGCACCAGTGATAAGCTGCCTTTCCCCTAGAATGGAGGCTCTTGACATCGTGTACTATGCCTTTCTCTACATCATCGGCCTTCTTGTTATGTTCAAGGTCCTTACATTTCTGTTTGCAGTTGCGGTGGCATACTTTGTGGCTAAAAGATATCCCCCAGAGCCTTTGGAGCGGCGCAGGAATTCCTAGACCCTACTGTCACGAGATCATACATGCCAGGCTGTAATTACTACCCTGTGATGAGGTACATGTACTTTGCCTGCTACTAGGTGGCTGGTCTTGTGAATCACCTAGGAAAGGTGACACTCCCAGCACCTAGGTATTCAAGACTCTCACGAGGTTCTCGCCACGCACTGCGTTTGAGAGTCTTGTCTACCAGGTAGCCCTAAGAACACCTTCACAATCTCAATTTCCACTTCTTCGAAAGCTAACGTAGACTTGTTGGCCCTCAAAATGGGCAGCATGGAATAGCTCTTTCTGCGAGCTAGAAAAGTCCTTGTCAGACTTTTCAGGCTGTTACGGCTACCTGCGGCTCTGTCTCGATGCACCAGCTCACGAAATGCTACACCAGTGTACGGAACATGCAGAGGATACTGTCGAGATCTGCCTTGCGGAGTGAACCAGCATCCAATGAATGCGAACTTCGAACAGACTTTGGATCTTTATACTGCATGCATGTACCTCTACATTGAGATCCAACCATTACGCGATAAATTCTGGACTTGGTTCCTGCAGCTTTCCATGAGCGTACAGCATCCTCAGACACACCAAGCACGAAGGTAACACAATATACGACATTGCATACGCAACCTTCTCTAAAGTGCAATGCCCCCTCCATTCACGATCTATCGTCCGCTCTGTCCAGGGTGCCAGGCCTCCCTCTCGCCACACGCTCCCATCATAGTCCCATGCACCTTGAAAGCTCGCACACCTGCCGTCGAGCCCCCACCCCAACACAATGGCGAGCGCAGCCAGAACTACAACAGTCATATCGCACACCACATCGGCTGTTTTGGCGGTCGCTGCCGTAGAAGGAGCAGGATCGTTCACCATATCAGACCCTTCAGTAATCACTAGTTCCATCATCGACCCTCTCGTTGCGGTCGAGACGAGCAATGGCAGTATCATCGATAGCACAACCGGCTTCTCTACAGAATTCTTCACAATAACAGATTCGCAGCTGATCTCATCTAAGTCATCATTGTATGCGGCAGATAGCTCGTCCACAATCTTATCTCTAGCATCGTCAACCGCAACCTCAACACCCCTTCCTCTATCTTCACCATCTTATTCACCACCACAAAATCCACCCTCCTCAGCCTCTCTCTCCGCCGGCGCGAAGATCGGCCTCGGAGAAGCCATCGCAGTGGTGATGCTGTGTCTGCTGGTGGGCGGGATCCTTGGTTAACGAAGGAGGAGAATAAGAAGAAGGACTCATAGAACGACAAAGCAGTCTACAGTACCAGAGATGGGGGGAAGCAGCCGGAGGAATATACCGGAATTGGAAGGGGCACCGGTGGAGAGGACTACTGGGAGGGCGGAACTGGAGAGTAGTGCGGTTCTGGGAAATGACGGGGAAAGGGAGGAATTTAGGATTGCGCAGGGTTGAAAGAGAAGAGGGAAATGGGAGTAGGGACTGTTCAGAGGCGTGACAGGGAGAACTTTCAGGAACGTTGCGGACGGGTATTTGAGAGGTTTGTACTTCATAATGTCTCTGAGAGCTCCTTCCGATGGTTGAAGGTGATGGTGACTGAATGATAGCTTGCGGCATACTCACAGCAGTTTCTGAGACATGAATGACATCCTAGAGATGTCGAATTCCCGCGCAAATCTTGTCGGTAGACAGTATGAACGAACAGTCAGCAAGGATTGTTTGGCGAGGATGCGATCACTTCATAAAGTACTACACGACGTTATCATTGGCATCACCGTGAAAATCCTGGAAACCCTTCTCCGAATACCTCTCCTGCACTGTCCAAAGGACACAGACTGCGACACAGCAAAGGGCCTGGGTCCATGCCGGATGCAGTCGATTCGCTTTCAGGCAACGCTGCAGCATCTCCCAAATAACAAATTTCATTATATCTGCTCGGCTAGCCTTTGTGGATCAACATTGTATCGAGAACGCCACATCCTTTGTGTTTCCTATTTTTGGGCAAATGCCTTTGTTCCCGCACAGACTCGTGTTTCCCATATCTATAAAGCGCTTCCCAAATCGTCTCGAGCTCGGTCCACCACAAGTCTCGACCACAAAAGCCTTTCAAAGTTCGCACTCTACTCAACTCATAACTCGATCCAATCCAATCCAAAATCAATCCAATCCACAAAAAAATACCAAACCACATCCACAACAACAAGAACAACAATGTACACCCCCAAAATGCTCCCCCTCCTCCTCAGCGCCCTACTAAGCTCTCAGGTCACCACCGCCACCCCCATCTCCAACACCACCC
>CAZZVE010000325.1:0-3220 GCA_964657325.1 uncultured Ktedonobacterales bacterium
CAGCAAGGGTCATTGGTATTTTGCAGCAACCAAAAAACTACCTGCGTTTATGGATTGAGATACACAAATAATTGAATTACAGCGTTTTAGGCTCCAAAACCTTCTTTTAGGAAAGTATACCCTATCAACCTTCTAGACATTTACCGTCGAAGTGATGAGAGCAAATAAGTTAGTGGGTATTTACTTTTATTCATAAAAAATGGACACCATATATGTCTATAGGAAAATTGAATATTTCGAGAGGCTCTGGCACATGCAATCGCCTCTACTGAGGTTAATCCAACTAAGCCGAGGATTAGCTTGCCTCGACTCAGGCAAACTGCTGATTCTGATCCTTTGGGGCGAGGAGCAATTGCTTCACAAGAGGATAAGCATTTATGTTTCACGGTGGCTCTTTCATTGTATTTCCTAGCATTGCAGAAGACTCGACCTTTATCTTACGCCCTCTTGCTGATGCGCTACTTCTATCCTCTGACCCTTTCCCCGATAAGCACTTCTTAAGCAAAGCACATACGCTCCTCACGGTAGTGCTTGCGTTGAGCGATGAACTGGCTCACCGTGCTAGACTAAGGTGGGGAGAAGAGTCTCGCTCTCAACAGACTGATGGAGGTATCCTTGTTCCTAACTCACAGTACATCGTTCCGCTATAAGCAAGCCGTCTCTTTCGACCTCACAGAACTCGCCTCATTCTTGCGAGGTATAGTGTGTCACTCGATGCATTGGAACCATTAATAGTCCTCCAATGCAGCGTGCCCACATTTGAGTATCAAAATGATACAGGAACGCTCCTCGCTCATTCGCTCGTCAGATGCAGCGATCAACTGGTTGTTGCTATCCCTGGAGCGTTGCTTACAGCTGCCCGTCATAAATTGATACGTCTAGCGTAGGAGCGCGGAGTTACGGATGAACTGGCAAATATGACCTCTGAGTAGTAATGGATACTGGTGCTAAATAGCCAAACGCTGGAGGGACGATTGGCTATTTAGCACCAGTATCCATTACTACTCAAGGGCCTACTACTCGCACCCTAAGACTTGGCATAAAAGAGAGTGTACGTAAAACGAATGGATGAAGAACCGTTGGTGGGCTACGCTCTACTCGATCACGAATGGCAAGCGAGAAGGTGATTTACACAGCAATACGTCTATCATAGAACTGTCGAGCAGCTATGATATCCTCAATATGATTTTCGGACCATGTGATAATTGCAGTAATGGATTCACAAAGTGTCTGTCCAAGAGGTGTTAAGGCATACTCGACACGCGGCGGCACTTGTGCATACACTATGCGCTGGACCAATCCATCTCGTTCCAGATTGCGCAGCGTCTGGGTGAGCATTTTTTGCGAAATTCCTCCAATATGTCTGTGAAGTTCTGTGAAGCGCAATGTCTGATGCGCAAGTAATCCGACAATGAGCGTAGACCATTTATCGGCAATTACATCAAGGACTTGTCGGGTTGAACAGTTAGCATCATAGACATTTGGAGCAAGTTGTCCCATTCGATCACGCTCTCTTACTTTAAGGTAAGTATACCACTTTTCAGTGCCTTCTTGTAAAAAGAAAGCTTCTCTCTTATAGTAACTTTTGAGAATTGTATTGTCAATTCACTCTTGATACTCAAGAAGAAAGAAGAGCTTTTTTACAAAGGAAGGAACTTTTCATGTATGCCCTTACCGGAGCTAACGGTCTGCTTGGTCGCCTCGTACTTCAGCACCTACTTGCTCAAGTGCCAGCTACCCAGATTCTTGCTACCACCCGTGATCCACAGAAGCTTGCGGATATCGAAGCTCAAGGCGTAATCGTTCGCAAGGCTGACTTCTCTAAGCCAGAAACTCTCCCTGAAGCGTTTGCGGGCGCGACACGTCTCCTCATCATTAGTACAGACGTGGTTGGTCAACGTGTCGAGGGGCATGTAGCGGCAATAGCAGGAGCTGTTGCCGCAGGAGTGAACCATATTGTCTATACGTCAGCTCCACATGCTGATACACGTGCGCATCATCCTATTCTCATCGAGCATGGACATACTGAGGCTGCTCTCGCGGCTTCTGGAATAGCATGGACAGCGTTACGCAACTGCTTTTACGCAGAGGTGCTCAAAAACCTCGTGAGCCTTCTGCTCGTCAACGACCAACTGCTTATTCCAGAGGGCAACAGCAAACAGAGTTGGATTGTGCGTGAGGATTGTGCGCGTGGGGCTGCTGGTGCTTTACTTGGTAAGCTTCCCGTTTCTGGACCAGTTGATACTACGGGACCAGAGGCACTCAGCTTCACTGAAGTGGCGCAACGCCTCTCTAGTATTGCCGGTCATTCTATAACAGCACGTGTGTTGCCAGACGATGAAATCGTTGCGCAGGTCACGGCTAAAGGTGTTTCTCATGCAGAGGCGAGTTTCATGGTAAGTCTTGCCAATTGGATCGCTCATGAGGCGTCGATATTACCCACGTCTACTGTCGAGCAGGCAAGTGGAGTGAAACCCTCTCGTGTTGATGCCGTTCTACGCACGTTGATCGCCTCCTAAACCGAGTGAGTACAGTGCTCACAGAGTGTGATTTGCCATTGCTTCTGTCCTCATTGGACAGGAGCAATGGCAAATCACCAGGGTTTCTCAAAAGTCTTGGGAGGGATGAAAAAATAGGAGCGAGCGATTGGACACGCTTACGTGCAGACGACTTGCGCGATGCCCTGCATCTGCCGTAGAAACAGATGCCGTGTGCCAACCCCTACACGACTTTTGAGAAGCCTTGCTACACACGTTTATGTGATTGTCAAAAAATCTATGCTGAAAGCATAGATTTTCTCTTTACATTCCTGCTTTTAGTATCTATGCTTGAACAAGTGGGACACTCGAGCAATTGGCCTATCAGTGTCTTCCTGACGGAAAAGTATGAGGTACCATAGAACTAAGGTTGAGACAATCCCAAAATCCTTTATTGCATTTCAAATCTGCATCTGTCCTCTCGGAAGAGAGTTAGTTGGAAGAAGATATGCTACTCTGTGCTCTCCTCCTTTTGAGAAACTGGCGAGGATTTGAGAGTCGTCAACTGGCTTCTAAGCCATGTTCTTGTGAAGCTGATACACAGTTCTATGGTACGTCGTACTTTTCCGTTATTCTCACACTGGTAGGTCAACCGATGGTACGTCTACCATGGACTGACGGCGGATTAAAACCAAACGAGGAGGTCATAATGAGAGTTGTTTTCGTACACGGGGCATGCGTCA
>CAZZVE010000326.1:0-3194 GCA_964657325.1 uncultured Ktedonobacterales bacterium
AACAAATTTACGACGAATATAAGACACCTATTTATAACTATGTATATCATCTGGTAGGCGATCGTGAGCAGGCAGATGATCTGACTCAAGATACCTTTTTAAAGGCTTTTCGTGCCCTACCAAAAATGGATGCAAACTTAAAACTATCGGCATGGCTTTATCGTATTGCAACAAATACTGCATATGACGCGCTTCGTCGTCGTAAGCTCATTGCCTGGTTACCCTGGCAGGATCTTGATCATGAGCCAGCCGATGTTGAGAGTGCAGATCCACAAGAGATATATGGTACGACGGAGATGGTGCGTGCGGCCCTCCGTCGTATGCCTCAGCAGTACAGAGCGGCGTTACTCCTGTATACCCAGGAGGGTTTCTCCTATAGTGAAATCGCTGATTCTCTCAATATCGCTGAGAGTGGTGTCAAGATGTATCTTTCTCGCGCACGGCAGTCTTTTAGAGAACATTATAAAGATTTGGAACAAGGAGGAGGAGCAAAATGAATTGCGAGCAAGTCAAGGAATCGCTGAGCATGTACCTTGACAATGAGCTCGCATCAGAAGATCGTCAGAGCGTCGCCTGCCACCTGCACTTTTGTACCGAGTGTAGTGCAGTGCTGGCAGACTTCCGTCGCTTCGACGCACTCCTCTCTCACTTACCACTTGTTGAGCCACGGCGCTCGTTAGAGGAAAGAATTTTCTCTTCAACTGAATACAAAGAGTTGACCGGTACCTGGGGCGGATACTACTACGGAGGAGGCTATGGATCGCCTTCTTTCCGTAGGCTTCGTGACGACCCCAGTCGCCCAAAACTTGTCTCTCTACCAGGTGGACGGCTTGCGCAGACGCTGGAGGCACACAATGTCACGGTGCTTCCTAAGCGTCGTCGCTGGCTTTCTACCGTTCTACGTTTTGTGCGGATCGCAATGACGATCGTTTTTCTTCTCACACTTGGTGTAAGTGTTGTTGTTGGTTGGCTGGCCTCTGCGGCAAAAACAGTTCTCGGTCTGTTATAGCTACAGAGAACCATTCGCATAACGGTTCCTGTCTCGTGGGAATATGGGAAATGTGGTGCAATTGGAGGAGGGGAACATGGCCGTAACACAAACATTTTCAGCTAACTCGATTAAACCTGTTCTTGCTATTGCGAATCCAGAGGAGATCGCTCGGCGAGGAGTTTTCGCAGTCTTTCGCACGAAATCTATGATTCCTATTTATCATCTGTTAAGCAGCGTTGAACGCCGCGATCGAGCAGTCCTTTTACTTCTGGATGGAAGGCGTACACTTCGTGATGTCGCACGCCTGACTCGTCGCAACGAGCTCGAAGTGGCACACGTTCTGGTTCGCCTTCTAAAACGTGGCTACATTGATTTCCTGGCACGTCCGGTGGAGGCACAAGGGGGTTTATAGTGCTTTAGGTAGAGAGAGAAGACAAGGAATTCGAGAGGAAAAGTTGCCCAATTTTTCGCATCAAAAATTTTGCTCCCAAAAACGATAACAATTTACGCACTTATACGTTATAATACATAAGCCTGGGATGGAAGCGGGATGTGCGTGAGCAAGCAGATCCACCTCGACGAGTGGCTTGTAACGTATGTCTAGATTTTACGTGCGACCTTTTCCCCATGGGGTTCGTACGCGCACGTCTTAGAGCTTCGCGTGGCGCTTTACGCAGACGCGTGGTAAGGGAAGGACGAGCTGGCACCCCGTCCTCCCCTTGCTTTTATCATGTAGGAAGGGTCGATGCAATTCACGGTACGATCGCTCGGCGGCAAGTTGATAATTGGGGCGATGTTGATTTTTTTGCTCTGTCTGCTCCTTTTTACTTTACTATCCTGGGTTATGTTCAGATCATACTCTGAATACCAGGCGAGGAGAGACGCTCAATCCCATCTCGCGCTTATCCATGCATCATATCAGGCTCATATGACTGGACTCATCCATGATTTAGCTGGTGTCACTTCTGATCCACACATACTAGCCACACTGACACACCCGCCGACACCAGATGATGATATTTATCTGCAAAAACTTCTTGTGACATACGCTGTTCGTGATCATATATCGGCCCTTAATGTTGTTTCTACAGGCAAACATGAGTTAGTGGCTCATGGAGATCCGCGAGCCTCACTCTCTGAAGAGACTCTACACCTGGCAGACCAGGCGTCCAGGGGAAGACCCGTCGTGGCTTTCCATTTAGCTATGGGCGCATCTCTGAGTACACAAACTCCTGTATTCGATATTGCACTTCCTATTGTGGATGCAGGACGAATCACGTCAGGAGTACTTGAGGCCGTACAGCCGATCGATGATTATTTCGTCCAATTGCTTACTCGACAAACGGGTGTTGATAGCGTCCTCTGTGAATCAGGGCATGTTCTAAGCACGACAACAATGAATCAGCACACTGTTAATCTTACTCAGGGGCTATCCGAGCAACAACTCTGCACTCCCGGTCAGCCCAAACTTCTTTCAAGCCCTCAGTTGTCTTTGTTGCTTGCCACTCCAATGGCCGTCAACGAACAGGCTGGAGGTTCTCCCCCGCTCGTTATTGCGACGGTTGAACCGCTTATAAATGCTAATAGCCTCAAACCACGCGCACTGCTCATCGTAGCGGGTGTGGGCATTTTCGTCTTTGCGTTGGGTGTCATTCTCTACGCGTTTGTAACAAGCGTGTTGCTCATTCGTCCGCTACGACGCTTACAAGCGAATGCACAGGCTCTGGTTGTTAATAATACAGGTGTTCAAATTGGTTTGCCACTGACCAATGAACTTCATATGCTGGCAAGCTCGTTTCAATTGCTAATTGAGTCTCTCTATAGCGAGAGTCAGGCTCTGACTGATCAGATGAGCAATCTCTTGATTATGAGCGATGCCCTCATGTCTACTATCAATCTGGAGCATTTGCTTGCGGAAATTGTTACGCAGACGGGTCACATTATGCAAGTCAAACATGTGACACTCCTGCTCTACGGGCGCGCGATGCCTTCACCATGGGCGGTAGCACATTGGCCCGGAATGGCTGAAAACACGACGGACCTGGAAAAATCTGGGCAAGGGGCCGCGACTGTGTATACCGATCCTGATGGTGACATTACGTTGGCGGCGACGACAAAAATGGCCGCCATTCCAGGTTCACAAGCAAAAACAGCTAGTGCGAAGCAGCGTGCTCTACGGAGCGCAAAATTTTCTCAACCGCAG
>CAZZVE010000327.1:0-3185 GCA_964657325.1 uncultured Ktedonobacterales bacterium
TCCAATCCGTGATTTCAAGCAGCAGAGTCGTGTGCGCTTTGGTGCTTTTGGCTCGTTGCCGGTCGTCGCCGAAGACACAGCCTATAGCGCGGTTAGCCTGACGGATAGTGCCGCAACCTACGTCCCACAAAAAAGGGGCAATCTCGTGACGGTGAGCCGCGAGGTCATCATCAACGATGACCTGATGGCGGTCAAGCAAATCCCGACCAAGCTCGCCGTTGCCGCCGCCTATACGCTCGCGGAGTTCGTTTACGCGTTTCTCAGTAGCAACCCCAGCATCTATGATGGGAGCGCGCTCTTCACTACGGGCGCGCCGCATAGCAATCTTGGTGCCGCGAACCTTTCGACGGCAGCAATGCAGGCAGGAGTTACAACCATGCGTGAGCAGACGAACTACGCGGGCAAGCGCATTGGTCTACGCCCTCGTTTCCTGGTCGTGCCACCCGAACTAGAGTGGCAAAGCATGGTCGTGACCAAATCCGCGGGAGTGCCAGGAAGCAATAATAACGATATAAACCCAATGTTAGGCTATGTCACTCCCATCATCTCACCTCAGTTGTCGAGCGCAACACAATGGTTCCTCGTTGGCGACCCACGCGAGATCGACACCATCGAAATTGGCTTCGTGGGTGGTCAAGCGAATCCCGCGCTGTTCATTCAGGATAGCCCATTGTTGGGAATGAACTTTTCGCAGGACGCGGTTTCGTTCAAATGTCGGCATGAGTACGGTGGTTGTGTAACGGACTACAAGGGCTTGTATCGAGGGATACAAACGCACTGACCCCAACTTCACTCATGAGACAGCTTGATGGGTGGCATGACAGGGGCAAGCCCTATCACTACTATACAACCCATCAGCGTGGCAACGCCACGCAGTCCCGTCTATAGTAGTGACAGGGCTTGCCCCTGTCATGCCCCACGCCACCTTGTAAGCCTTATGAGAAATGAAGGGTATTCAAAGGAGGTAAACACATGTCGAGTTATGATTCGGCCGGGAATCTACTGGTTAACGTCGCCGTTGGCGGCGGTGGCGGAGGTGGTGGAGGTTCGGTCAACATCGCGGACCCCACAACGACGACGCAGAAACTCAAGGTCAATGCCGATGGCTCCATTAACGTCAATCCATCTTCATCAAGTAGTAATCAGCGCGTCAATGCGCAGTCGGGTGATTTTCTCACAGGCTCTATTGTTGATGTGCTGACATTGCTCACGTTGGCGGGGACGCCCACGGATGCCAATACCGTTGCCTCGATTATGGGACGCATCACCAAGATACGCGACCTGCTCGCGGGTACGTTGACGGTGGGTGGAAGTGTCACTGCCAACGCAGGTACTAACCTGAACACATCAGCATTAGCACTGGAAACGGGCGGCAACCTGGCAGCCGCGAAGACTGACCTCGATACGCTTGTGGCACGTTTACCCGCACAGGGTCAGGCACTCAAGGCCGCGAGTCTTCCGGTGGTCATCGCAAGCGATCAGGGGGCAGCCGCATGGACGCAAGTTTTTCAGACAACCCAAACGGGTGTCGCAAGCTGGACTGGCTCTGGCGACATCGCCGTTGGACAGTATAGCATGCTGTACTTCAGCTACAACGTGACGGCGATAAGCGGAACCTCTATCACCTTTAAGGTGCAGCGTAAGGACGCGTTCGGCAACTTGACGAGCATCTTCACTGGCTCGGCATTAAGCACCACTGGCGCGGGCAGTACCTCCATTGGGCCGGGGCTTGCGATACAACATGTACCAGGAACAACGATTCAAATAGCCGTTGCGCTCAACGCCATCACTAGCGTCAGCTTTACAGTAGATGTGCAGGCACGATAAACATTAGCCCATATTCCCCATGCTACTCATGAAAGGAAATACTCTTATGTTAGACATTCTCGAACTCACCTATGGTCGCTATAACGGCGGACAAACAGCCCCCATCGGCAGCTACCTCAATCCACGTACACTTGCCATTGTGCAATTATCAACCGATGGAACACTCCCAAACGATGGCACCTTCTGCCGCGTTGACTCTAGCGCGACGCAGACATTCACCAACATCGCTACCGCACTCAACACGCTCTTAGGCACCGCTTATACCGCCGCGAGCTTCCACGCTCAAGGAGGGGGCGATGTGATCGCTAATCCTGGCGTAGGAAGCAATGATGCGTAACTGTAAACGAGCTTGAGAAGCGAGGCAATGGCATGACAGAGGCAAGCCCTGTCACTACCATACACGGACTTGCGTGGCTTCGCCCCGCAGGGGCGAACAGTTAATATAGTAGTGACAGGGCTTGCCCCTGTCATGCCCCAATCACTCTGTCCTTGTCATGTCCCACATAATTCTACTACTGTCATGCCACTACATTACCCTTACCTTCCTGGAGTACGTTATTATGCTGATTAAGCGTGGTCTGTTGCAATCTTTTAATCCTGCCACTTATACGCCTCTGTCCTCCTGTTTGAAGCAACCTCGTTCGCGCTTGCAGGTGTGCCAGTCGCAAACCATATTGATGGGACCTCGGCAGTTATCGGCTCGCTCTGCGCGGTGCTTTTCTTCGACGAGCATAATCCGCAAGACGCGGTGGTTATCGCAACCTTCGCTTCGATTCCTGCTCCTCCTCCTGGTCGCGTTACCTTTGTAGCTGGCTTTCAGCAATTTCATAATGTGACACTCGCGGCGGGAACAACACAAACCTATACGCTAACAAGTGCCTCTTCTGGTATACCAGCAGGAGCACTTGGCGTTCTCTATAAAGCGTTCTTCACAAGCCCAACGGTGGGTGCGTATATTCAACTTCTACCGCACGGCGCGAGCGATAGCACAGCGTATGCGAGTATCGGCAATATCGCGATTGCCAATAGCTATCTCGATGGCATGGGCATTTTGCAAGTCAACGCTACAGGTTCAATAGATATTAGTGCCAACGCGGGAGCGTGCACCGTCACGCTCTACACGTATGGCTATATTCAATAAATGGGAGGAACATGATGCTGCTTTCAGATGTTGAGACGGCGGTACGACAAGACCTCTTCGATTCTGTTGGTGCGAACCAACGATGGCAAACATCGGATATCGACCGCGCAATCGACAAAGCACTCGATAGATATAGCTCCGTTTATCCAAACATCGTCTATATTGACAGTACGAAACCCGCCGCAAGCCACCCGATTTTGAATCTGCGTGGTTAGGC
>CAZZVE010000328.1:0-3174 GCA_964657325.1 uncultured Ktedonobacterales bacterium
CTACAGGAAATACACATGAAGAGCGACAAGAGGCGCGTTCTGAACGTGTACGCGCGGGTCTCTGGTTGGGTGAAGCATGGGCACGTTTTATGAGTGATCGTGCTCAGTCCAACGCACAGGCTATTCTACGCGCGTCCTTAATAGAACTGAATCGGCTAGGGCAGTCGCAGCTCTTGCAGGAAACGATTGAGCAACAACGTCATTTACCACCCGCACTGCTGGGATCACCTTCGTATCGAGAGGACAGGCAAAGCGTACCGTACGTATGTACATTGGACATTCATTTGTAGGAGTTATCTATAGATCACTGTTTGTCTTCTTCTCCGCTCAAATAGACGAAGAATACGACGTGCCACCAGCAGGAAAATGAGGACAAAGAGTATGACGATGACAAACATGACCACTGGGGCAAAGAGTGAAAGTAGTGTTACAATGACGACGCCGATATCTTCGACTATACTGAGCACGATGTTGAGTAATCCTGCGGTAGTTGCGGTAGAGGCAATGCGCGTCGAAGCTTTTGTGATGTGTGTCATGAACGCCAGTGCAGCACCAATAAGCATAACGACGACAAGCGTTACTGAGAGATTTATGCCCATCGTCATGATGGAAGTCCCCATATAGGTCGTGTTAGGAAGCACATGAATACGGTTATCACTTGCGGCGGCAACAAATGCTCCTGCTACTGGACGAATAAAGGTGTGAATAGCATCCCAGATATGATCGATAACAGGAATTTTGTCGGCAAAAATATCGGCTAATGCAAGGATAGCGAGAGCAACCATAAACCACGTTTGCGTGATAAATGAAAAATTGGGATTTACCTTATAGAGATGGAGCCATCGCGCAGCAACCGCAAAAGCGAGCAAGGGAAGGTAGGCATTTATACCAGACGCAAATGCCAGGCCATAGGTGAGGCCATACGTTGTCGCAATATCCATACCTTTTTCCTCATGCTCCTAATAATAGTTCTATTAGAACCAGGGCATCCCCTTGCGGGTGCCCCTCCCATACAACGCGTCTCCGCAACATTATTTGTCTATGGGTGGCATCCCCTTGCGGGTGCCCTGACCCTAGTTGAATAAACGCTTACAAGGTAATACTTTACACGATCAACGGCAGACTCTGCATTTTTCCGAAGATGGAGTCAACAGCTTCCGGCGCGTAGCGTTCAACGATAGCTTCAGTGATTGCATTCGCACGACATATCTCACCGTACATACTGGCACTACGCCGAGGGAAACGCTCTTGGGTGGATGGATCAACTTCAATTAAGCCGAAGCTCACTTGCCAGCCATTATTCCACTCGAAGTTATCGACGAGCGACCAATGCAAATAGCCACGAACAGGAATACCAGTACGTATCGCACGATGCATCATCGCTAGATGTTCGAGGATTGCCCGCGGGCGACGATCATCGTGGGTATCACTAAAACCGTTTTCAGTGATATACAATGGCTTGTTGCCTCGTGTACGCTGATGCACAGCTTTTAGTACGCGATAGAGTCCCTCTGGATAGATTTCGCCGAAGTCTTCGTCCAAACCAGGATCGTTACGAAGCGCGGTTGCTCGTACAAAACGTCTTCCAAAGACTTCCATTGGAACAGTTGGATCAAAACGGACCATATTTCGTGTATAGTAGTTCACACCATGAAAATCTCTCGTCCCTGCTGTCTTCGCAATAGGAGGAAGCACCGTACTGGCTGGAAAGGGAAAGCGTCCACTTTCAGCAGCTTGCAACGCAGCCCAGTTGAATAGTGTATCTTGTACATTGGCAACGCTCCGATCTAATGGTGAAAGGGGATTTGCAGGATCAAAGAGGCGATAGTGCAAGCAGTACCCAATTTGTGCCTCTGGTTGAATATGGCGGATTGCATAAAACGCTTCAACATGAGCTTGTAACAAGTTTCTACCGACCTGAAGTGTGCGCGCAACGTTACGTTCTCCCGGTGGAAAGGCACCTAATTCATAGCCTTGTATAGCGTACACGTTAGGCTCGTTTATTGTCATCCAGAAATCACACAGGTCTCGCAGCATCTCAACTACATGTACCGCATAACGAACAAAGAAGCGTATATTGGCTTCGTTAGCGAACCCCCCACGATCAGCAAACCAAAGTGGTTCTGTGAAGTGATGCAACGTAACTATCGGTTTCATACTTCGTTTACGAAGATCGGTTAGCATTTCGCGGTATCGGTCTAACGCAGTTCCATCCCAGTGCCCTTCTTCTGGCTCAATGCGACTCCATTCTAAGCTTAAGCGTAGCGCGTTATTCTCCATCTGCTCCGCTAGTTCAAAGTCGCGTTCAGCATGTTCCCACCAGTCGGAGGCACCATCACACTGCTCACCACTAAGAATATGTCCTTGTTGTTCCCAACGATACCATTGAGTATTTGTATTACCACCTTCACATTGATAGCCAGAGGAAGCAGTCCCCCACAAAAACCCTCTGGGAAAACGCAAAATACGCTGCATTGCAGTACACATTCCTTCCCATGAAACTTACTTCTATTATAATACGCACCAATTTGGTCAAAGGATTAGTATGTAACCTCATTCTCTTTTGTCCGTATAAAAAGAGGCGAACAAAAATCACGAGAGTAAGAAGAATTTCGTCAAGGAGCAAAGAGCATGGAATCACATTTTTATCAGACACAGCAGCTCGAACTACCACAGATAGGGCAAGCATTGGTGTTTGAGTATCAGGCGAAGGGCTACCAAGCACAGCAGTTTGGGAGTCCTGAACAGGTAACTGTTCAGTTGAAGAAGGAAGACACTCTGAGAGCTATTACTGGTTTCAACAAGGCACTCACCGTTTCTCTACAGCGTATCAATGGGGGAACACTCGTCCAGGTTGGCGCGCAAGATTGGACAGATCAGATAGCGGTTGGAGCAGTTGGCCTTGTTTTACATCCTCTGCTTGTCACAGCAGCGATTGGAGCAGTCTCACAAAATAATGTTGTGCATGACATAATCCTCTCGATTGACAACCAAGTGCGGCAGCAACAACCTAACGCACAGATGGGCATTCCACCTTTTCCTCCAACAGGACCAGCGAGTTTATAGAAGCAAATGTGTAGCGGAGACCAGGGCGCCCGCAAGGGGAACGCCCCTCCCATACGACGAACCCGTTCATGCAGTGCTCACATTCGTCGTATGGAAGGGGCGTTCCCC
>CAZZVE010000329.1:0-3132 GCA_964657325.1 uncultured Ktedonobacterales bacterium
TTGCGGTTCGGATGGCAACATTAGCGTCAGTACCCACATCTAGGCCCGCGAGGTCCATGCCCAAGTACTGATATCGGAAATAGGCCCAAGCACGCGGAGCGGCTCTTCCCTTCTTGGCAAGTGGAAAGGACATGCGTTGGTTGGAAAGATACTGCAACATGGTAAGGCCCAATACGCCCAGCTCTATAGGATTGCAAGATCCCAATGAGGCAGCAATGTACATGTATCTACATGTTGATGTGTGCCTTGAGCGTGGTGGTTGGTAGTGCTAATTTAAAGGTCTTGGCAAGACACATGTGGTGATGATCCACCTAAGGTATCTCGATGTACACATGAGCAATGCGGTTTACTGAAAGTCTTTAGACAGTACGATCACGCTTACAACGCTTCCGCCTCCTCATCTGTTGATGCACTAGAGTCTATGCATCATGCCCTATGCATGTCGCTTGCACGATCCCGAGACAGGGCATTTGCTAGCCTTCTACCACCCCTCACTATGAAGAACACTTTGTATACCTTTTAGCGAGAGCTCCCAATATCAGATGCAATCAAGGAGAATCGACTGCAGATCCTAGCTTTACGTTCCCAACGTGTCTACTTGGGAGAGCTGTGACGACTTGACTTACACACTTGCTTTGTCTTCTCTACAGCCGAGTCCGGAACAGGATAAACGCGGTTTGCTGTTGACCTGGAGATTATGTCGATGATCTGATCTGCTGTATGAGATAGTATTTGGAGCAGATCCAGCTGCATGATATGATGCGCTGTCATCAGAGCTCCCAGAAATTGTCTTCATCTTCGCTAAATCAGTACCCACAAAGATGATATGTCACGTCAGTACCGACTTCATGGTCGCCACCATCCCATGATTTCTCTTCCAACAGCAAGCAATCTAGGGTGCGGGAACATGTCTGTGTGGAGGGGTGGGGTTCTGAGTATGTTGGTAGGCGTGGATTACTGAGTGTTGGCTTATGTCGTCAAATTTCCAACGGGCCTGGTAGGAGTTACACCAGAAGATTTCGCCCTGACACCTGCCGCTGCGTGGCTCTTGGTACGGACTGCTTCCGTTAGCTCCTTGGACTAGCAATCCTTGCAGATTCGGACGATCTTCACAGGATGCAAGACCCGATCTCATAATGTGAATCTTCAAGTACTGACTATACTCAACTGCTGCCTCGAGTTGGAGAAGGTGTAATCAACATATCCGGTTACTTCTTTCGTTTAAGAAATGGTGCCGCTTCGGCTATTGTTGTAGCAGCAACTGATCCAGCGTCTGTTGGAAAGCAGCAGGCAAGACGATCGCTTGGAGGCTGTCTCACACGAGGCGCAAGTAGTGCCTCGGGAGCCTATCTACCCTAGATCTATGCCTCTTCCGTCCATTCACGGTAAGACTACCAGACCCTGAAGACTTTCTCTAAAGCTCACATGGGCGAAAGGGTGGAATGCACACGAAGATGTTGTGCAATTGATGCCCTTGCTTCCAGTTTTTGCACTACTTGGGCACTTGAATAAAAACATCAGTCTATTCGTTGGGTATTGTACCACCAAGCTGCAGGAAGTTGCCTATGATTGATGCTTATGTGTTGGGTCCACTGACTTGCGGATTTCAGTGGCTCAACAGTTGGCGCCCCATACGACGGATGCACAACTTGGAGATTCGCTGCTATTCTAAGCTCTTGTCACTTCTGGCCTTGTGGTTCACAGTTACCGCAAATAACAAGTCGCATGGTATTTCTCTGGATTTCTATGAAAGGTAAGCCTGTTCGGCATGAAAGTCCGGAATTCGTCTCTTTTCATATAGATTTGGCAAGGTCGTGAGATGTTCTCATCACCTAGCCATGTGACACAAGCCTCCTATTTTCACTCTAGGGAATATCCTTACTTCTTATGCTACTGCTGATAAGGTAGTAGAATGACGCTGTGCCACCATCTTCATGGGAATCCCATTCCTATTCGAGAATCATTTCAGGGCTATTTCCACGCAGAGTCCTGATTGAAGTTCCCATGGTCATCTACAGATCTCTATGTGATGCTGGAGCTTCGCCTTTGGAGAGGGCCAGCATAACTCCTGTGATTGCATTGAGCTCTGCAAGTGTGTTATCGTGGTGCGTCTCACAGACCGCTAAGGGTGTACACAGCATCAATCCCGTCCTACAAGCCCGGGTGTCAGTCTGCGACATCTCGAGATTCCAAGAGCAGAAGCTAGTCATCCTCGGTGCCTTCCGACAAGCACTTCACGTTGCTTCGCCGATGTTGATCTCTTTGCCCGACCTGATGTTGATTCCACTTTTACCTTCTCACCTGGCTGGACAGATAGCCTGCCGAGGATCACTGGCAGACCGTGTTCTTCTGGGCCTGTGATCTCCTCCTCGACACCATGACCTACCCGAAAACACAGCTGACGCAGTCATTCATAACTCGCTACCCTCATACAGAATCTCGTCATCATACGCTCTTCAAAGTACCCGATTCCGCAACTTCGAGAGATTATAATCCAAATGCGCAAACAGTTTACGCAGGAGCAAGTCAGGGAAAGAGCTTACCAAACACTAAGCAGACTTGGAGGACTGGCTGCCACAACTAGATGAATACACACGAAAGCGCAACTTTATCCGCCAAATTTTGATGGCAAATCGTGAAGTAGTCAACGCGGGACCTGACTTCCTTGAATCGATTACCTTACGACTAAGAGATGTGTATAGTCGCGAAGAACTTGCCCGGAAATCTGAGAGAGGACGACATGGGGGTAGTATCCGATGCTAACCATACAATTGCCTCTGCGACGGCGAGTGCGGAGCATTGCTACAAGCACTGAAGAACCACCTTCAAATGCAGGTCAAGGTGTTCAAACAATACGAGTCTTTGTGATCGATCTTCTCTGTCTGGACGACCACGACTCGGACTTGCCATATTTCAGCTATTACGACTGGAAGCCCATTGATATCTACAAGAAGCGATGCTCTGGATTTCTTCACACAGACGTCTGCCATGGTTCACGGATGACACGGTGCTTCATGGCAATCACATTCTAAGGTTCCGAAGCGAAGGAAACGTAGGTACTATCACCTTTCGTGCTATTACTGGTGAGGTGGGAGAATAGGCAGAAGGGGTGGCCGTGGTGCAGCGGGACTA
>CAZZVE010000330.1:0-3129 GCA_964657325.1 uncultured Ktedonobacterales bacterium
TACAACACGGCAAAAACAACGTTTTTGCCGTGTTGTACCCACCTTCTATGTTTATTTACTATTCTTGGGGTATTGCAGGTGGGAACATAAGACCAGACAACAGCCAGCTAATAATACATGTTACAACGACTGACCCAACAAGCAAATGCGTAGTCCATACAGTTCCATACACCACTGATATCACTACCGTATAGGTCAGCAACCATAGCCCAGGCACGCTGGCAATAAACAGACGGAAACGCTCGACGGAAGCAAGTGATGGGCGTATCAGGCGGTATGCACAATCTATGAGCAAGCCTGCGATGGCTCCAATGAGCATAATGATATAACTGTTTTCCATTATGGCAAGAGTCGCGGTACTTAACGTCAGCGCGATGAAAAAGAAACCAAAGAACGGCTTCCATCTGCGGAGTAGATACATTGTGAAACTAGCTAAAAAGCCTCCTTGCACAACATAGGAAAGGACAGCAAGTGTTTGTCTTGTTCCATCAGTCTTTGGAGCATTCGTCAGAAAGAACTCTGTGTATGGGCTTGCCTCCGAAGTGATAATTTGCCAGTAAAGTAGAAGCAACGTGAATGAAAGCAACAGTAAGATTTGGGAAGTATGAGTGTGACTGACATACAGCGCGTGAAATGGACCCACAAGCACAAAACCAAAGAACAGCATGAGGGCGATATGTGTAGGCGAAAGAGCTGCATCTAAATTTTGCTCAACGCCAAACAGAAGATGCCATGTCATATCACCCACACCACCTATGAACGAGCCTATGATGCCAAGTACAGATATTTCATACCCTGCAGGTATCGTCTCGCGCCAGGACATTCCTTTAAGTTTATTGATGAGCATTGCGCCTGGGAGAACAAGGGCAGTTGCCGACAAACCTGAGTACAGCACAGCATGCCAGGGTGTCCAGAAACTATCGAGACGAATATGACCATGCGCCCATGCATCCAACGAAATACCAAGTATAAGCCAGAAACATGCGCCTAAAAAACACCAGGAAAAAACTTGCGGTGAAATCTGTATCCTACTAAGACGATTTTGAATAGAACGTGTCTCTGTACTTACTGAACTCATGCGTACGTGTCCTTCTTTACTGTGCAACTCTCAGATTATCTGTTTTGTTGTGGCGACGACTAGAAATTGTGGCACATATGCGTTCCTTGCATGCCCCATGTCATACTGCTGTACTATCTCTTGGCTCTATTACTCTTTGTACCACACAGTCCGCTTCTATGACAAGATTAAGATATTTGTTGAGCCAGTGGCGAATGGTGTAAGCATAGTAATAAATCGTTTATTGCTATCGCTCGATCAGTGCTACCGCGTAACATGCTATGCCCTCTTGACGCCCTGCGAAACCGAGGCCATCAGTAGTCGTTGCCTTAATACTTACTTGCTCTTTAGGAAGATGAAGGTGTTCAGCAACGTGTGTACGCATTGCTGATATGTGCGGAGCCATCTTGGGCCGTTCAGCAACGATGGTCACGTCGATGTTGCTGATAGTCCACTGTTCTTTATGTAACTGTTCGTAGGTATAGTCAAGGAATACAGCACTTGGTTGATTCTTCCAGCGTGGGTCAGATGAGGGAAAGTGTGTACCGATATCACCAAATGCGGCAGCTCCGAGGAGTGCATCAACAACAGCGTGAATGACCGCATCGGCATCAGAATGTCCTAGCAGTCCATGTGTATGGGGAATGAGGACGCCGCCTAGGACGAGTGGACGCCCTTCAACAAGTGTATGTACATCGTAACCATTGCCAATACGTAGTGTCATATGATATCCCCTTGCAAAAGTGCTTCGGCGATGAGCAGGTCTTCTTGTGTGGTGATTTTGATGTTTGCATATGAGCCTTGGAAAATAGCAACAGGATAGCCTAGCCGTTCTAATAGTGCGGCATCGTCTGTAAAATCCTCCTGCGCGATAAGCTCGTGATGTGCATGATGAATGAGTGGAAACGAGAAAACTTGTGGAGTCTGAATAGCCCAGAGTTGTGAGCGGTCAAGCGTTGTGGCAATAATGTTGTCTCGTACTTGCTTGATAGTATCTTTCACCGGCACGGCGGCAACACTTGCTTGATGTACCTGTGCTGAGAGCAAGCCGTCCTGCACCATTGTTGATGTGACGAAAGGGCGTGCCGCATCGTGAATCATCACCCATCGGCAAGCTGGTGTTTTGCTTGCCAGGGTGTCCAAGCCCATAGCCACAGAATCCTGGCGTCGTAGCCCACCAGGAATGACAGCAATGACCTTGTGCCAGTGTTCCTTTTCTGATAACTGTATCGTATCTGTAAGTCGCTCTGTACTGGTGACAATGACGATGGACTCTATGAGTGTTGCTGCTTGAAACACATCAAGAGTACGTGCAAGTGTAATGCGTCCCAGGAGCGGTGTCCACAGCTTATCGCGGCCTAACATGCGACGGCTTGAGCCGGCTGCAACGATGACGACCGATGCTTTCTCAATCTGTTCTTGCATCAACCAGCCACTCACAATTGCCGTTGTTTTGCAGGTGCTTGAATTTGTGGATGCGGACCAGTGGGCTGTTTGGGATGAGCAAAGATCATCCTTCCGGCAACCGTCTGTAACACACGTGTGACGGTGACTTCAATAGCAGCACCCATATGCTGCCGCCCGTTTTCCACAACAATCATCGTGCCGTCATCCAGGTAGCCTACACCTTGTCCTAACTCTTTGCCGTCCTGCATAATCTTAATGTGAATGTCTTCACCAGGGAGTAGCACAGGTTTAATGGCATTGGCAAGTTCGTTGATATTAAGTACCTTGACGCCCTGTAATTCCGCGACACGATTGAGGTTGAAATCGTTGGTGATGATGGCGCAGTGCAGATTACGTGCCATTTTCACGAGTTTGCCATCAACCTCCGCGATACCCTCTATATCGGCGTCAGTAATCTCAACGGGCACAGCAGCTTCTGTTTTTAATGTATTTAGTATTTCAAGACCACGCCTGCCGCGGTTGCGTCGCATTGTATCTGCCGAGTCTGCAATGCGCTGTAACTCTTCTAGCACAAAACGTGGTACAAGAAGTGTCCCATAGATAAAGCCAGTTTGACTAATATCTTTGATGCGACCATCTATAATAGCACTTGTATCAAGCAGGAT
>CAZZVE010000331.1:0-3126 GCA_964657325.1 uncultured Ktedonobacterales bacterium
GGCAATGGTTCACTTACACCGATGCGTCCAGCAGCGATGAGCAATAACAATACGAATGGGAATAGTTCTTCGTCCAACAGTACTGCTCCTGCTGCTGTCGATACGCCGACTGACGCAACGATGACGGTGACGGAACAGCAGATTTCGAGCATTCGTAAGTTGAGCGAGTATCTGGGCAAGGCTGAACCGGAGAGTCTGGCGTCGATGAGCAATCTTGAGGCCAAGAAGGTCATTCAGCAACTTACGATGGAGTACAGGCAGAGTAAAAAGGCTTCTTGAGAAAGAGCGGAAGGTGTATGACCTCAGCTGAGTTAGAATATGCTGAAAAGCGCATGCGGCAGAAATGGCATGATCTGGTGATGGAGGAACAGCGCGGAGCATCAGTGCCGATGCTTGAGCGTATGTTCAACGCCTATATGCTAGCAGTCGAAGAGTACAATCGTTGTGTTGAACTGTACTCGCCCCAACGCATTCAGCATAACAATGATACTAAGAAAAAAGCTTCATAGTCAGTTGTAAGATATTGGGCAAAAGGACATGACAGGGGCAAGCCCTGTCACTACTATACACGAGATATCGTGGCAAGCCACGTAGTGGCGGTTAGTATAGTAGTGACAGGGCTTGCCTCTGTCATGTCGCATTCCATTCCCCTAATAATTTACACGTCAGTTTACCTACAAACCTCTCACAAAATTCACGAGCGCACTTGCTACAGCATCGGCTGCGTCGAACAGGACGAAGTGTCCAGCATTCGGCACAAGCACAAGTTGTGAGTCAGGAATATCACGGTGCAGGCGTTGGCCGTAGAGGACAGGTATCTGCTGATCGTTCTCGCCCCAGACGATGAGCACTGGCTTTCCTAGCGTTTTGAGATCGGACGAAACGGAGTTGACATACCACGGCACAAGCAAACGAATGTGTTGTAGCAGAATCTCCTTCCCCAGTTCGCTATTCCACGGTTCTACATAGTCGTTGAGGACATTATCAAAGCGTTTCGTATCCGTGACTGCGTTTGGCAACGTGGCACGTAGGTCATGAATCAAGTCCTCGATCTCAGTGCTTTTAGGTGCATCGAAGTCTTGCCGCTTCTTCATATCAGGCAAAGGCCAATTCTCAGCAAAAGCGTCGAGATAGCAAATGCTATCCACCAACACAAGTCCGGCTACTCCGTCACGGAACAGACGCGTTGCCAGAATTTGTGCCACACCACCGCCTAAGCCGTGTCCAACGAGCAGAACGTTTGTCAGGTTCAACTGCCTTAATAAAAAGGTGAGCGTATCGGCATGACCCCAAGGCGAGGTGTCCGCAGGCCACGGATGCGCAGATTGACCATAACCGAGCATGTCAATCGCATAGACAGCTCGACCCAGACCCGCGAGTTGTGGTAGCACAGCATCCCATGCGGAAGCACTCGACACAATATCATGTAATAGCACAATCGCGCCATCAGTGCCGTATTCCGCACCCTGCACAATATAACTTATGTCATAATGAATAGCGTGAGTTGTGCGACGCTCTGGTGCGCGTTGCGTTCGCGCCATATCTGATGTATTACTTGCCATAGAATAATTTACCTCTTACATCTGATACCCCTCTGGGTATCCACAAATTTATTATTACTATGATTTATAACGTGGAAACCAGGGCACCCGCTACCTTTATCATTCCCCGAATGCGGTTCGGGGATGCCCTGTCCCATGCCATCGCTACGCTTTTGCGTATAAGCTCGGTACATTATAGAAGGCACTAAAACCAGCATAGCGCGCGGTCTCATCGCCTAGTTCATTCTCTATCACGAGTAAGCGGTTGTATTTCGCTACACGTTCGCTACGTGCGGGCGCCCCCGTCTTGATTTGTCCTGCGTTGGTGGCAACAACGAGATCGGCAATGGTAGTATCCTCAGTCTCACCGGAACGATGCGACACAACAGCACTATAGGAGGCACGTTTCGCCATTTCGATTGCGTCCATCGTCTCCGTCAGAGTGCCAATTTGGTTGAGCTTGATGAGAATAGAGTTCGCGGAATGCTCTAAGATACCACGTTTGAGGCGTTGTGTATTGGTGACAAAAAGATCATCGCCGACCAGTTGAATACGGTTGCCGAGTCGCTGACGCATCTGCTTCCAACCATCCCAATCGTCTTCTGCCAGACCGTCTTCGATAGTGACTATAGGATATTCGCCGATCCATTGCTCGTACAAGTCAATCATTTCGCTCGATGTCAATGTACGACCCTCACGAGCAAGAACGTATTTGCCGTTCTGATAAAACTCGGTTGCGGCAGGGTCCATACCCAGGAAAATATCGACACCGGGCTTATAGCCTGCGGTTTCAATCGCGGCAACGATGACCTCAAGTGCCTCACGATTGGAGCTAAGCGATGGAGCAAAGCCACCTTCATCACCAACATTCGTGTTTTGCTTGCGATCATGCAGAACCTTTTTGAGTCCCTGATAGACCTCAGCACCCATGCGCAGTCCCTCGCGGAACGAGCTAGCACCAACGGGGAGTACCATGTACTCTTGCATGTCAGTTGAGTTATCGGCGTGCTTGCCACCATTCAAAATATTCATCATGGGAACGGGCAGAGTACGTGCCGAGACGCCGCCAAGATAGCGATAAAGTGGCTGCCCCTGTGCATTCGCGGCTGCCTTCGCCACAGCAAGCGAGACACCGAGAATTGCATTCGCGCCATATTTGGCCTTATTCGGTGTGCCATCCTGAGAAATCATGACCTCATCAATAGTGGATTGATCGAGCGCATCAAGGCCAATAATAGAGTCGCTGATACTCTCATTGACATTGTTGACCGCGTTGAGAACACCCTTGCCGCCAAAACGTTTCTTGTCTCCATCGCGTAGTTCCACCGCTTCATGTGCGCCCGTTGACGCGCCAGATGGAACCGAGGCAACGCCCGTTGCGCCACCTATTAAGAGTACCTCGACCTGAACGGTAGGATTGCCACGCGAGTCAAGAATTTCATGTGCGGTGACAGCCTCAATGGTCGTCAAGTCACTTGTATTATTTGGCATCTTGAATCTTAGCCTCCATAAATTTTTTCTGCTTGTAGTATAGCCTATCTTGCGGAGCTATTGTACATCGTATCATATGGTTGGGGCAAGGTAT
>CAZZVE010000332.1:0-3066 GCA_964657325.1 uncultured Ktedonobacterales bacterium
CTACTATACACGGACTCGCGTGGCAAGCCACGCAGTGGTGCTCAGTATAGTAGTGACAGGGCTTGCCCCTGTCATGCCAACGCCGACCTGTTTTTCCTTCCTATCAATTTCAGCAATTCTTATCCTGATGCGTGTGGGTGTAATGAATGAAAGTCCCTACAACTAGCTTACCTCTATTACAATATCCTGCGCGTCGTTCACTTTGTCTGTCACCTCACCGATACGTCGGAAAGGAACCTCGTTCTGCTGGGAAAGCGTTTGCCAGAGGCTTGGCTCGATAGCAGCAAAGAGGCCACCGGATGTTTGAGGATCAAAGAGCACTGCCTGTTGAAGTGCGTCTATGTTCGCATCGAAGCGAATATGTGCTCCAACTGCGCGTTCGTTACGTCCAGTGCCCCCTGGAATACAACCAAGTTCGGCATAGTGCAGGACGTTGGGCAACAAGGGAAGCGCGGCGAAATCGAAGCGCATGCGCGTCAGGCTCTGTGAAGCCATTTCCCAGGAGTGCCCCAACAGGCTAAAGCCAGTGATGTCCGTGACCGAGTGAACGGCAGAACCAGCTTGCACGAGAAGTTCGCTGGCACGTTTGTTGAGCGTAGTCATCGAGCGTACAGCCGCCGCCATGTCATCTTCGGAAACTTCATCGCGCTTCTGTGCTGTTGTCAGTAGCCCCGTACCAAGCGGCTTGCTCAGGACAAGCACATCACCTGGTTTGGCTCCCCCTTTTGTTAGGATGGAGTCAGGATGCACCATACCAGTGACCGCAAGCCCATATTTTGGTTCGTCATCAGAGATGGAATGTCCCCCTGCAATCACACTTCCCGCTTGCTCAACGATGTCCATACCGCCACGCAAGACTTCGCTAAGAATGCTCGTATCCAGGTTTTCAGGCCATGCGACAAGGTTGATCGCCATGAGGACCTGCCCACCCATTGCATATACATCGCTTAGAGCGTTCGTAGCAGCAATCGCGCCAAACGTGTAAGGATCATCTACAACAGGCGGAAAGAAATCAGCCGTACTAATGATTGCCTGCTGGTCATTTACCTGGTACACTGCCGCGTCATCAATGGCACCTAGCCCGACCAGGAGTTGAGATGGCACGTTGCGTTGCCTCAGTGGACGGAGCACTTCAGCCAGAATGTCAGCACCTATCTTAGCCGCGCATCCTGCACAGTTTGCAAGTTCTGTCAGTCGCACAGGTGAATTTGTCGTCATCGAAAAAGCCTTTCTTTTTCTCTGTTCGCTTAAAGAATATCTATTATCTTCATTAAGTCACAAAAAGCCTCGTAGGGTGAATGGCAGAATGGCAAGGAGGTTTTTGAGGAAAAAACGGATGTAGGGGCTTTCATTCACTACGCCCATACGCATCAGCATAAGAATTGCTGAGCCTATAATCGCGTGTCCAGTCGTGGGGAACATGACAGGGGCAAGCCCAGTCACTACTATACACGGTTTCGCGTGGCAAAGCCTTGCCGTGGTGCTCAGTATAGTAGTGACAGGGCTTGTCCCTGTCATGCCAACGCCGACCTGTTTTTTCTGTATTAGAAATCTCAAAAATTCTTATTAGGTTAGAGCTTAGGGCACGAGTACAATCTTGCCACGGGTATGGCGTTGTTCTAACTCGCGGTATGCCTCTTGAACCTCAGTGAGGGGATAGACGCGGGCAATCGGAATTTCCAGTTCTCCCTCGTTGATACGCTGGGCGAGATCGGCCAGTACCTCGGCGCTTGCCCCTTGAGCGTTACCCTCGGCCTTGACACCATATTTGGACACAGCCTCAAAGTTGATAATTGTATCGATACGTTCCGGTTTGACGCCAAGCTTGAGTGCAAGTTCGACGTAATCGGCACCAAATGTATCGATAAATGCATCGAGGTGGTTGTCAGTGGCGGCACGAATACGCTCCTCGATACCCTCGCCATAGGCAATCGGAATGACACCGTGGTCGCTCAGCCATTGATGATGTGCCGTACTCGCAAGGCCAATCACCTTTGCACCTTCTTGTACCGCCAGTTGCACCACGATTGAGCCAACTCCACCCGCGGCACCTGAAACCGCAACAGTATCTCCCTGTTTAAGCGAGACCGCACGAACTGCCGCATAGGCTGTTGCCCCAGCGACAAACAATGCGCCAGCAGCTTCCCAGGAGACGTTGCGCGGACGAGGAGTAAGGTCGCTGGCTTCTACCACAACAAACTCTGCATGGCTGGCCCTGTTGTTCGTGAAACCGATCACCTCATCGCCGACGGCAAAACCTTGCACACCCTCGCCGATAGCGGCAACGACCCCTGCCAGGTCACTGCCCTGCCCGGAGGGAAATGTGGCAGGCCATTGCTTGGCAAGCAAGCCCTTACGGATAGATGCCTCACCGGGATTAATTCCGGCTGCCTTGACATTGACAAGGACTTGCCCCGCCCCTGGCGTAGGTCGCTCGACATCTACGAGCTGCAACACGTCGATATCACCATATTGATTAAACCTGACTGCTTTAGGCATTCTCTTACTCCTTCTGCTCATCTATCGTCTGATTTTTTATCACTTCGCGTACATCTCAAAGATTCTTTGATAACATAGCACTTGTAACTACTATATCCGAAAAGCTTATATCTTGTAAGAAGGAACCAAAAAGTGATATAGTTACTAAATGGAGACTAAACAACAACCACAGCCTGATATTTTCCAGGCGAACTGCCTGTCTCGGCAAGTGCTGGGATTGGTCGCTGATCAGTGGACGCCTCTTGTTATTCATGCATTGGAAGATGGCACGATGCGTTTTGGTCAATTGCTCAAGCGGATCGACGGCATCTCGAAAAAAATGTTGACGCAGACATTGCGGGCGATGGAACGCAATGGTCTGGTGCTGCGTGTCGTTTATCCTGTCGTGCCTCCGGTAGTAGAGTATTCGCTTACGCCATTGGGACAGACGCTGACGGAACCGATGAAAGTGCTAAGGGACTGGGCATACGGGCATTTGCAGGAAGTCGCGCAGGCGCGAACGACGTATGATCAACGCGATCATACGCAAATCCAGCAAGAAACAGCTTCTCTTGTTCAACAACGATA
>CAZZVE010000333.1:0-3044 GCA_964657325.1 uncultured Ktedonobacterales bacterium
GAAAGAATCATTGCCGACGTGTTGCCCCTCTACCGCCCCCATCATTGGGCGCAATGAATTGCTGCCCCTACCGATATTCCTGTATTCGGTTATCAAAATTCATCAGATGCCTGTTATCGCGCTTAATTGTCAATGTTCATCATGCCGCGATAGGAATGAGCATGGCACCCATGATGTCGTGTGTATCGAGGACGTGAAGGAAGGCTGCGACGACATCGGGATCGTATTGAGTGCCCGCACAGCGTTGCAGTTCCTCACGCGCGTCGAGCGGCGACATAGCTTTACGATAGACACGGTGCGAGGTCATGGCATCGTATGAGTCGATGACGGTCAAGATACGAGCAGCGAGGGGAATAGCTTCATGCTCAAGCCCTAGCGGATAGCCGTGTCCATCCCAGCGTTCGTGATGGGCGACGACGATGGTTGCAAGTGCTCTAAAAGCTCCACCTGCCTGCGTGAGAATTTTTTGCCCAATCTCTGGATGAAGACGCATTATGGCCCATTCTTCATCGGAGAGGGGACCTGGCTTATGCAGAATAGCATCGGGAATACCGATCTTGCCGATGTCATGCAGCAGAGCACCGAGACGCACGAGATGTACTTCCTCCTCTGACTGGTGCAGGGCACGAGCCGTAGCTTCCGCGAGGACAACCATGCGATGTGAGTGATCGTCTGTACCACGATCACGCGCGGAAGCTGCTGCAGTCAACACCTGTACCGTTGTTTCTACAATTGGTGGTGCTTCCTGGTGCAACGGCATAGGGACAACCTGGTCATGCTCATCTTCGGGCAAGTCCGCGACATAGACGCGGTTACGCCCCCCTTGTTTGGCACGGTACATTGCGTGATCTGCACGCTCAACCAGTGCTTCACGTGTCACACCGTGCAAGAGATAGGCCGCGACACCGATACTAGCGGTGACAGGAATGGTGATGTTTGTCGCGCTATCCTCGGCTTGCCAGATGCACGGGTACTCCGCGATAGTTGAGCGCAGACGTTCCGCGGTCTCGCTCGCACTCACAATATCAGCATCGGTAAGCACAATGGCGAATTCTTCACCGCCGTAGCGACCAACAAAATCTTCGACGCGCAATGTGGTACGCAGACGTGATGCCACTTCGCGTAGAATAGCGTCACCAGCACGATGACCCCATGTATCGTTAACATGCTTGAAGTGGTCCAGGTCGATAAACAGAATGGCACACGATGCCTGTGATCGTTCGCAGCGTGCCAGTTCTTCGTGTACACGGCTCATTACAGCGCGATGGTTGGGCAGACCAGTAATCGCATCGGTCACAGCAGCAAGCGATTGCTCTCGATACAGGCGGTTTACCTCCGCTAACAACTCTTGCTGCTGCTGAATGGAAATCTCTTGTTCCTGATGCGATTCTTGTAATTGCTGGTGGGCAGCTTCCAGTTGCGCACGGAGCGCGACTTCACGATCATTGACGCGGCGCTGCTCGCTTAACAGCGATTGTGCGCGTGGCAATTCACTACTAAGCCAGCCAGCGGCGAGCGCGAGGACAGTAACACCCAGTACAATAACACCCCAATGGCTGTTGATGATGAGACTGGGAAGCCAGGAGCTAGAAACTGTGTCCCATATCCCAACTACCGAGGCTCCAATACCCATACAAGACATAATGAGAAGAAGTATAAATGCTTTTCTTGAAAGCTGATGTTCTTGTGTTTTGTTGCGGTGCAGGAACACGAATGGTAAGACGAACAATTGAATACTGGAAACCACCCATACTATCGACGCGACTGCTAGCAGGACAGTGTAAGTTGCCAGAGCAAGATCATCTGGCTTCATATATTGTGAAAAGAAGGTTGGGACAATTATATAACACAGGACGGCGATGGTAGCAATAATACCCGTTTGTACAAGAATACTGGGAATTGGCACCCCTGCACGATTAACTCGCGTCAAGAACTGAGGTAGGTTGGAGTCTTGCGAGACACAGCTCAAGAGGCGCGAAAACATGAGAATGCAGGCCATCGTGACGCCGAGATATCCCAGTGCCGCCAGGACGGACGCGGTATTGCCCACAAAGGAGCCAAAGACTATTTGAATGGCTTGTATATTTGCGACTGGTGTTCCTGCTTGAGTGGATGGGACAACAACCATCACACCAAATGTGCCCGCGATATAAGCAAGAAATGAGATACCAATACCTAACCAAACATAGTGCCTCGCCCGTATCGCTCCAGTATTGCCTCCACGGATTTCGCCGCCCATGACAAGAGGAGTGTTGACACCGAGCAGGGCAAGAATGACGATACCGTATACGGCAACATTGCCTGCGTTGAGTTGCCACTGACCAAGATTGGTTAGCGAGCTAGCCGCGGCATGACCCTGCAAAAGCCAGACAACACCCGCCGCACCCTGGGTTATGCAGACACCTATATAGAGCACAACGATGGCAAGCAAGATGCGAACGAGTACGCGTAGTGGTAGCGTCGTAACGGCAGCCGCGATACAGAGCAACACAATAATCGCTGCACCCAACTGTACCGGATGCGTGAACCATGTTGGAGCAAGATACTGAATAAAGACAGTACAGCCTTCAACGGCGGAGACAGTCGCGATTGTGCCAGAGAGCCATGCACAAAAGGCGGAGATGAAGCCCCACTGCGGACCAAGTATCTGAATAGCCCAGAGATAGATGCCTCCTTGACCGGGAAAGCGTTTCGCCAGCCATTGTGTGACGTAGGCCACTGGCAGAAGAAATGTCAGCAGGCCAAGCGTCCAATAGATGAACGCGGCAGGTCCTGCGAACTGCACGCCGTTGATATTAGCAATAAAGACAACAGTTAGCACCATTAGCACTGTCAGATCGCGTCTCGTGAGGATAGCCGGAAATGCATGTGCATCTCTTGGCTGCGACTCATTTGATGCACCTTCATCGGGAGCTACAGATGAATAGATAGTAGGTACGGTGGACGAGGCCATGTACACCTCCAAATAAAGAATAGAGTTTATAACATTTTTTTACATCAAACGTAACAAGTGCGCAGCAGCATGTCCCGATGCAACAGTATGA
>CAZZVE010000334.1:0-2987 GCA_964657325.1 uncultured Ktedonobacterales bacterium
CCATTTTCTGCGCCTTAGTCGCACCTAGCAAAGCCTCTGGTCACGTAATGAACCAAGTTTCGCGCGCTGCTTTCTACAGTGCTTGCGGTGGTCAAGCATACTGTTCAGTCCTAGCCATCCACCTATTCTGCTCAAGCACAACATTGAAAATCATACCGTACGTCCAGCTAGGTGTAATTCTTCCCTTCCGCGTCAGAAAAAGGATGCACTCAATCCCTATCAAGCTCAGTACTTGTTCGGGGAGCAGGACGGCGTCAGAAAGACACGGTACAGTCCAGAGGGCCTCCTTTGTCGCAGGTTGCACTGCCGTCTATCATGCTATCTATTTCTGCGATGTTTTGTTATGCTATGCCACCTCCTGTTTATTACATGAGACGCCTCAGGTTCTCGAGTGCAAAGCAATGCATGCTATTGTCTTGCCTCGGGAAAATGGGAAGAATATAATGTCTGCGAGCTGGTGCTGCTCATGGCTGATGGATAATATTCTTCCTCTGTTCTTATTTGAATTCATACTGTGTTGGCAAAGTTATTCCATATATTCCAAAATCGGCGTTGGCGTTGGCGTGTATCGAATTGAAGATGATGTCTTACATACTCTTGTTCTTGCCTTTCTTATTACGTCTTACATCCGGCTTTCCAGCAGCAACATCCTCGACATTGCTCCCAAGGGGCGTGACCTCTATCACTTCCTTCATCGCTCTTGGCGAATCGTATGCATCAGGTGTCGGCGCTGGAACCGCCGATCAAAGCGTTTTCTTATCCCGCTGTCTGCGATATGACCAGGCTTATCCCAGAGTTCTCGCCAGAGACGATAACATGGCCGCTGCAGCAGATGCTGGCGAGTCTCGGTTGATCAACAACGCCTGTTCGGGACATTCAATTCCCGATATTCTCCAAAAACAGTTTATCGACAAGGATGGTGGTGGATTCAAGGCATTTGGCAAGCCTCAGTTCGCTACTATATCGGCCGCAGGTGATGACATTGGATTCAAAGACCTAGTTCTCAGCTGCATATATGAAGCTCCGAACAAGCCAAACACTTGCCAGGATCAAATCAAAAAGTCAGCAGACACAATGGAGGGTGAAGCCTTTACTATCCTGATATCTCAATTGATAAATAAAACACTCGACAGCGGCTTGCCAAATCACAAGGATTTTCGGGTTTACTTTACAGGCTACCCTCAGTTCTTTAATGTCGAACCAACCACACCTGATTTTTGTTCTCAGAAGACTTGGAGTCTTTGCAAACCCTATCTTACGCCGGGCAAAAAATGCGAGTTTCTCCCTTTGACAGTGGATCTTCGCAAGCAGCTGAATACTCTGTCCACAACTCTAAACTCAAAGATTCAGTCTACAATTAATACCTTCGCAGACAAGCACAAGGATAGCAATGGTAAACCGCTCGTCAAGTTCGTTGATATTGACAATCTGGTTCAGGGCCACCGCTATTGCGAACAAGGTAAAGAAGAGCCGGTAAAGAATGACGACGATATCTGGTTCTTCCAATGGCTTGATGATGAGACTAAAAACGACGCTGGTAAAAAGCAATTCTATGATTTGGTCGCACAGACCTTTTTCAACAATACAGATGCACTGACGCTGGGGGAAAAGCAACTAAACGGGACTATCACCATTGGTGGAGACGACTTTCTGGAACACGAAGCCTCTGTTGCTAATGCTAATCCAGCGGTGGCGTCAAGTATCGATGCAGAGGGTGCCATTACGAATCGAGTCAAGACCTTTCACCCTAAGATCCAGTACCACAAGCTCATTGAACAGAAGATCCTGGGCATGGTTGAGGCAGACTTCAAGACTTGAAGAGAACATGTGGACTTTGGAGATGTGCTACGTATTACGCTCGCTATTGTTTATGCTTCCGTTGCGAGACGCAGGCGTCTTTGGCTGCAAGTATTCAATTTTTCATGATTTATTTCCTGTGCATTTGCATTTGTGTATCAAAATGAACACTTTGCTGGCGTGCAACGATGATAGGTAGTCGACCTTCTGTAAATTAGCAAATAAAAGAATATCATTGGACCTTTCTTCCAGGTTGATGAGCAGTGCGGCAATACTATTTCAGTTCAACTTGCAGCATAGGCATGGAAGTCAGCTGGAGAGTGTCGGATTACAACTCCATCGATACGTTGTCGTTAATGTTCAATTTCACTCTGACGGATACTTACGAGTGTTTAAAGGTGATGATTTGACTTCGGTTATTATGGGTGAAGACTAGGTTGAAGATGGGAGAAGATGACCTTTTGAAAATATGAACCACGGCTGTGGAGGCTGACTGTATGGCAGTTTTCAGGTAGAATGTTCCTTACTTATCAGCAAGGTCTCGGCCCCTAGAGGCGAAGCGTGTTAGATAATAAGATGATTTTTCCATCTTGCTTTCCTCAAACTAGGTGAAGGATATTAAACTTCCGAGTCCAGGGACTGTTGGCGTATCCCTCTGAAGGATACAGATGCTTGCATAAGGGCTGGTCTTCAAAACACGTTGCTAGTTGCCTGCAAGCAACACTTGATATGCCAGGATTCCACTGAGCTGATGTACTCACATTTTCCCATGAGCATCGAAGTCTGGCACCAATGTAGCAGAGAAGTTAATATAGTCCGCCTTTCATATAGTTGTATGCCGTTACGATGGAATCCCTTGGTTGTGTCTGTAGGAGTGGCAGTCCGAGAAAGATCTTCCCACGTACGTCAACAGACATAGGGACGGATGACTACAGATTGAAAGTTTCGAATTCATAATGAGAAAGTGGTATTCATATGATTCATGCATACTTCTGTCATCAGTCAATATGCTATATGAAGCTTGATTAGGGCTCACGTTCAACGTGGTTGGAGCGGTCTCTCGTCACACAAAGAGGTTTTCCTACATTAGGATAAGGATGATTATCTTTGTGCTTGAAGGAAGTGCTGCTATTGCAAGGCACTGTCCTGACCAAAGATGCACTGGTTGGCCATAACGCTGCCAGATCGGT
>CAZZVE010000335.1:0-2936 GCA_964657325.1 uncultured Ktedonobacterales bacterium
TCGGCGTATATGCGATAGTGGCATCACTGCCACTATATATCTATTACATCTGTTACATTTGCTTGTACATAGTACTCAGTAGTAGTCACTGTAATTTCCTTTATCAGCTTTCCATTCCCATCTTTTATATGCCAAATATCACCTACATGTGCTGAGGTTGGAATATATCCTTTAGGTTCAATGGTTGCAAACAGTATTTCGTTTCCGTGGTCATCTACCACATAAACTAATTTCGTTGTTGTGCCTATATTGCGAAACGCAATGAAAATGGGAGTTCCAACGGCAGCTGCTGGATATATCGGAGTATTACTTGGTATATAAGTACTGCTAGGGACAGAGGTCGAAGTACTCGTAGGTACAGAGTTGTCACTATTGTGGAGAATTCGGGGACTTGGAACAAACCAAATAAATATAGCAAAAAGAAGTGCAAGAATAGCTGCAATTGTTCCTAGCACTGTCCAAATGGGATGTTTCAAGTATTGTAAATCTCCCCTTTTTAGCGTTCTGTGGTGTTCCTCTTAATAAAACGTAATGAGTACCTACACTTAAAATTACATTGTAAAATATAATCTATTTTGTCTCTCGCGTCAAAGTAAATCGTTCTAAGTGGAGTACCTATCTCAAAAACAGGTGAAAACAGGTTCTAACGCAAAGTTGGTGGTAAGCTCATAAGTAAAACCCAGAACGATGAGTAACTTCAATCTATGTCCGCTTGAAAGCTGCAAAGATAGTCCAACCGCTCATCAAAATTGATGAGTCTACCACCAACTTTGCGTTAGAACCTGAAAACATACGTTAAAAAGGTCGAGCAGATTGTGAAGAACATTCCACAACTTCCCTTAAAATCTCTAGAGTGGTTTTTCATATGGTTAATACTCGACCGCTATGCATGAGTCTAATCAAGTAGCAGATAACAGTAAAAACAGCATGATAGGTTTTTGTAATATTTAAGACTTCTAAGGCGAATATGGCTGTCACAGGAAGCAATCCTTGTCATATACCAATCTCTTGCTTAACGTATGTTTCTCCGTTTTGATATAGTCACCCCTTCAGAAGACCTCCTTCTTTGACTTGACAAAGGGCTCCACTATAATTCTTTTCAAGTTCCTGGCGCAGGGAAAGTACGTCGCGTAGAGAAGATTCTACTTTTCTTATAGTACAGTACAAAAAAAGAAAGCTTGAACCTCTCTAGAGGGGGAGATAGGTTGAAGAACTCTGCTCTGGACGTGCCTTGACATACTCATTAGTCACCGAGATATTGCTGTGCCCTAAGGTATCACGAACGACGGTGAGAGGTGCTTGTCTATCAATAGCGTGAGAACCGTGACAGTGTCGGAGCCAATGTGGTGAGACCTCGGACCAGTTCTCAATGCCTGCCCGCTTAGCTGCCTCGCGCACAATGCGAAACACAGTCGTTGTATCCAGGCGTGTCCCTTTATAATAGCCCTCGCGCGAGACTTCCTGCCTGGATTGAAAGACGAAATCGTCTGCTGATGCCTCCTCACGTAGGGGTGAGAGGACCTTCCAGGAGCTTTCAGGCAAGAGCACGTGGCGCTGCTTATCCCCTTTGCCACTCATGATATCTAACTGCACCCCTTTCTGACGACGGATTACGTGACGCCATTGGAGCTTGCACAGTTCGGAGACGCGCAGACCACCAGCGTACAACGTGTGTAAAATGGCAGAGTTGCGTGGGTTCTGCTCTAGGAGAATCATCCTGAGAACGTCCGCTTCCGAGAGGATGCGCTGTGAGATGGCACTCTTAGCTGAAGGGGGCTTGATGCTTGCCATGACGTTAGTCGGAAAGAGCCCAGTCGTGTGGGCGAAGCTGTAGAACGATTTGACGGAATTGAGTATCCTGCGTTTGCTATTGTCCTCCAATACTTTGACCTCGCCGCTTTTGGTCTTGACTTCCAGTTCGTCGAGGAGATCATGGAAATCGAGAGCGTCTTCCAATGTGACAGCAATCAGAGGCTTATCGACAACGTCGCTGAACACCTGGATGTCCCTACGGTATGCCCGCTGCGTATGCTGGCTCTTCTTCAAGCGTATCCATAGCTCGATGAGTTTCTCTTCGGTCGTCCCCTCGGGAATAAGTGTTAGTTCGCGCGTCATCTCTTTGCCCTTTCTGACTTCAAGATAAGTGTAGTTATCTTGAAGATGCTCTTTTCATAAGTATAGCAGGAGCCGCATGGAAAAACAAGGCTTTTAGCCACCCACCATTTTCATGACGACGCTCCTAGACTTGACAAGTAAGCATGTGCTGCAACGGCTGCAAGAAACATGAGACGCGACTGGCCTGCGTTAGTCTCTCTCATATAGATAGACGGCAGTTGATGATGCCCAGCTTCTCATCAACATGTCTGCGAACAAAGTACTGCATTCTTGATTTCCTTTATGAAAGCCTTGAGCAACTTCCAGATTACGAAGGAGACGACAAGTACAAGCAACCGACATGGTTGAGACGTTCGTTAACACTACCTCCCCACCGACCTTCTCTTCGTGTGTTTCTTAAGATAACAGAGTTAGCGCAGGATGATCCATCTCCTCAAACTGAACAGGCCAAACATGTCAAATGTACTATAGGAAATATTTTATCTCTCTTTTTTACGCTTTTCACTTCTAATACATCTACTCCATTGATGTTGTAGCTGTCGCATGTATCTCGTTGCTCGCAACCAAGGGTGTCAAGGTTTCTTCCCTGCTTTGTTCTCAATTTTCACGTTCTGTACCATCGTCACGTCACGTCTCGCGTAGTGCTGGGAGCAGAATTCCGTCGATGACGCGACGGACGAGACGCTCATCAATGGGAAGTCTGAGTGTTGCGGCAGAATGAAATGCGATTGCCGGGAAGACTTCACTGATGATGTCGATGTCGATGCCTTGCGCGATCAGACCTCGGGCGACGGCACGAGTAAGAACGTGTTCAAACAATC
>CAZZVE010000336.1:0-2891 GCA_964657325.1 uncultured Ktedonobacterales bacterium
TTCAGCAGTATGATTTCTACACTAATTTTCTACGCTCCCTCAACGCGTTCCATTTTCGCGCCGAGGCTTTGCAATTTCTCGTCGAGACGCTCGTAGCCACGTTCGATATGCTCTATACCGTAGACCTGTGAAACCCCTTCGGCACAGAGAGCAGCAAGAATATAGGAAAAGCCGGCGCGAATATCAGGAATGAGCAGATGCGTGCCATGTAAGGGTGTAGGACCACGTACAACACAGCTATGCAAATATTCCTTCTCACGAAAGCGACATGGAACTTCACCAAGACATTTTGTGTAGAGACCAATGTGAGCACCCATCCCTTGTAGTGCTGTTGTGTAGCCAAAACGGTCTTCGTAAATTGTCTCGTGTACAACAGATATTCCATCCGCTTGCGTCAATAAAATTGTGAACGGTTGCTGCCAGTCGGTCATAAAGCCAGGGTGTACATCCGTTTCTAATGCGATTGCTGGCGGAGTTTTTTTATCACTGGTAAAGCGGATACCCTCGTCATCTATCGTGAAGCGTAGACCCATCTTTGAAAGTGTATTGAGAAATGTCAGTAAGGTATCCTGTTGTGCATGACGGAGATAGACATCGCCTTTTGTGAGATAAGCGGCGATTGCCAATGAAACGGCCTCGTTACGATCACTCAAGAGCGTATGACGGGCACCATGTAATTGCTCCACACCCTCGACAACGATACGACGATCAACCTTGATTTCGATGATCGCACCCATCTTTTGCAGTAGTTTGATCAAATCGACAATCTCTGGCTCCAGGGCGGCATTCTCTATAATTGTAACGCCCTTCGCCAATGATGCTGTAATCAGGAAATTTTCAGTTGCCATTACGCTGGGAAATGGCAGCTTGATAGTTGCACCATGCAAACGCTGTGTCGCAGTACAATGATATTCGTTGCCTTGCTCAACGATCTCCGCGCCCATTTGACGTAAACCCTGTATGTGGAAGTCGATAGGACGTGGACCGATGCGGTCGCCACCGGGCCGAGGAATATGTACCTCGCCACAGCGGTGCAATAATGGACCAATTGTCATGACTGCTATGCGGTTTAATCCACCCACTTCCGCCGAAATTGTCGTTTTAGCGATCTGTGGCGTACTGATTGTCAGGGTGTGATCGTCTACATAAACCTGAGAACCCAGGTCTTCACACATCTTCAGCGTGAGATCAAAATCTCCTAGAAGAGGTACATTGCGTAATGTGCATTGCTCTGTGGTAAGCAATGAGGCAATCACCATTTTGGTAACAGCATTCTTCGCGCCACTAATGGCTACCTCTCCATGTAGTGGTGCTCCACCCGTGATGAGATAGTATGGGGCATTCTTCTCCATCAGCGTTTCCTCACATTACTATTTTTTTCTGAGTTTCCTGGTGCCCGAAATAGCCAACGTAGCGCATGACGACGTGGCGGTGCGGGTAACACATAATGTTGTTGTGTGGGTTCTTGCTCATTCTCATCGAGCACATCAAGAAAACGGTTCACGCTCTGCGCGACGCCCTCAACCATAAGATAGCCAGACGGTTTCACGGCATCACCAACCAGATAGAGACCTCGTGTTGTTGTATTCGTGTGCGCGTCTTCCCCTTGTGCCATACGGTTGACAGGCCATTCGCCACGATAAGTTCCCATTGTCAAAATGCGGCAGTGCTTATCGAATGTCTCACCGAACATGCTGCGTAAATCGGCAAGGGCCAATGCACGCTCCTCTTCAACATTGTTGCTCTGAATAACTTGATGACTGATGAGCAGATGTTTGCCAGCAGGCGCCAGACATGGATCACTATTCGTTGGTTGCACCATACCCGCGATACGCTGTGTATCCAGGCAATACATAATACCTTTATGCGGAATAAGCGATACATCACTCAGAATATGTATTTTGAGTCCCACCGCCTCTTCGTTACTTTCATGCGTCGATTGCTGTTTCAACACCTGCGCCTGTGTTACTCTCTGGCTGTGTAGCAAGCCCTCGGTTGCACGTGGACCGACATCGCTCACGACAACTGGCGCGGTAAGCACCGACTCATGCCCACTCGCCTTGTCACGTACACGCACACCTGTGACGCGCCCATCCTCGTGAAGAATTTGTAGTACCTCACACGAGAGTTGCATGACTCCACCGTGTTCTATAACGTGCTGCTCTAATGCCTGTGTCAAGCCTCCACAGCCACCACGTACAATCGCGGGTGCACCGTAGCGAAACATGTTTTTGGTAATCTCGATAACTTCGGCGGTACTTACTTGCGAGAGTTCGAGGCTTAATGCAAACCGTGACACGCGCTCAAAAAAAGCTACTAGTTGAGGACTTTTGGCGATATCAATATGCTGTTTCAACCATACGCTATAGGGAAGAGCGAGTTCATGTCGCGGCAGCGTGCGCAGGAACATTTGGTAGCCGAGTGAGACAAGCAGGGCAAACTGACGAGGACCTAGAAATTTAAAAACGCCCAGAATACCGCGTGCTTGATACTGCTTCCCGTGCACATGAAACGAGCCAAAGACATCCGCGTCAAAGAAGTAGTGTGGCACATGCAAACGTTGTAACATCTGCGAAAGCACACCACTACTGCCAAAAGGCACCATATGCACGGCACCTGTACTGACCTGTACGCCATGAAATGTTTTTGCAGTAAATCGTCCGCCACAATGCGGAAGTCGTTCTACGATAAGGACACGCTTGCCGCGTTCGAGCAATTGTGCCGCGCTCAATAAACCGCCTAGCCCCGCTCCGATAATGATTGCGTCAAATGCTTGTTTTGACTGCGATACATTCGTACCTTGAGACGAAACTTGTTCCGTCTCTGCTTGTTTATACATGTAATTGTCCAATATGCTAGTGCTATTTGCGATATGTGAAAAGGGTAGACGG
>CAZZVE010000337.1:0-1106 GCA_964657325.1 uncultured Ktedonobacterales bacterium
GCTGCTCAACAACGTCCTGTGTGGATATTTTTATCTGTAATCTATCTGCTTGTGGTTATCTCACAGGTGACAATACACCCGCCGGGCGTGGGGGGTGGTTCGCACTTTATTTTGCTCGCCGATGGCTGGTTACATGGACATCTCTATGTTGAGGGTACGCCACCGGGATTGTCGGACTTTACACACTACAAAGGACACTGGTATGTCGCGTTTCCACCGTTACCTGCTGTCTTGATGCTGCCACTTGTCGCCATTTTTCACCTCTCCTATCAGTCCATCATCACGCTCGCCTTCTCTGTTGGCATGGGTATACTCAACATCTGGCTAATGCAGCAAGTATTACGGCGTCTAGTGCACAAGGGCTTATTGAGTAATTCCTTCTCGACAACGGCATGGTTGCTTGTTTTTTTTGCTGTTGGGACAGAGTTGCTGTACACGACGATGAAGGGTAGCGTCTGGTTTGTAGCTCATGTCGTTGCCACAACCTTTTTGCTCCTGTACGTCTATGAGATGCTAGGCAAACAACGCGCGTGGTTAGCCGCATTCTTGCTAGGCTTGGCTTCGTTATCACGTAGCACAACGCTCTTCGCCTTTCCCTTTTTCCTACTCTGGACATTTGCTCAAAATCGTAGACGTCCACTCGTTCTCCTACGTCAATGGATTACTTTTGGCGGTGTACTAGTCATTGTACTGGCGGTAATGTTGTTCTACAACTATGCGCGTTTCGGCTCATTGCTTGACTTTGGCTATAATGGCATGAATGTCAATCCACTTGTAGGGGACTCGCTACATGGATACGGTCAATTCAGCATCCATTTTCTTGCAATCAACACACGCTTTATGCTGCTTGAACCGCCCAAGTTGCTTAAGGTATTCCCCTATGTCACCTTCAATCCGTTTGGGACGAGCATCTTTTTAACAATGCCCGCGCTGTTTTTTGCGTTCCTGGGATTTCGTAGACGGAAGCAACGTTGGTTCGCCAGTTCCTTGCTTGCCGGATGTGTGTTGCCTGTTGCAGCAGTGTTGCTCTACTTCAATACGGGCTGGTATCAGTTTGGCTATCGCTTCGCGCTCGACTTCTTGCCATTTCTGTTTTTGCTGGCGGC
>CAZZVE010000337.1:1206-2853 GCA_964657325.1 uncultured Ktedonobacterales bacterium
CTCAAGGTCTTGCGCGGAGACCGGGCGCGACATGTAGTATCCTTGCGCGGTATCACATTTGAAGTCCGCGAGCAGACACCATGTTTTTTCGTCTTCGACACCCTCGGCAACCACTTTCAAGCCCAGATTATGCGCCATCGCTACTGTAGATCGCACAATGGTAGCATCAACCTCAGTTTCTGCCATGTGCATCACAAACGAGCGGTCTATCTTAAGTTCGCTGATTGGCATACGCTTGAGATAGGCAAGCGATGAATAACCCGTACCGAAGTCGTCAACCGATATCTGAATACCAAGACGTGAGAGACGATTTAAGATATCAAGCGTGCGCTCAACATCGGTCATTACTACACTTTCGGTCAATTCTACGCGTAAAAGATGAGGGGGCAGTGAATAACGTTCGAGTAGTGCTCCAATCGTATTTGGCAGAGTTAACTCGCGTAAATCCCACATCGACAGATTGACCGCAATACTCAGTTCCAGTCCCGTACGCAACCACTCACTACACTGTTGGGCCGCCGTTTCCAGTACCCACAATGTGAGCGGAATAATTAGCCCTGTCTGTTCTGCAAGAGGAATAAACTGGTCGGGTGGAATAAAGCCAAATTCAGGATTCTGCCAGCGCACAAGGGCCTCGACACTATGCACCTTGCCCGTTGAAATCTCTACTTTCGGTTGATAATATAACTTTAGTTCGTTGTTAGCAATAGCTTTACGTAAAGCTCCCATCAATGCTAAGCGTCGTGGGCTATAGGTATCCTGAGACGAGTCATAAAGCATATGGCCTATGTGTGTATGTTTAGCAGTATACATAGCCACATCCGCACGACGTAGAAGTGTCAGGGCATCGGACCCATGCGCTGGATAGAGTGCAACGCCAATACTGGCTTGCACTTGCAATGGCAAGTCCTCAATCACAAACGGCTCCTCAAGGACTGCATTAATTGCTGCAATCGTCTGTTCCACTCGCTCGTTATTAGAAATTGGTAAGAGTAAAGCGAACTCATCTCCGCCAAGTCGTGCAACGGTGTCATTTTTCGTTACTACACTGCGCAATCGCATGCCCATCTGCTGTAGCAGCATATCCCCGTGATGATGCCCAAAGGTATCGTTGATCTCTTTGAAGCTATCAAGGTCCATTGTGAGCAATGCAACCTCGCTATCTCTTTGTGTACATGTGACTGCTGAGATAGCTTGCTCTAAACATTCTAGGAGTGTTGTACGATTTGGCAACTCGGTCAACATGTCATGTGAGACTTGATAGCGCAACATCTTTTCCATCACGGTACGCTCAGTCACATCATGACCATTGATAACGAAGCCCTCTATAGCTGAATCATCAAAGCAACCACGACCAACACATTCTATAGTTTTCACTGAACCATTGGCATGACGAAGACGACACTTGCGTCGCATCATAGTATTCGTCTCAAGCGAGTCTGTGAACGAGGTAAGAGCCATAGGTAAATCTTCGTCTGTAAACAAATTAAATATGCTGGTACCGATCAACTCTTCCGCTATATACCCAAGTATCTTCTGATGAGATGGGCTAGCATAGCGATAAATACCTGTAGCGTCGAGGATGAACACGAGGTCCGAAGCGTTTTCAGTGAGCGCACGAAAGCGGCGTTCACGCTGTTGTAATGC
>CAZZVE010000338.1:0-2820 GCA_964657325.1 uncultured Ktedonobacterales bacterium
CATGGAATCACCTCGTTAAATATCGGCTACAAAGATTATAAAGATTATATAGTAGGGCGCAGTGGACAGTAGGGCGCAATCAATTGCATCCCAGTAGAGTTACGAAATTCGTTTAGTGTGGTCGAGGAGCAGGGGTTCGATGTGCCTTTTGTGACCTTCACGTGGGAACGCTGGCAAAAGATGCAAACGCAGATGTTGCTAGGGTTTTCGTATTTTCAGCGTGCGGTGTCGCAAAAAGACCCACTTACAGCTTCCTTGATAGCCTTAGAGATTCAGGAGATGGCGACGAATATGCAAAAGGAAGCATGCGCTTTGATTGATGTAAGACCAAGGTAGAGGATACAATAGGAAGCATCGAGTCTCTTTGCCGATGAGGAATATTTGGAAAGGAAGCATGCCGTATGGCAACAATGCACGGAGTTGTGTTACCTGGAGATCGTCGTCTTGAGACGAAGGAGTTTGCCGTACCTGAGCCGGGACATGGGCAGGTGCTGCTGCGGATGAAGGCGTCTTCACTATGTGGAAGCGACTTGCGAGCGATCTATAGGCCACACGATCAAGGAACTGGGCCAGAGGCGTATCGTGGAGTGATCGCAGGTCATGAGCCATGTGGCATTATCGAACAGGTGGGCACGGGTGTGCGACGGTTCAAGGTAGGCGATAGAGTTATCGTGTATCATATCGCGGGCTGTGGGTTGTGTCGAGAGTGCCGTAGTGGTTGGATGATTAACTGCACATCGCCGGAACGCGCGGCATACGGTTGGCAACGAGCAGGAGGACACGCGGAATTTTTGCTTGCCGACGAGTATACACTGGTAGCCTTGCCCGATGAACTGACATATCTTGATGGCTCGATGGTAGCATGCGGTGTGGGAACTGCGTATGCGGCGTGTTGTCGTGCCGCCGTGTCTGGACGTGATACAGTGCTGATTACAGGGCTTGGTCCTGTAGGATTAGGAGCGGCATTGTTATGTCAGGCGATGGGAGCAAAAGTGGTTGGTGTCGAGTATGTGACAGAGCGTCGTGAATTAGCCCAAAAGCTGGGTATCACTGATGTTGTGGGTCCAATTGATGGCGTCGATATGAAGACAGCACTAAATGAGAAAACACAAGGACTAGGTTTCGAGGTTGCGATTGACTGTTCCGGCAATGCTGATGCACGTCATTTATGCTTGGATGTTGCGCGTGAATGGGGACGTGTTGTCTTTGTTGGCGAAGGTGGAACGGTTTCGTTCGCGCCGAGTCCTCTACTTATTCATAAGCAATTGACGCTGTACGGTTCCTGGGTATGTAGTCTGCCACAAATGGAAGAACTCGTGGAGCACCTTGTGCGTTGGGGCTTGCACCCAGATGTCATGGTTACGGACCGCTTTACATTAGCGCAAGCAAAAGAGGCGTATGAGTTGTTTGATAGTGGTCAAACTGGCAAAGTTGCAATTGTATGGGATTAGGAGTTTCTCCAATGCTTACTTTTTTATAGTATACTGTTGATGAGAACGATGCCATAATGAATTGTACTTTGTAAGCTAAGGCTTTTTAAAAGTCAGGCGGGAGCATGACAGGGGCTTGCCCCTGTCATGCTAACAATTCAATGCTTCAGCGAAATTCAAAAAGCTCTAATTAGTCAACAGGAGAAACATACATATGCGTTTAGGATTACAGGTTCCTAACTTTACGTGGTCAAATGGGCAGAGCAACCTTGGAGATACGTTCGGCTTGATTGCACAACGTGCGGAACGTGCGGGTATCTATAGTTTCTGGGTCATGGATCACTTCTTCCAGATCCGTAATGTTGGACCAGCTGAGAACGAGATGCTTGAGGGATGGAGCGCATTGGCGTTTGCAGCAGGGCACACGAACCGCATTAAGCTAGGCACGATGGTAACAGGCGTTACCTATCGCTATCCAGGTCTACTTATCAAGACCGCGACGACGCTTGACGTGTTGTCACACGGGCGTGCCTATTTAGGTATTGGCGCGGCATGGAATGAGGAAGAGCATGCTGGTTTAGGCGTTCCCTTTCCACCAACAGCAGAGCGCTTCGAGCGGCTTGAAGAGACGCTACAAATCGCACATCAAATGTGGTCGGGCGAGGCCAAACCGTATGAAGGCAAGCATTATCAACTTGCTCGCACACTTAACTCACCACAGGCGGTGCAGAAGCCACACCCACCAATTCTCATTGGTGGTACAGGTGAGAAGAAAACACTACGCTTCGTTGCACAGTATGGTGATGCCTGTAACCTCTTTGCGCGCTTAGGGAAAGACGAATTGAAGCGTAAACTTGAAGTGTTGCAGGGTCATTGTCAAGCAGTCGGACGTCCCTACGAGCAAATCGAGAAGACCACACTTGATGTCTTGACCATTACGCGCGATGGTAGCAATGGTAGTATGTCACCTTCCGCCGCTATCGACTACTTTGGGGGCCTCGCGGAACTCGGTATTGACCATGCCCTGTTCAGCATGCCGAGTGTTGAGAATATTGACGCCTTTGATATCCTGGCAACAGAGATTATTCCCGAAGTCGAGAAAATCAAGCCCGCAGGCCGTTAATAATAGGTTTCAGATGTCAACAGGGGACCTGCGTGGTCTCCCTGTTAACACCTGGAACCATGCATTGCAACCGTTTTTCCCCTATATTCGTAGCGAGTGTATAGAAAAGCAACTATTGTGTTGCCTTATGCATTTTCTTATGTATGTACAAGTTTCTTAAGACTCAGGGGACATGATAGGGGCAAGCCCTGTCACTACTAAACACGGAGTCGTGTGGCTTTGCCACACCGTGGTGGTAGTATAGTAGTGACAGGGCTTGCCCCTGTC
>CAZZVE010000339.1:0-2795 GCA_964657325.1 uncultured Ktedonobacterales bacterium
CGGAATCGACGGGATTCGAACCCGCGATCTTCTGCGTGACAGGCAGACATGTTAGGCCACTACACCACGACTCCTTGGATTGTATGCTTGCGAGTACTGTTTGTTTGTATCAGTGCTCCTTGCGTAGATAGAATGATATCAGAGTAGTCCTCGGTTGTCAAGCTTTTTCTACGACCAGTTTGAACTTTTCCCCTCCTCCTTGCAGAATTTCCCTATGACTTACAAATAACAAAAGGAATTGCATGCCCTCATAAAGCATGGTAGACTTGCTCACAGTAGTACATATAGCACAAAATCTTTCTTTATTAAGGCTACAATCTCTATGATAAAACATATTTATTTTTTTAAATATAGACAGATAAAACCTTTTACACGTTTATATCGTCCCAAACTCTTCATTATACTACTTCTCACTGTGCTCATTCTTTCTGCGCCACTCACGCTACAAAATGTGTATACGAGAGGGTTAGAGGTAGCAAGAGGCACAATAACATTTACACCTCAAAGCCTCTCTGCCGAGAATGAGATAGCAAACCCATGGAGTGGGGCATACAACTGGTACTCCAATCAGGCTATTCCCGATTGGCCTTACACTGACTCCTATGTACGCTACGACTGGAAAGAGATTGAGCCGACTCAAGGACACTATGACTTCTCACGTATCGATAGGGAACTCGCACAAGCACAAGCGCATCATGGCAAATTTGGTTTTCGCATCATGCCCGCAGAAGTTGAAAATATAGCTGTTCCTAACTACCTTGTCGCGTTAATGCCACATGGTCGCTGGCTCACAAATACCTCTAGTGGTAAAAGAGCGTATGAGCCGGATTGGAACGATCCTCACTATATCGCCAGAGCACAAGCACTCATCGCTGCACTGGGACAACGCTACAACAACGACCCGCGCCTTGGCTGGATAGACATGTTTCCATACGGCGATTGGGGTGAGTGGCATACGTATGGTTTTTCTGACACCATCATCGCACCGATGAGCATTGCAAACCAGCGTGAATTGATTGATGCTAATATCACCGCATTCTCACACAAATATATTATGATGCTCACTGATTCGCCTGACGCGCTTACGTATGCCTTAAGTCGCTCTGCCAACGTTGGTATTCGCGTTGACTGTCTTGGTACATCGCAGATGGGCGGCGCAAGCTCGAAATTACTAAAAGTGCCTTTAGCACAAGAACGCTGGCGAACCGCTCCATTTATTGTCGAGCCATGTACAACGGCAAATTTCCAGACCGCTCTTTATCAAGTAAAGACCTATCATATAGCCATGATAGGTGACGGCAACTTCTCCTATATGTCCTATTCGCAAGTACAACAACAGTATATGAAACAAGCATTCGCAATAGCTGGTTCTCGTTTTGTGCTGAACCGAGTGACACTGCCATCTCGTATCGCGGCAAACAGTCCATTTCTCATGACAACTGTATGGTCAAATATGAACGGCGCGCCTGCATACACATCCTGGAATGTTATGCTACGCTTGGCTACTAGTGCGGGAAACATCGTATGGCAAGGAAAATCTAGGCTAGACCTGCAAAAGTTGTTCCCCACAACGAATGCAATAACACACACAAACACACCGATAGAGTTTACCGAGAGCTTCACGTTACCTCATACACTCGCTGCCGGAAACTATACGTTGTCCATGCAAGTAGTCGATCCAAACAATTACTACGAACCACTACATCTTGCTATTCAGGGGAGAGCCAACGATGGGAGCTATATGCTTGGAAGAGTCTCTATCGAATAAGTATCTTCTCGAAATGATAAGATATAACAAATGAATAAGGATATGTCAAATGTAGGGGTCTCATTCATTACACCCTTTTAGCAATTGAACACCGAACGAGAGCGTGTATGCTAACATTTCCACGTCCTATGAACATAGTTAGTTGCCAAAAGTGTGTAATGAATGAGACCTCCACTAGACCGTCAAAGCATATTGGTCAGAGGCCAGGGCACCCGCAAGGGGATGCCCCTCCCATAGGACGGAGTTGCCCAGGCGCGTTCGCGTATGGGAGGGGCATCCCCTTGCGGGTGCCCTGGTTTGGGTGACACATTGAGTTTGACAGACCCCTACCAGTCGGTTGTATAAAGGTTGACAACAAAGGAACATATACCTATGAATACCCTACTCAATGATGAGCGACAAATGGTGGTCGAGGAGGTGCGGCGTTTTGTGGATCGTGAGGTCATTCCCGTTGCGCACGAGCTTGAGCAACATGATACATACCCGCTTGAGCTGATCGAGAAACTCAAAACAATGGGCATATTTGCCGCAACCATTCCTGAGCAATACGAGGGGCTGGGCTTGAATTTCGAGACGTATGTCAAGATTGTCGAGGAGTTAGCACGAGGTTGGATGAGCCTGAGTGGTATCGTCAATACGCATGTGCTGGTTGCATATATGATTGCCGCCTTTGGTACTGAGGAGCAGAAACAAAAGTTCCTTCCTATCATGGCACAGGGTGATAAGCGTGGTGGCCTCTGTATCTCTGAAGCGAACGCGGGGAGCGATGTGCAGGCGATTACCATGACGGCTACCCGTGATGGCGAAGAGTACTTGTTACATGGCTCTAAACTCTGGGTCACGAATGGGGTAAATGCCAGTATTTTCGCTGTCCTTGCACGTACCGATATTTCCGTACAACCTCCATATAAAGGCATGAGTGTCTTTCTGATTGAGAAGGGAACTCCTGGTTTCACAGCTGGACGCACGTTCGAGAAGTTAGGCTACAAGGGTGTCGATACAGCTGAACTTCTCTTCGACTCGGCAC
>CAZZVE010000340.1:0-2780 GCA_964657325.1 uncultured Ktedonobacterales bacterium
GAGGAGACAACCAGAAGGCAGAAATCACTCCCCCTGTCATTGTGCGAGGCAGCGCTTAGAAGCGCACCTGCAGCTTATGACCGCTGTAGCTCACGTCTCGATCCTTTGACATCGTGCCCTCAACGTAATGAACGTGGAAGTGGCGCTGCAGAGCCATCCCCGCATAGGCGCCTTTGCGACCGGCATGGCGGAGGCAGATCCCTGGAAGGCGAGGCTGGATGTGACAGCCTCGTACGTGACGGCCAGGAGAAACGGCAAACCGACATGGAGTGGCTGGACGCCGTTCCAATGCTCATCCGCATAGCGATGGTAGGAAGGTGTACAAGGAATGTCAACGGTCAAATTCTCGCTTAGTCTTGTGACATGAGCAACGGTGGCCAAGGCCGACAAAAAAGCACTTTCGACAAGAGTGAGGACTGAGGTATGAGGGTCATAGTCGAAGCGCAGCACAAGAAACTACAACTCCACATTCGCTGGTCTGGGACAGTGACAGACCTGCTCATTGTTTTGGGCGCGTCGGGGATGACTGCGGTCATGGGAAAGTTGCTTCATGCATGGGTTACGCACCACTTCTAAACTGTCGCACCTACACCGGCTCTTCCCACTCTCGCTTCAGTCTTCTGTACTGCAATGGCGTCAGTTCAAGCTCCACCACGCCGCTTCCCAAGTTGAGACTGAACTCGAAGGCGCATCGGTCCTCGCTCATCTTCAAAGGAAGGCAGCGGGGATCCGAGGCCGTATTCCAGTTCCCTACAACCTCAGTTGTAGATACTGTGCACCAGGACTTGGGCGAGAATGGCAGATTCACCCGTAACACCCCGTGTAAGGCCGATGAACGCCGACGAACCCCTTGAAACCCCCAGAAACGGACACTATAACTCGTGGGTTTTCCACTTGACCGGCCGCACCCTCTGTCTACAATCAAAGTTATGGTCATCTCTCACATGAGGAGACACTGAAGCGCAGCCTGACGGTGGGAACTCAGGGTCTGTGCGTGAGAGTACGAAGACAAGGGCCAGCCTCTCGCCCTTCTGAAGTTTGAGGCTGGTCCGGTTTCCTACACAACGACTCACAACCACTCCGGTTTCGCTCGCCAGCGGGACCGGAGTTTTTCTTGCCTACCAGTTTACTAGTGCTTTACTAGCTGGCTATACCAAAAGTGTATCCCTGATTGAGACGGAAGCGTGTGCAAAAAACTGTTGCCAGAATTGCTTTTCATGCTGATCCCCTTTTCAACATTTTGAGCGAGACTCAGATCAGCACCCTCTTCGTTTAATGACGTCGAGGCGTGCTTGCTCGTTGCTTGCATCACCACCCGGTTGACCAGATCTAGGGCGTACTCGATCTCCCTCTGTAGATCCACGTCTGCCATGTGAGCAACTATGCCAGCATCTCGACGCACCGTGCGTATCGCCAGGATTTCGCAAGCGCTGATCACGGCGCAAAGGCCGAGACTGGCGGTTTCGACGAAACGGTTGGGAGGGTTGCTGCTCGTTCCGGGGTTATAGGCGAAGACAAGGAGAAGTACTTGTAAACCTTCCCATGGCTTTGGGAAGATGTTTCGTACCTTCCCCAAAGCTCCAGAAAGGGCCCAGTGTCACCCATGCGGTATTTGCCTATGTTCATTCTCGCGTCTGCAGCGATCTTGTCAGGATGCCGAATCAATCAGATTTCAGCTACAAGGGGCGTTTCTCCCCAGCCCATCCCAACACTTGAGGGCCAAGTTCTTGGCGAGCCCATTGGTTCCTTCACGGCCGGTTCAGCAGACCTAAAGGGAATGCTCAACACCTGCAAAGACTCACTGTCGTCGGAATGTACCTTGGGCAACAGACTGAATAGCCCTTCGTACAGCGGCGTACTCCATTGCGACAGCAAGAATCGATCTCTCGATGTATGCAGGAGCAATCGCGGTGCTTTCGTCTTCAGAGACGGGAAACTCACTGCCGTCGAGTTCATCGAACGCAACAACTGGAGCCAGCCTTCGACGCATTGGTCGCCAGATTCGGCAAGCCAACAGAAACGATTGCGGGCACTGGAAAGACGGCTGGTGCTGTCGGTGCTGTCTGGTCAACGCCTACTTACAGACTGTCGTTGAATGGTTTTCAAGAAGATCCTTCAGAACAGCCAACGGTTTGCGTGATCTTGCAAACCATAGATCATTACGCGAAAGCTGCACAGCAGCAGCGGGAATCTCAAGAAGTACATGACCAAGTGCTGACAAGCTACAAGCAGGCCGAGCAGAATCTCAGAAAAGATCAGGCCGAAGCTCACGATCACGACGCGAAACATCTTGGGTCGATGTTCGCCCGGACGGATCAAATGATGCTCAACATGGACAAAGGCAGTTTCAAGCTTTACGAACGGCTCCTGACAAATGAAGTGAGAGGGGAGGAAAGCAGTGAGGCGGTCTTTTGAGCATGCGAACCAAAGCCCCTTGGAGGTTCAGGTCGTGTCCTAATTTGAACGGCGCTTGGCTGGACAGGGGTACGCCTCGCGAAGCGCCCCAACTACGCCTCCGCTTTCTGGGATGTCCAGCAGCACCTTGGGATGCTTGTCCACGTAAGCGCTATAGATTCGCACGCAGGTTCCAAGTGTCGCCTCTGTATACCCACACTGACCAACCCGTACGCCATCTCCATTCAAAAAACGAGACAAACTCCGGCTCCGAAGGGTAAGCAAAAACAAAACGCCAGGGTGAAGTGCTTCAACCCTGGCGTCTTGAATGGCTTAGAAAAGATATGGCGGAGAGTGAGGGATTCGAACCCCCGATAGCCTTGCGA
>CAZZVE010000341.1:0-2727 GCA_964657325.1 uncultured Ktedonobacterales bacterium
TGTGCATGGATCTACACAATCTCGCGGCCTGGTCGGAGGAGCCGAAGGGTGATCTGCAGATAAAGGAGGCCCCTATTCCCGCGCTAGGAGATGACGAGATCCTCATAGAGGTACGAAACAAGTCTACTATTCTCTCTAACAATCCAACTTCGTGGTCACGCTGATTCTACTAGATCAGAACCATGCCATTGCTCTTCAACCATTCGACGCTCGAGTCCGTCGTGAAGCATACATCAAGATCAACTATCCGTTTATCCTCGGTGCAACATGTGCCGGGACGATTGTCGCCCTGGGCCAAAATGTTCCGAACACTTTTGCACTAGGTGATCGGGTTGTCTCTGATACGCCTGTGTATAGGAAGCGCGAGACAAGATATGGTGGTTGGCAGAAGTATGTGGTTGGGAAAGCTGGATTGACGGCCAAGGTAGGTAGGTCACTTACTTTTAAGCAACTATGAGCTTACGCTTTTCAGATCGGTGACAAGTCTTTCAGTGAGGCGGTGGCGTTGCCGTTCCCGCTGCAGACGGCTGTAGGGGCGCTGAGAGTTTATTTGGGGATGGAGCTACCGGGAGCAAGAGCTCAGGATGCTCCTGAGGAGAAAGTACTCATTTGGGGGGCGGGAGGTGCTGTTGGTGGGTATGCTGTGCAATACGCGAAAAGTGTTGGGTATACAGGTCTGTCTACCTCATCCATGTATGTCTCGGGGCTGATATCCGCTAGTGATCGCAACAGCTTCTCCTCGAGGCTTCGAGCATTTGAGGAAGATTGGTGCAACAGAAGTTCTCGACTACAAAGACGCAGATGTGATCGAGAAGCTTCGCTCAAAAGGTCCCTTCAGATTTATGTACACCACTAGTGGAGATGCTGCCTCACAAAAAGCACTTGCAAATCTTCTCCAACCTGATGGTGGGAAGTTTGCTTCCACTTTGGGTGGCGACGTTGATTTACCACAAAACGTTGAACGTGTTTACGAGTTTTTCGGCAATGTGACGCAGAAGGAAGGACCTGAGTTCGAGGAATTTGCGCAGTGGTGGTATGGTGAGTATCTTGGGAAGGTTATTGTGGACGGCAGCATTGAGCCTACACCTTTCGTTGAGGTGAAGGGAGGTCTTGCAGCGATTCAGAAGACTGCTGATGATATGCTGGACGGGAAAATTCGAGGGAAGCCGATTGTCAATCCACAAGAGTAATCCTTTGAGAATGAAGGACTATTTGAACTGGAAATTCCGTGCAGTATGTTCCGTTGTCGGGATCACTCAAGCATTGAACGGTCTGAGTCACTACAGGCGCTCAAAATCATGTCTCGTCCTAGCTCAACCGCGTGTAGTCGCCCAAGGCTCTTCTCGCGCTGCTCAAATGGAAGGACTCGATAACAGCATTATATGAAAGCGTCTGAGATTTGAGACAGGATCTTTAGGCACAGAATATATGAGCCGGTCAGCCATCCTGCACCATTGGGAACTTACCAACATATTTGATTGAGTATGTGTAAAGGTATCTATATCATGCCTCACATCCAAAAAGAAAATGTGATTTCTGGAGGTGTTGGACATTTCAACTCTTCTGCAGGAGGCTATGCTTTGAAATAGTGGTGATTGTCATTACGTTGCCGAGTCCGTTGAACAATCTGACAAGAAAATTGAACCTTTTCTTGTCAAGGGCTGTTATACGTCGCGGAACCATGATTTCGAATGCAAGAATGATAAGGTACAGGGTCAAAATGCATATCTCTTGCACGTATTCCCAGTTGCTCAAGTTCTAGAGAGCAGTTCGAATTTATGACGAGACAACACCCTGCGTGTAGGCCATACCCCTATCCACATTCACGGCTATTTTTACACAACAGCTGGCTGTACCCGTTGTCTTACTTGTTTCGTTAAAGTGCAAATCGCGTGACTGGGCTGGGACGGAGAAATTAATCAGTTGCACAGTCATCGAGGCCAGGATAGTGTTGCGGCTGGCAGTTTGCTTAGCCGTCTCATTTGCTCGGTAGGCGAGAAGATACATGACTCGAGCCGCTCAGAAAATCTGGGAGGCCTCCCTGAAGCTCACAATTAAGGTAGAAGGTATGAGGTGGGGTTCGTCATTTCAAGAGCTCTGAATGCTTGCCTGCTTACTCAGTACTTAGTCATTGTCCGTGATTGGGACTTGCAAGCAAGCTCTGCCATGTATTTCACCACCACGTTTGCACTTCTTCCCATCTCCTGGCGCAAATATTCCATGACCGCAGACCTTGCAATGCGTATAACCAGTGCGTAATGAGCACAGTCTGGGCGTGATTGCTTCGACCGCCGTACTCAGCCATGGGCACATTCGCTTTGTTGCTGGACCTTAGTATCGATTTGCGGACGGATGCATGTTCGAATCCTATATACGTGGCTGATGCCGTTACATAGGCTCTCGACCCGAAATTTGGTAATCTTGGATCGTTTGTCCAAGTATGTAACCATCATCAATGTCCCAACCTCTTCTATGTGAATTGAGGCGACCGTGCAACGTCTCGACCAGCGCAAACAGCACCATTTTCGCCACAACCAACATTGGCGCTCCGAAGGAATGTAGCAAACATACGGTGAGCCTTTCACCGCCATCTTTGTTCCAGGAGGGAAGACGAAGTGGAGCTTGCAATCAGGTCGGTGTGGTGTGGTAACAGCAGAGGGACCCTTCAAATCTCGAGGTAGCGATTTGAAATTCCGGAATCCCTCGAAGTCCTGGACAGAATACTTT
>CAZZVE010000342.1:0-2719 GCA_964657325.1 uncultured Ktedonobacterales bacterium
TTGCCCTGCGACTCGGCGTACTTGTCGGCGATAAGGGCAAGACGACTATCTATCCCGAATGGGCCAGAGTGTACCTCAAGACCATATTGCTCACGCGCCATCTGTTCAAAGCGTGGACGTGTTGCGTCAATTTGGGCTAGTTTTTGTGGTGAAATGGGAGGAGAACCAGCAGGACGTAGTTCAAACGAACGCCAGTGGATATCGACATCATAGTTTTGTTGGAGCTTCTCCAAACTGGAGGCTACGAGGAAGCAGAAGGGTCAAACAAAGTCCGACCAGACATCAATGCGTGTAGGCATGATAACAGTCCCTTTCTTAACATCAAACTCTGCTTGTATCATACCATGTTTCATGTCCATACAAGTGTAATTGGCACAAGAGACAAACACTCTTTCCTTCAGAAATGAGATATCCACCTCTATCATAACTTTCGTTTATCATATACATTCTCTAATACTATTGTGGTGTTTGACAACGTAGTTACATGTCTTATACAATAAGCAATAAGAAGAAATCGCTTCCTCCCTATCTGCAACCTGCACAACAACGGTGTTGAAGGACAGAACTGTTATTTTGGAGTGCAGAACTATGAAACAATACATCCCGACTATCTCGACACAAATTTGGAACGTTCAAGTACAGACTGGTCGCCCCTTGTTCTGCTCGTCTACTCACGCCTCTGGACATGCTCATCATCCTCATTAAAATGCTGTAATCAGCACACCTTCTTACTCACTATCTTCATAACCTGTTTTTTTACCGCTTCACCCATGTGGCATCGCCAATGGGTCAATTTCCCATAGAGAAGAGGGCGGAATCACGCTATGCAGAACAATTCATCTGACACTCGTACTGCTGTTCTCAGTAAAGGGACCTCAGACCTCCTGGTGCTGAAATATATGCGCCAGCGTGTGCGACTCACGTTGCAGCAGTTAGAACCTTGCGTTACGTCGCAACGACCCATCCTCTATAACTTTCAGGAGCGACACGGGCGCATTCATCGTATCGCGCTCTATAATTGTCAGGAACTTTCGCAACGTCCTACGCTAGCGTTTGTCGGCTTCATTAGTAGAAAACAAAAGGAACTAGACACGTCCATTGTCGATGAGCTACACACAGTTGACGCGCAACTGGTCGCCGAGATGGTCAACAATTCGGGCATCCTGGGATACTCTTCATTAGAGTTGCGCACAGGCATCTGGTGCAACCTTGTTTTGATGGAGAGTATCGAGGCAAAGCAGCAGGTCTTGCGTACAGAAACGCATGCTCACGCCGCCTATCAACTAGCTCCACGCTACTACGAATGGATACGCCTCCATACAGGCATCATGCCAAATGGCCTATTCCACGACGAGATGAGAGCACTGCATACACGGTACTACACGTTTCAAGTAGCGCAACAAAAACCCATTATTCGAGAACACACCTACGTTCATGACATTCTGTTATAAAGGATCGCTTCAATGCACGAAACAATTCAGGACTTGACCATCATTGGCGGTGGTGTAATGGGTCTCTTTACGGCCTATTATGCTTCGGAGTTTGTGAGCAACATTACTATTTTAGAAAAGGAAACAGTGAGTAGCGAGAACAAAAAAGCTGCCTCCTTTAGCTATACACGTTCAATTAGAAACGATTATCTCGACCCGCTTTATGGACAGCTTGCCTATGAAGCGCGACGTTTATGGCTTGACTTTCAAAATAAAGCCGAGGCACCATTGCTGATTGAGTGTGGTTGTCTAAATCTTGCGAAAAAGAGCATCTCGCCGGACCTCTCCACAACCTATGCGGTCCAAAGTTACGAGATATTGCAACAATTGCACTTACAAGCCGAAGCGTTCAATGCTGAGGAGTTGCGACAACGTTTTCCCCAGTTCGATGTTGATCTGGCGCGATTGGATGTCGAAGCTGGTCTACTTTACGTGCCAGAGGTAACACGAACTCTGCTTGCCACATTGCGCGAACGGGGAGTACGCATTATCGAACACGTGAATGTGTCCCGCATTGTACAGCGGAACTCACAGTTGTACATCAGCACACAACAAGGCGAGTTCGTCACGCAAAAACTGGTCGTCACAGCTGGTCTGGGCACCAACGGAGTTTTAGAGCGTGTAGATAACTGTAAGGTTTCATTTCCGCTTTCGCCAGATCGTCCCAGCCAGGCAAAATATTTCATGCCGTCGGCGGATAAGTGGGAGCAGTTCACCTCTGATATGCTCCCAGTTTTTGCCTATCTCGATGTGGGTATCTACGGGCATCCCATCTATGCCGACAAAGTGCCAGGAGTCAAGATTGGCTTTTATAATCCGCCGGATGTCAAGACGCTCAACACGCGCATTCAGGATGTGCATAGCTTTGTCGAAGAGTGTATGCCCTCGTTACGCGATGCCAGAACCGTCGATGTGACTGAGGTCGATCAGTGTTTCTATGATTTGGTAGCCGACGACAATTTTATCCTGGGCGATATTCCTGACTTTTCCAATATTATCGTCGGCGTTGGTTGGCGCGGCACTGGCTACAAATACGCATCGTGGATAGGTCGTACTCTGATGCAACTGGCAATACAGGGAAGGACAGTGTACAACATCGAGCGGTTTTCGCCACATAGATTTTCGCACAACATGTAGTCAAACAATCACTTGCCAGGGCACCCGCAAGGGGATGCCCCTCCCATGTTACGGTTCATCGCTATCCCATTCTATGGGAGGGGCATCCCTTT
>CAZZVE010000343.1:0-2696 GCA_964657325.1 uncultured Ktedonobacterales bacterium
TTGCAACAACATACCCCATACCCCCTATGAGTAAGCACCACACTATCCTGAAAGCCAGCACTGGTGTTGAACGCCGAAACCAACGGTGTGACTGGATCGTATGCACCACCCACGAGTAAGACTGGGAATCTCGTTTTGGCGGAGAACGTGCCGGTGTATTTCTCCTTCGCGTCCATTTTCCACGCGGCGCAGCGCCATAGTTGGTCGTAGAAGACGTCGGAGAAGCTGCTGATATTTGATTGCTCCGAAACGATGGAGAGGATCTCCTCTGCGGAATTGGCGCGCCAGGTTGAGTCACTGCATCGGATACCCTCGAACGCGGTTTGTCCTAAGTTGTAAGGGCTGGGGCTGTCGGTATTTGTGGGTGGTGGTGTGTATGTTCCGTTTAGGAGGCTGACTAAATTATCGGCGAGTGATGACCATGTGATTGGATCATAAAGTCCCCGATAAAGGCCAAACTTGATAAGTCCGTAAGAGAGCGTGCCGTCTTGCACAGTTGACGTTTGTAGCAGTTGCTGACCTCCAGCGTCGATTGCTTCTTGCAGGTCATCTGCAGTGGCCTTCGGACCGACAAATGGCGCCAGAGAACACTTATCTGGAGCATTAGCGCACTCGGTGAGAAATGCACGATATGCTTTGTCCGCCTGTAAAAGGGAATGCATCCAGGTTCCAGCCACATACTCGTGCGGGTTTGTAACGGCATCGAGCAGCATTCGATCGACACGTTCTGGGAACATTGCTGCAAAAGTTGATCCGAGCTGGGTGCCATAAGATAGACCCCAATAGCGTAAAAGACCGTCTTCCCCTAAAGCATCGATGATTTCGACCATGTCGCGAACGACAAACGCAGTACCGATCAGCTCCCCTGTTGCGTTCATGTTCTCATAGCATGTGTCTGCGAAAAGTTCTGCAGAGGCCCATCCACCGTCGAACAGAAAATCGGTCAAGTTGCGTTGCACTATAACATCGCGGCGCTGAGTACCGCTTGGTGGAGGCGTTGGGCCCGAGGGAAGGCTGCAGTTGAAAGGAATTGTCTTGCCGGTGCCCCTGATTTGTTAGACGGATCGGGCTAGATACAGATGTTGCTATTACGTACCGTGGATCCCAGCCGATGAGGTTGTAATTTCCTCCCAAAACCCTGCAGCGTCATCAGTTTCTGTGTAGAGGAAATCATGGCCAGGCTTACCCGTGAAGCTGCGTGCTCAGGGCAGCGACAGCCTCTACATTTGATCCTCCAGGCCCTCCGGAGTCGAACAGAATACTACCCAGGACAGGCTCTTTGATGGCCTTTACTCTGAGGAGATCAAGATTAAGTTTTCCTGCTTTGGGATCTGTGTAGTCGAGCGGGACCGGTAGTGTGGCACATTCAATCGGCAATGGGATTGTGTAGAGTTCTCTAACTCTGTTTCAATGTTTCCGCAGGCATGCCAACTTATATGACGATGGTGAGACTCGCCACCGTTACCTGATGGCAAGGCATAGGTTGCTGAGACATATGATGAGAGGGATAACGCGTTGAAGAGTTTCATGGTGGTAAACGGTGCGTGAGGAGAAATGCTAGAAATGCAAGAGACAAAACTGTGGGATTCAATTACTTGCAATCCTGCAACGATGTCCTGAAAGCCGAACTACTTATATAACTGCGTCGATGTGCATCAAACAGGGGCAGTGCTCACTTGTGGGGCCAAAGTTGAACATCTCAGGACTTGTTAACGAGAGGCCAACTTGTGAAACCACTCACAGTCAACCATGTAAATTGGCGAATGTCAGCAACTCAGCGCTTTCTGATATGTCTCTTGGCTACCTTTTCGTAGCGGCAGACACCACGCTGGGCGTGCCACAAGGCAGCTTCGTTTCTCACTACCGGTAACGTAATCGACAAGAGGACCACATGACAGCCATGGTAAGGCTGGGGAAGCTGAGCAAGACCGTGAGGCGCCCGCCATCGATCGTATGGCCTTGGCTTGATGATGCTACCTTGATCTCTCGCGGCATGCTGAGGAGTGATGGAGTTGAAGTTTGGAACAACTACTTACGGAAGATGACGCTAACCCATATTCGGCTCTATGCGCCGCTCAAGCATAGCCCGACGATCATCGACACAAAATGTATCCATCCTTAGTAAGTAACGAAACTTACATGATCTTGAATGGCTTGGCTGCGACCGACAATTGGCTGCATAACCTGCAAACAGGGCGTATCAGCAAAGGCCGCATGCTGTAGAGATGGTATTAGTTCTCACGCTCGGTCCCAGGTACGAGCTTGGCTTCCTCGGCGATGCAGCGTAATGTGACATTACGCTCGTGCCAGAGCCATGCGTGGTAAGACACATAGCGAAGGTATTTGCGGCAGCGTTGGGCAAGTCCCTTCAGATACCGAGGTCGCAGCTTTTCTGAAGCAAAGGAGAATCAATTGTGCGCCAGATACTACAACCGTACTTTCCAGAGATACGCCGTCTATCCACCCAGCATAGACCAATAGCAATAAGCGCTCTCCCGTCCGGTCCTACGCCATTCCATCCTCTCCACCAACCACCTTCTCAACTACTACCGGCACCGCCGTCTCTTTAAAAGCATCAGCGTTGGCCCTATGTGCTGGGATCTGAGGCTCCTCCCTCACAAACGTTTCCTCAAGCCATTTGCCCTTCTTCCTCTTCCAACCTGTCTTCAACACTTTGCCCATCTCGAATCTGGGCA
>CAZZVE010000344.1:0-2665 GCA_964657325.1 uncultured Ktedonobacterales bacterium
TGAGAAGATACTCTTCTATCTCTATGGAGTGAATACAGAGCTCATCTGTTACATATTCCATCTTTGTCTTTCCTTTCAGCTTATCAGAGCTTGCCTTCCAGCTTGAAGGCTGTGGAGACAAACAAGCAGAAGCTGGAGCATACTAGGCCCGACAATCGAGTACATTGGATCAGGCGTGTTTGGTACTAGAGCTCATTGGTTCTGCCTAAACCACCCGCTCCCTTGCCAGTGATCACTGAATTGATTTTTTCATACGAATGAAGTGGATTAACCGCATGGGGTGAGACTTAGCTACGTTCCTGGCTTCGTGAAGATGAAATAGATGTAATATCGGTACTATAGATCTTAAGTCTTCATTGTTTATCTAAGACACTTTTGGGGTGGCCCTGGGAAGACATCGCCTATATATTGAACTCCAAGATACAACACAACATGGTTTGCGAAAATTCAAAAACACAATCTTTAGAAAAATGCAAACAAAACTCCTTATGGCAAGACGACCCAACCAGAAATCCGCCGATGGTGCTGTCTTCTCTTCTTTCCCTACCAAGGCGTAATATCAATAGCCTCAAGCTGTTCTGGACTATAGCAGCGCACTTGGGGCTTGCCCACTGGCGGCGTCCGTTTAATGATAGATGAGGTCTCGCTGGTTGTGTTGCCTCTAGCCATTTTATTCGGTGTGGCGCGAGTCCACAGAACTTCTTTATGCTGCAGCGTTGTGTCGACTTTGTTGACCTGTGAACATGATTAGAATGTTACCTCCAAAGGCTAGAGATAGCTCTTACTTTTGTGACTGTCCCACCAGGATTTCCATCTGCTTTCAGAGCCGGGAACTCAACCGTCCCCCAAACACCGCCGTTCAGGTCAGCAGCGTTCACGTTCATGACGCTGGCTACGCCGTTGCAGTACCGGGCCATGGCGCGCGACATATTGGAAAAGTATGTAAGCTCGTTGGCGCTCTGTACGGGTTTTCCGTTTGGATCGCTTCCAGGTGCGAAGATGCATCGTAAGGGGTTTTCGGGGTCCTTAGCTGGATCGTAGGGTACAATGTCTGGCTTGTAGAGGGCGCAGGGGAAGAGATCCTCCATGGAATATCAATGTCAGCATAAAGAAACTATGCTTATAGAAAGATGGTATCGCTTCGCAACGTTAAGCAAGATTCTTACCCATATTGTAGTGGCCGCATTGCCTTCAGATGCTGCTTGTGCAGCTTTCGTGAGACCTCGAGTATAGAAGAGACACTGATCTGTTGCTGGCCTGAATCTGAGGTGGTCTTCAAAAAACTGAATGATGTGTGCGTTAGGAAATGTGCATGAACTCTATCTCCGATTCTTCTGAGAGCTTGTGAGGCTTACCTGTGTCGTATATTTCGAGATGCTGTCGCAAGGGACTTCTGTGTTTGGTCGTGGTATGCCACGGACGACTTCGGTTGGTAACGCAAACGCAATGCTACTACCGTACAGTTGCGCAAGTACGGCGGCGACGACGATTGCTCGTTCAGCGAACATTTTGGAAGTCTAGGGCTGTTTTGCTTGATGATGTTGGTGAAGGCAGGATGCTAAAGTATTACTTGAAAGAAACCAGGATATAGACGAAGTTTTCCAATGGACCATAGCTGATTTCAGAGAGAAGGCTGATATGAACAAGCATTATATAGCCCTCACGACTGGCACAGCAGGCCAAGCATGAAATTAACAACACCAGGGGCATGAAAATAAAGCCTTTGTACTTAATTAGCAACAGCATTACTTTCTGTGAGTAGTGTAACACTCGTGCGGTATTCCTCGTTCCAAGAATGTCAACTTTTTTCACAGACATTGTGCAACAGAGTGGGCGGTGCTTCAGAAGATTCATGCTGGCTCACTGAAGCGCTGGCCACATTGGTGTCCACTGAAACAAAATGCAGGAGACAATACGGTGCCGAAGATATGTTGTTGTTCATAGCATGACAAGCAATGATATGCTAGAGTGCTCAGACGGAATGGTCTCATTAAGCTGCAGTCTGCGGTATTCAGTTTTGGTTGTTCATTCTCAACCTTGGACTCAAGAAGACAATAATCAAAAGGAGGTGACATGGCACAGGTCACGTGATATAGTTTTGATCTGCAGTGATTCGAGGCAGTTGCGATTTCAAGCTGTCCTCAGCACCTCGTCGGCATCTCACCACAACTGCAGTGCATTATCTTCTGATAGAAACCTTTCCATGGATAATCAGGTTCTAAGCATTAATGTCAACAAAGAATCAGATAGAGCTAAAACAAAGGTAACGTGAAACCCGCCCCAGTCGGCTAGACACTGTCCCTGGCTGACTTTTTCCCCCTAGGAGCTTTAATATGGTAATGGCAGTATGAAAGAGTAGCGCTTGAGAAGTTGATTGAGTCAGTCCAAAGCTTCCATTAAAAATGTAAAGATGAATTGAAATCAGACTCGTATTCTGAATGTGCTTTTTTCAAGAACTCTCAAAACCTCGCCAGACCTTCCCTTCTCGTCAATATGACAAAGTGGCCGGTTGACTGGGGCGTTCCTTTCGCCTGTTGTGATCATGGAGTGCGAAGGCAGTGGCGCCTGACAAGATACAAGTAAAACGTGGCTATGCAGAAGTAGCTATGTAAAGGCGGGCTGTGCAGAGTCGGCTATGCCAAAGCGCCTTGCATCTGAGTGGCAC
>CAZZVE010000345.1:0-2634 GCA_964657325.1 uncultured Ktedonobacterales bacterium
GTGCCACATCGAGAACAGGCGCGCTTGTACTGGTAGTAGAACCCTTCTTTCATCTCGGAGCGATCCATCTTGTCCTTGTAATTTCTCATCTCCTTTTGCAGCTCCTCATATCGTTCCTTGTTCTCTCTCGAGGTCCTTTCCAACTCTTGCTGCCTCCTAGCTACCTCATTCCTCAATTCTGCAATCTCGCGAGAATGCTGCTCTTTCATTTCTCTGCGAAGCTGCTCGCGGCTCGCCTCTAGCTGCCTGGTCTGTTCCGCAGCTTCTTTCATCTGGCGATCAACCTGGTTTCTGTATTCGCGGAGCTCCTCTTGTCTCTCTTCGTCTTTCTCTTTGATGGCTTCTTCCATATCCTGTCTAATCTCACGCATCTCTTTTTCGTGTTTTTCCTTGAGCTTCTCAAGCTCCTCTTGGACCTCACGGCCAGCGCCCGTATCACCTAACTTCATGCCCTGATCAACCATTTCGCGTTGGATGTCTAACGTCACAGGCTGCGCTCTGTTGATGAGGTAGTCTATGATCTTCTGCCCAGACACTACGCCATCGTCTTGCCGGAACACGCTAGCACCTTTACTAACAAGGAACTTCCAAAGATCGTTCTGGTTGACGAGCTGATCCTCTCGTCTACCCGCGTCAGCGGCCGGGCAGAGACTCCACATGGTAGTTGCAAGAACTACGCTCCCGAGGCCCCCTTCACCACAGAGCTTACGGAACATGCGCAAGTTCTTCATGCCCGAGCCACCGATGCGAACGTCGGTGATTCGGTGCAAGTAGATGATGCCAGTAAGCCTGACCCGGAATTGATAGGCTTGAGCGAGCCAGTCTGCGATCTCTCGAAGGATGTCCGTATCGTTCCGATACGTATCATCGAACCCCGGAGTATCGATCAAGAAGATCTTTTTACGGTTCGGCATAATGCATGGTACTATTTCAACCTTGCTGGTACCTGTCATATTTGATCAGCCCACGTCAAACATGGCGATTTGCCTTTACCAGGAAGCCCGATTTCGACTTGGGCTTGTGTGAGCAGAAGCACGGTGGCGGCTTTGTTTAGGTTCCAAAGTCTTCAAACTTATGACGGTCGACTGGAAGACTTACAGGATTGAAGGCCATGGCCAACGTTCAGATCTTGGCGACAAAAATGCTGGATGAATGTTGTTTTCCCGGCTCCAGTGATTCCCATCACAGCAATAACAATATCATTTGGACTATCAGACGTTAAGGCTTGGTGTTCGGATGGTCGTGCTCAAGAGGATTCTACTTACGTCGGCGCCTGGCTGTCTTGAGAAGGCTCGGCAACGTAGGGCGGAGGACCAAGAGATTTGTTCATGATGACCGATTAGTACCAGATTGTGCAACTCTAGCCGCGGATTTGTTGGATATTTGGATTCTAGTAGAGATTGGAATCTTGGTCCAGAGGACGACACCCATTTAGACCACTGTAGAATGCCGCAATTTGGGGACTCGACTTTTATAAGGGAACATGCCACTCAGCCTTGCAAAAGCATCTTGGACAGATCCCATCAAAACCCCGCTCAAATGACACCTTCGGCACATGGCAATTGGCCTTGATGCGGACGACTGCCTTCAGACGAGGCTATGATGGGGGCTAGCGCCACAGCCTCAGCCATTCAACAGATGTGCGTGCCAAACGCAGCCTTGCGATGCCGAAATAGGAATGGCGAGTTTTGCCCCGTCAGTGAGACGAGGCTGAAGCGCCCTCTTGTAACTCCCGTTAAACTGGTCTGCTTGCCCTCTCAAAATCATGTAAGATAACGGAAAAGTAGCTCGCAAACCACTCGATATCAAGCGAACATTGCGTGGAGACCGTGTTGAGCAAATCAGCCTTTCTCATCGAATATTGAGATGGTTTCTCAAAATGCGGACATTGTTATTGCGATCATGGGAGTGACCGGGGTAGGGAAGAGCACATTCATAGCGTCTGTAACGGGACGAAAAGACGTCCAAGTTGGTCACGATCTCTACTCAGGTAAATTCTTTCATGAATATGTGAATGCTCGGAGCTGATTAGTTAACCCCGTTCCAGAAACATCTGAAGTAAAAGCATACCGCTTCTCACATAGGTCCACCAACTATGTCTTGGTCGACACACCGGGCTTCGATGACTCAAGTATGAGCAATGAAGAAGTCACATCAAAGATTCTGCAGTGGCTCGAGTCGTCTTACCGTAGGGGAACCCGCTTGAACGGCATCATCTATATTCATGATATCAGAAAATCCCGCGTGCAAGGGTCAGCTTATAAGAACATGCGCTTGTTCAACCAGCTCTGCGGAGCTGGTGCGTTAGGAAACGTCATCCTTGCGACTTCCTTTTGGGACCAGGTCACGGAGTCAGTTGGCGCCAAAAGGGAGCATGAACTTAAGACTTCAAAAGACTTCTGGGCCAACATGGTGGCAAAAGGGTCAGAAATCGTTAGGCTACAGGTAGATCGATCAGTCTATCTGGAGGTTTTGGAACGAATCGCGGCAAAGAACAAAGTAGACCTGCTTGTTCAGAGAGAGCTGGTGGTGCAAAAGAAGAATGCGGAGGAGACGACTGTCGGGCAAAACATAAGGTCAAGCGAGATTCGGGAGTTCGAAGAGACAGTAGAGAGGGAGAAGAAGGTCGAGAAG
>CAZZVE010000346.1:0-2632 GCA_964657325.1 uncultured Ktedonobacterales bacterium
CTCCTGCTCCTCCTGCTCCTCTTGACTCCTATAAACCTATTTTCATCTTCAGCCAGACCTGCCTGGAAGATAACAAAAAAAGATAAGGTAAAGAAAAAGTGGCGCCAGTTCTCAAAGTCTCTGCTTCCTTTCTTGCTTGATTATGTATCACCAACGCAGCTGGATACTAATCAACGGGATTGCATCCATCATATGTGGCTGACCTGAGAGAACTATGCGGCGCCCTGAAAGCGAAGAAGTCGTTGTTCGCGGATGTATTCAACGTTCTCTGGTTCGTTTAGCAGTCTGCGCTTAGCAGGAGGGTGTTCGTCTTCATCTTCGTCGTCCTCCCACACGAATCCTGTCTGCCTGCCACGGCGAATCTCTTCGACGTCCTCCACGTCACATATCCTACGCATTGACGGGCGCAGATTATCCATATCTTCGAAATTGGATCGTTTGCGCTTGCCAAGGCGTAGTGTATGTCCCACGGAACTGCGTCGAGTCATCACTGTCGGATAGCGGATGGGTGGAAGCTCAATGTTGAAGGCGTAGAGTGTGTATGGAGGTGGTGGAGGCGATGGCGAGAGATCGCGAGGTATATGGCACGAGACCTGCCACAGTGCACTTCCCACCCCTTCGATGGTGCAGCCACGTATCTTGTAGTTTTGATTCAACCAACAGCAATCGCAATCACACCAATTGAGACTTTCTCTGTGAAAGCTTGACAACAAGCTGCTGAACTCTACGAACCTCTTAAAGGTACGATCGCAGGTTTGCGGCGAAGTGATAAACTTCCATATGGCTCTTTCGAAGTCCATATGCTCCAAGCCTGATAACAACCTCATGACATCGTGAAATAGTACTACTAGTGTTCTCTGATCATAAGGTATGCCAGAATAAAAATCAAGTCTCTCTATGAGGAATGTTCTTACATCCGCCACATTTTCCTGTATTTGTAGTAAACCCCTCTGTGTTCGTAGCCGCCATGAAGTCTCCGTTCGCAATAAATGATGGATTAAGGAGAAAGAAAGTAGACCAGCAAAAGGCTTGAGGCGTTTGAGATCGTGGTCAACCCATTGCAGCGGCTCGAGCTCATGCTCTCTCATCTTGCCTGCCAAGTGCAGCTATGAAGCCGTAAAAAGTTATGTAGGGAACACCGAGCAACCCCATTCATGGTGGCTGTCGTCAAACCCGGAGGTGCTGTCGCCTGTTCTTTCGCAAGGCTCCAATCATTGCCATTGGGCGGTACAAAACGAGGCGCCCAATGAACGGGACGTTTTTTGTTCTTCAACCTTTCAATTATGTATTGCCTAGCATTTCTGCTCACAATGGAACTTGATACCTCGGACTCCTGTAGAGCCGCAGAGAAAGCACGATGCGCAACATGCTTGAAACCACCAATCATCAAAAAGTTTTCAGTAAGATAGAAAATGGCAGATCGACAATAGCCTGTCGCCGGGCTTACCGCACACCTGTTACAACCTCACCAGGCCAATATGAAACACCAGAAATATCGCTCGTACGTGAATTACTTAGGTAGGCTTTCCCGTTCAGAAGCTCCTCGCATTTGCTCTAAAAAACATGACAAGGTCTTGCCCATAAACCATTGTGTGCTCCTCAGGTGAGCAGCATTCGTAAATAATTGCATCTCAAAACAACCACACGGCAAACACCGGCCACCCGTGTTGGGAGACGGAAACGCCTCTTTCGCAAAGCTAAGTTTGTGAAAGTGATTGCCAGCAAACCGCGTCCAGATCATCTGACTGCCGTAACGAGCGCTCCGGATCGTTTGTGACGCGAGATTTGACTTGTCCCGAAGCATCGTGATTGGATGGAGAGCTGCAACGATCAACTCCCCCAGCCTCCTCCAGCGTAACTTCGCTCACTCACCTTCTTCCCCTATGCTGTCACAATCGAGGACACGAGTTCCATCTTTGTAGCGAAACCTTCGTCTTATCACTTTGGTCTTCAAGCGCAAGCGATCGCCCAGCAAAGATTTGTTACGCACTTGCAATCTCAACCGGCGCATTGCATTTCTGTCACAAGCAAAGCAAAGACGCCACAATTTCTGCGCGAGTGCACGAAACACTTGTCGCAAACCAGCAGTAATCATGGTTTCCACACGCCATCATCCCAGACAATTCCCCGAACCCGATCTCCCACCCTCACGCACCTCGACCCCCACAAAATCCTCGCCGACAAAAAGCAGAAGCAAATCCACCAGCAGATCTAATGCTGGCTCCGCGCCCGAATCGCCTGTCATAGACAATGATGCGCCCAGCACCACCCTCACGAAAACTCCAAAACCACGCGCGCGGAAGGCTACATCATCTGCCCTCACACTGGCCGGCCCAGCACATCATCCGCCACTCGCTTTGCTAGCGTGGCTTGTAGTGTCGCTTCCGCTGGTCGCATGGGACACCCTATACGTGCTGCTACGTCCACATACCATGCCAGGTGGGAGGTTCCATTCGCCCTTCTGGACGCCGTACGCCCTGTACGGCACTGTGGATTACATGTATGGGTGGCCCGCATGGAATAATCATAACGGTTTCACGGCTGCTCAAGGGACGCTGAACCTGCTTGAAAGCATCATGTACTGCTGGTATCTGTACGTGGTGGGCTCGCAGGTGGTAGAATGGAGCTACGA
>CAZZVE010000347.1:0-2627 GCA_964657325.1 uncultured Ktedonobacterales bacterium
AGATGTAGTAGCCGATGCCACCCGCGATAGCAAGAATGGCAAGCACGACGAGAACCGGAATTAAAATTGCTCGACGCATGATAATCTGAACCTTTCTGTGTAGAAAATCCTCATAATTTTAGTTTAACCTACGAGCATAGCCTCACGGCGGGATGCATCTTCCTCCGCGCTCACTCCCTCAGATGTCGTGGGTATAGCGCGTCTGCGTGACCGAACAAAGCATGTCGCAACAACCGCGGCAAGAATGAATGCCAATGTAACCCAAAATGAGTCAACTAAGGCTAACATGTAGCTCTGACGCTGTAGTAGACCTATGACCTCTGTGGTAGCGGCAGCACTAGCCTGAACCGGCCCATAGCCTTGTAGTAAAAAGAGTGAACGTATACCATTGAGGACACTCCCAAGTGGTGAGCCAGGAATTGCCTGTTCCGCGAGATGTGTGTAGTGTACTTTTGCCTGTGTCTGTACCAACGTGGCAAGAACTGCGATACCAAGTGAGGTTGAGATGAAACGCACGACCGTATTGAGCGATGACGCCTGTGCAAATTGGCGTGGTTGCACATCGGTTAGCGCGGCAACGGTTAATGGCTGAATAATCAAGCCAAGTGCCAGGCCGCGTATCAGGAAGAGAACCTGTATCCACCAGTAGGGCGTCTGCAATGTAAAGTACGTAAACTGCCAGGCCGCAAACGCAAGCAGGATCAACCCCGGTAAAACAACCAGTCGCGCCCCAAGGCGATCTACAAAACGCCCACCAATAACTGCTGTCAGAATTGACGCGAACGCTTGTGGCAAGAACAATAGACCAGTTTGGAAGGCACTCAAACCGCGCAAATTTTGCAGGTAAATTGGAAAAATGAACAGGCCACCAAAGAACGCGAACGTAATCAGCACATTCGCAATATTACTGGTCAGGAACGGGCCATTAGCAAACAGAGTGAGATTCACCAGAGGTTGCCCACCGCGTCGTATAATCAGCAGTTCCACCACCACAAATGCACAAAGGAGAAGAATGCCTCCAATCAGGAAACCCTCAACCTTCGTTGATCCCCAACCATCGGTGCTGGCATCTGAAAGCGCATAGAGGACGGAGGCCAACCCCGTAGCCACCAGCACGAAACCAGGGACATCAAAACGTGTACGTAGAGTTGTACGAACGTTGCGTAACAGAAAGAAGGCCATAATGATTGCGACAATCCCAATCGGCACGTTGACTAAAAAAATTAGAGGCCAATCAGCATAGGTCACGATATAGCCACCAAGCGTGGGACCGACCGCAGGAGCGAGGAGAGCGGCGATACCAAACAAACCCGATGCGATGCCACGCTGCTCTATCGGAAACTCGTTAAACAACAAGGTGATCCCTAGTGGAAATAGGAATGCACCCCCTATCCCTTGCAGAATACGAAAGACAATGAGAACGGGCAAGTTCCACGCGAGACCACACAAGGCGGAGCCGACCGTAAAAATCACCAGGGCAATCAGGTAAAATCGCTTCGTTCCCAGGCGGTCCGCGAAGAAAGCCGTGGTGGGTGTCACTACGCCTTGTGTCAAAATGTATGCTGTAAGTACCCATTGTACACTGTTAAGGTCAGCACCAAAGGCACTCTGGAAACGCGGAATAGCGATATTAACAATCGTTTGGTCCAGCACGCTCATAAACGCGCCGAACACCACCACTATCGCCACAATCCATTTATAATCCAGACCCCCTCTCCGCGTCACACGCTCCTCTTGTCCTATTTCTTGAACCGGAATTTCCATACGAATAAGTCCTCCTAATAGGGACCGATTTAAACAGGCGTACCTGTTACAGCACAAAACCACAGTTTATTTATCTTTTCTAGCATTGACGTGTCTAACTCGCTTCTTACATTCAGCACAATGCTATATTGCATCGCAAAAAACATACCTATATAACCCCCCACTGCTGCATCAAGGTCAACAGCAGGAGCGAGCAACCTCTGCTCCTTCGCCTGCATGAGAAGACTGTTTATAGTCTTCCGCACGCGTTGATTATGCTTACGCAGACCACTGGCAATATCACTGTCGCTACTCGTTTGTGCAACGGCATGAAAAAGTACCTTCTGCGTATCAAGGTCGGCTGATATGGCGTCGTTGTAGTCCGTCAGCACATTTTTGAGCGCATCAAGAATATCTTTCTTTGCTCTTTGCTCAACCTGTTCTTCCCATACAGCCATAAAACTGGTGCTACATTGCCTCATCACTTCGAGAAACAAGCCTTTTTTGTTACCAAAGTGTTTGTACAACATTGGTTCTGTGATCTCGCTAGCACGCGCCAACTCTCCCGTACTTGCATCAAGATAGCCGTACTGCGCAAAAACCTTTTTGGCATGAGCCAGGATAAACTCACGTCGGTCCTCTCCGCTCATCCGTGTGCGTTTCTTCGTTGCCTCTGTATTATCGCTAGACATTCGTCCACCACTTTTTATATTTGTTAACGCTAACTAACTTGCAAGGATAGCATACATTGAAAAGAGAGGGTTGTCAAGGGTGAAAAGTGACGGAGAGCATGACAGGAGTGAGGGGCATGACAAGGGACAGGGGACATGACAGGGGCAAGCCCTGTCACTACTATACTGTTCACCCCTTTGGGGTGAAAGATC
>CAZZVE010000348.1:0-2612 GCA_964657325.1 uncultured Ktedonobacterales bacterium
AAGGGGATGCCCCTCCCATACACCGATTCGCCTACAGTCCGGCGTCGTATGAGGGGGGCATCCCCTTGCGGGTGCCCTTGCTAATAGACGTTTCCTATTGTTGTGGCTCCTCGGTAATCTTTGTGCCGCCCGCGGGGGCGATGCCGAGACGTGCTTTACGGGCTGCGATGCGCTGTTGCATTTCGGATTGTGCTAACGCATCCGCAACGGGGTCTTCGGGCGGTGTTGCTGCGTTCAGTTGCTGCTGTAAACGAGCGTGTGCGACATCGGCACGGCCTTGAATACGGCCAGAGATATTGTCAATAGAGTTTGTACTGCCTAACGCGTTGTTGACAGAGTTGAGAGCTTGCGCGGCACGATCTTCCGCGTTGGCTGAGGCATCCAACGACTGTAGGGATTGTAGTTGACGTAGCATCGTGGAGTGCTTTGCTTCAAGCGCGTCCATTGCTTGCTCGTATTGTCCTTGAATGGCGCGAACCTTTTCTAGCTCATTGTTGAGTGGCGTCAGATCGCCCTCTACAACCTGCAAGCGTTGCTCCACCGTTGCTGCTAAATCTTCGCGTGGTGGACTCAACTGTAGTAATGCGTCCGCTTGCGTGTTTAATGTTGATTGCTGCTGATGAAGCTGGCTGATGCGTCGGTTGAGACCAGCAAGTGCCCCGCCGTTTGTTGCCTGTGCTTCTCGCAAATCAGACATCGCTTTTTCCAGGTCACGAATATATTGCTGCACAACTGGAATTGAATGTGCGTCAATCGCGGCATCAGCAACCTGGTGTAACCATGCTAGCGACAAAACGCGTGCCTTCTGTCCTAAATTGTCCATGAATGCTTACTCCTTTTCCTTCTTATACATACATTGATCTATTGCTGTTGTACCATGCCCTCTCGCGGAGCATTGAGCGCGGTTAACTGGCGAAAGTTGATTTGCGCTTGTGGGTTTTGCTCAAGTGTTGTCACGGCTGTTTCAACGCCTTGAAGCAAGTTCTGCGGTCCACGCGCTTCATTATATACCTGCTGATAGTTCAACTGCATACGTTTGTAGTAGTCAACCTGCGGACCACTACTATTAGGGCGTGCGTCGAGGCTACTCAACAGATTGCCTAAGTGTTCCTCTATCCTACCCTGCTGTCCCTGTGCCGTTTGAAACAGCGCACGTAACGAATTTGCCGTAGTCGTAGGTACGAGTGCTAGCAGCACCTCAACGCGTGGTGCCAACTCTTTGCTCTTCTTGCCCAAAGAGGTCACGAGGTCCACCGCCGCTTGTTTTGCTGCCATTGCTTGTTCGCGTACACTCGCTTCTACCGCGACGTTCTGCCGTCGTCGCACGAACGTGAAGCCCAGTAGACCCGCTACAATCAGGACAGCGAGAATTAAGAGTGTCACCCAAATCCACGTATAGTTCGGGCTAAGTTTACTCTGCACCTGCTGCATAAGGTCAATCGTGCCCTGAGCATAGTTGCCGCCCGTCAATTGCGAGCGAATACCGAGCGTCATCTGCTGATAGTCCGCGGTGCTTAGCTTGCCATTAAACGTGCTGCCGAGATGTAGAAATGGATCAAATCCCTTAGCGACAACGAAGACGATGAAATTTTGTCCTGCCCAATTCGGGCATTTAGACTGTACATAATAATAGTAGTCGCTCAGGCTTTTGCCACCAAGCGTAGTCTGGCTAACCGTTACGACCCGTGTATCTGCCTGTAAAGCCTTGTTGACAGATTGTGCCGAATTGAGCACATCTCCTGTACGGTTACCAAACAACTGAGCATCATCGGAAACTGTCTCACCACACGACCCCATTGGGATTGTTTGTTCAGCATGTGCAACATGGGTTTGCAAGCCGATAAATGCTATTGCCAACGGCACAATAAGCACGGCGAAAAGAAATAAACGCTTGAAAAGAGTCATACTCTATCCTCCTCGATAACTATTCCAGTTTCCTTACGTCATGCTCTATCATTTAGTTTCATATATTCGTGTAACGTATCCTGTGAAATATTGGACGCACTTGATACTATACAACACGAAGCTGAGAATCAAATCACTCGTAAGGAGCAACGCCTCTCACAAATTGTGGTGAAGGTTATTCAAAAGTCGCAGATGTGTGAGGCTTTGGCATGACAGGGGCAAGCCCTGTCACTACTATACACGGACTGGCGTGGCAAGCCACGCAGTGGCGGAAAGTATAGTAGTGACAGGGCTTGTCCCTGTCATGCCCTCACGAATTTTGGCGGATGAATATGTTGGCGAAAGAACATTGACAACGCTCCCGTCCCGTACTACACTGACTGCGAAACGAAACACATCTATGCTGTATCTATATGGTGGTAGGACTTGTCAAGACAGTTTTTGACCAAAATTAAGATAAAACTCAACAGGTGAAAGATTAGCTCCTTTACTATTCTCTGCAATACACCAATAAGGGTGTTTGATAGTCTAATGACTGGTGAAACCGTTCACAATTGTACTGATGAAAGTAGTCTGCAAGCCCCTTTCTCACTTCAGGGACGGTCTGATAGTCTTTCAAATAGATATCTTCGTACTTCACACTGCGCCACAATCGCTCGACAAAAATGTTGTCTAAAGCTCGTCCTCTGCCATCCCAACTGATACGC
>CAZZVE010000349.1:0-2611 GCA_964657325.1 uncultured Ktedonobacterales bacterium
GGGACGCCGTTGTATCTGTCTCGCACACGTCGTCGTGACATGTACAATAAGTATCTCCAATCCGTCTCACACCCACCTCACAGAGAGTGCATGTGATGCCACAAAACACTCACAGCGTTCCCTGTTGCACAAGCTCTTTTTGCGCACGGAGAGTTGCCTCTTCTTCTGTTGAGCGCACGATCAGCATGGGAAGTTTGGTTGAACCGAGCACACGTTCCGCGACGCTGCCCATGACCCAACGCTTCAGTCCCCCACGTCCATGCGTGGCGAGTGCGATGAGAGCATACCCTTCATGCTCTGTGCCATCATCACGGCGTTCCCCTTGCTCCGCCTCGCGTACCAGAGTATCTGCGGTGTCATAACTAGCTGCAGTAGATGATGAGACATTGAGATCAAAATGGGCAAGGTCTCTACCTTGTAGACGTTGCTCAACCTTTTGGAGGTAGGTGCGTGCCTCGGCTACCGTCTGCTCATTCCTTTCGTTGATGGTCGCGGTTGCCTCATCTCTCATGGACTGTACAAGTTCTACAACACGAAGCAGATGGAGGGTGCCTTTTTCTGGCGCATTGAGGGCCGCACTCAGTTGCGCGGCAGGCAGCAACGCGGTTTCGGCGAGTGATGAACCATCGAGTCCGACAAGGACACTGATAGGATGTGCAGATGTCATAGCCGCTATTGGAAGCGTGGCGTGACCACTATTCACAATCAGGACGGGCTTGGTACTGTAGCGTGCAACCTTCTGTGCGATGCTGCCCACCGCCCACCGCTTGAAGCCTGTACGTCCATGACTGCAGATGACAATCAGGTCAGCGGCGTCGCTTTGCGCAAAGTCAAGTATGCCCTGAGCAACCTCGCCTGATATTGCCTCCCTGTGGACCGTGATATCTTTCAGGACGGGTGAACGTGCTATGTCGTCAAGGTACAGGTGTCCCTGTGCTATCTCGTCCTCAAGCATGGACTCTGCGTACATGAACGGCTGTGCCAGAGCGGGGCCATATTCCATCGTAATACTTGAGATATGCAGCAAGGTAATGGTGCCACCACTCACCTTTGCCAGACGCGCCGCAAGAGGAAGCGCGTGTTCGGCGAGTGATGAACCATCGAGAGGAACAAGAATACGCCTAAACATGAGAGGAACTCCTTTGTGGATGGAGAAGTTGTATCTTTTCTTTGCGAACAGCCATACTTCCTTGATAGGAAGGCATTTTTTCTTGACCATAAATGCTCAGCGCAGGTGTTTCCTCCGACTGACTGAGAAGATAAATCGAGCGTTCTTGTTGCTCTAACACCAGCAGTGCGTTCGCGTGGAGGATTTCTGGCTGTGTACGTTGCAGCAACTCGAGCATATCGGACGCTTTCCAGCCATCTGCCCCAAGGCTTTGTCGCCCAAGGAGATGTTCGTTGATGTCCAATGTATACTCTGGATGTCTACTCATAAGCGCAAGGAGACAAATTTGTAACGTTTCATTCAATCGCATCGTGTTCTCATCCTTTCAAGACGGGTATACCCTTCACTCACTCGTTGAAACAGTGCATGTACACCTTCTCCGCTCTCCTTCTCAGAGTACTGGCAGAGCGTGAGAAGATGCGTGAGAACGACCGTGAGTTGCTCATACAAGGGAAAAGATGGAAGCAGTGTAGGTAGACGACTTTCCGCAGAGGATATGTTAACCTGCGTTGTATGTCTCCTGTGATGGGGAAGGAGAGGAAAAAATGGAACGGCTGGTAGCGTGAAGAAGAACTGTGTATGAAGAGGACCGTCTCATCGTGAGGCGTATTCTAAGATGTGTTGCACCTTGGGGGCTGTGAGAAAACGCATCCGCAAGGTGTGCAAGGTGTGTGCGACGAGTCTCCTCTGGAAGTGGGACTGCAGCACGAGCGGTGTCATGAGCAAGGACCCAAGCCGATTGCAACATCTGCAAGTCCTGGCTGACCAGAGAGATCACATCGAGGCTCAAGCTATCACGATCAATGAGTAGATGCAGGATGCGATGCGTCCCTGTTCTCTGTACTGGGCATCGCTTCTCAGCTAGCACGTCGCGTAACTCAACCACGGTTGTGCGAAGTGCCGACCGTACATGGGTGGCATCACTCTCAGGCCAGAACAACTCCGAGAGCGTTTTGCGTGAATGGCTCCCTGCTCCACAGCCAAATACAGCAGCAAGACGAGGGCTTTGTGAGAGGGAAACACCAACAATTGCCCATCCCGGTACACCTGTGGCGACCAAAGTAACGCAAAATGAAGTGCCCCCTCTCCAAGAAACTCACCATACGCAATTAAACTCACCATGGCGCACGTTCTGTCTCTCGTGAGCATTCTCGCTGTACAACGCAGCACAATGCTCACTTTGCTTCCTCCTTATCGGACACCCTCAGTGGTGCAACGTCAAACGTTTCGAGGCTTGACAAACATAGTTTCACGCACACCCTCACGCATTTTCTCACGCACAATAGGTATGCTAGAACCAAAGAGGAAAAGAGCGACACACTGTTGAAGAGATTTGATCAGGAACACCTGCAAGAAGAGGCAGACGACGTAGGAAGAGAAAGGAGACATCATGCACAAGACCCACAATAGCCTTCCCGAAGCGCAACGCGCGAAACTGGTCGA
>CAZZVE010000350.1:0-2608 GCA_964657325.1 uncultured Ktedonobacterales bacterium
CACCTAAGCCTAGTCCGACACCTAAGCCTAGCCCAACGAAGGCTCCAAACCCGACGCCTACAGCCACACTTGTGCCTACAGCCACACCTCAACCTACGGCAACAAGTGTGCCTACAGCTGTTCCCAGCCCAACAGTTGGCACTACCCCAACGGCTGTCGTGGCGACACCAACTGCCGTTGTGAAACCAACACGAGTACCCCCAACTCCTATCGCAACTCAAAAAGCGGGAGCAAGCCCTATACCGCTTCCAACAAGAGGCCCGATGCCAACTGTTGTTCCAACACAGCCAGCAACGACACCAGTTGATATTTCGAGTACACACAAGAAGAGGATTTCACCAGAACAAAGTCCTCTTCATAATGACTCGCCTATAATGCCTCTTGTTGTTGGAACATTGCTCACTTTGTGTCTTGGTGCTGGCGGTTTCGTAGGCATACGTCATGTACGTACAGCATTGTTGCCCGCGATAGATATGAAGAAACAAAGAAATCATACATTCGCACGCTCATGGCAGCGTGTGCGTACAATACCACAACAAGCAGTACCACTACTTCCCGTACAAGAGACAACACTACCTTCTTTACCGCAAAATAGTGCTACATCTCTTTCGAGGGTGGAAATACCACTTTCTGCAATTGCCGATGAGGGACCGAAAACGGGTCAGCATCGTCGTTTAGGACCTGTACGGCTACGCAAGATGACAGAGGCAGCGGAACCACCCGTAGAGGCGCGAACAGTACGTCCGACGGATATTGAGGATGTATCGTTCCTCGATGATCCGTTGTTACAAGATACGCTCCGTCACTATCGCCAAAAAGGGAAGCAACAGAGTCAAGGGCCAGGGCACCCGCAAGGGGATGCCCCTCCCATATAAGGCGGCTCTATAAACCTATTCATGTAAGGGAGGGGCATCCCCGAACCGCATTCGGGGAATGATAAAGGTAGCGGGTGCCCTGGCGTCAAACGAATGAACGTTGATGGTGTTGTAGGGACCGATGTATCGCGTCCTCTTAGCGATCAACCATCAACGAGGACGCGATACATCGGTCCCTACATGAATGGGTGACGACGATGCAAGAACAACTTTCAGCCCACGCTTGGGACGAAGCGTGATGAGCGGTTGTAGTTCCACATGAAAATCTGGTGCTAACTGGGGCGTGTAGGATTGTAGAATTGTGGCGAGCAGCAATTTTGCTTCCAGTTGCGCGAAGGGCATGCCGATACAGATGCGTGGACCACCACCAAAGGGGAAGTATGCCCACGGCAGTATCTTTTTTGCCTCGATAGGGTCCCAACGTTCGGGCCGAAAAACTTCGGCGTCGTCCCACAATTCTGGCATATGATGTAGTACCCACTGACTCATCCCAAAGAGTGTGCCAGCCGGAAAACGATAACCGCCCATCTCGAAATCCTCTATCGCTCTTCTGCCCATCATCCACACAGGAGGATAGAGGCGCATCGACTCGCTTATGACCCACTCGGTATAGGGTAGCTGTGGCATATCAGCAACGGTGGGAGCGCGACCAGCAAGCACATCTTGTAGTTCTGCCAGCAGCTTCTGACATACATCAGGATTTTGTGACAATTGATAGAAGGTCCAGCTGAGCGCGTTCGCGGTCGTCTCGTGACCAGCCGCCATGAGCGTCATAACGTGGTCACGTACCTGCTCATCGGTGAGACCAGCCTCACCATCTTGCGCGGTTAGAAGCATCGAGAGCACATCACCAGCATCGCGTCCTTCTGCCCTACGCTCTTGAATAAGTTTGTAGATAAGCGCATCAATATTACGTCGCGCACCCATACGCTTACCGTAACGAGTGAATGGCACGTCAAGATAGACGTTGAGGATACGTGCCAGTACGCCACGCCGATTCTCAATCATACCTGTAAAGTTTTGTCCAAGCGCGTTGACCTGACTGGCAAGCTCGATGTTGAAGAGACTCTTCGCCACAATACGCAACGTCAAAGCTTGCATCTCATGGGCGATGTCTATTTCTGAATCGGCATGCCACGTCTCGACCATTTCTTGCGTATAGCGTACCATGTCATCTGCATAGTTCTCGACGCGCTTTTTGTGGAACGCAGGTTGTACGAGACGACGTTGCTGACGATGTGCCTCACCTTCAATCGTGAGCAGACCCTCGCCCAGCACTTCGGGCAGATCGCCACCACTTTGCAGCGTTTTGAAGTTGCGTGGATTCTCCGTCAACAAATAGCGTATAAACTCAGGTTTATAGAGTAACACAAAAGGACGTTTGCCCATGTGAATTGTCGCCATGTCACCATATGTATCATGCATACGTTGCACAAACGTCAGTTGACTGCGCCCAAAATCGAGCAGATTTCCGAAGACAGGAAGTGCCCTCGGCCCTGGTGGAAATGTTGTTTTTTGTTGAAGCGTTGCCATGTATATTGCCTTCGTTACGTGAATATCTTTTATATGTATTGTAGCAGATAGCCATCAGATGCGACATGTGAATTATATCAATGGAAGTTCACAAATTGAGCAAGGGAGCCCGCAAGGGGACGCCCATGCGCATCAGGATAAGAAGTGTTGAGATTGTTACGAAGAAAAAAACAGGTCATTACCGACATGACAGGGGCAAG
>CAZZVE010000351.1:0-1080 GCA_964657325.1 uncultured Ktedonobacterales bacterium
GTATTCTATGTGCCCAGATACTCAGCCCGGTTCTTTTGATTCGTGTCTGCTGCGAACTGGCTAAATTAGGAGCACAGTATCTGTTGTCTTCCAGCATATGCATCACATATTTTGATCGGTTTTTTCCGGATGCCTGGCTCCTGTTTTGGTAAGAGAGAGCTGTTTTCAGCGATAAAAGTCTTAGGAACCGAGGTACCGTGAGGTGAAATCATCGAAATTCTATTGGAAAGCCCGGATGTGCTCCCTTTCTTTGCATAACTTAATAGGTACTAACGAGTAGTGAGTAAGAGCATGAATTGAACTATGCGCGGATGGTGAGCGCGTCTTGACTTTACTAATAGTGAGCAAAAGCATAAGCATACAGAACCTTAGTATATAAGGTTGGGAGCACGCCTGTGATCCCTAGTAGAATTTGTCGAGACGTTCTCACCTCACGGTGGCTCGCAAGCGTAGGTAGATCTCCGAGCGAGAAAAATCCAGTATGGCATCGTCAGTCAGCATTATGCCACTTACCTGAAGATTTCTGATTCATGGTAAGCTGTAACACTTACCACATCTGATAATCACAATGCGTGAAGCCAGGTAATCCATGCTGCTCCACCTAACCCCTCCTTTGAAGCTGCATAAGGGGATCTTCTGATACACGAAAGGCATATCCGACCACGAGGGAAAGAAGTGGGTCTTCAAAGTCCGGGGTATGATGCCAAGACCGCAAGTTCCAGAATAGGTTAGCTTAGGATACAGTCAAATGTCGCGTTGTGATATTGGAAATGCTGTACCCCTAATATCTTCCTGGCCTTGAGAAGGCAGCAAAAGATGAGATTGCATCTCACGCGTGCTGCTGCAATTCCTTCTGAGATGTACTACCTGCGATGATGGGGAGCTGGCTTCACAACCTAGAACGTGCGTATGGAAGCTTTAACTTACCGCGCATAAGGGGTGCGTGGACATTGTGGCGATGCCCATGTTTTGCATTAAATCACACCCACTAACCCCCACGAACTTGAGGCTGAGACATTGCGATGCACTGGCTGCTGCAGATCCTGTTCCTGCATGCGCCATGGTAACATCGAGGACATC
>CAZZVE010000351.1:1180-2597 GCA_964657325.1 uncultured Ktedonobacterales bacterium
CGTGCCGCCCAGCCTCACGAATACCAAAGTCCCATGTCAACACCAGTCGCTCATCCTTTATCTTCAAGAGCATGGGTCTGCAATCTCTAAGTGCGTTGCAAGGTGCTACTGGCCAGCCGCGTGGTGTATCCTGTCATTTGTGAAATAATCATTCTTATTCCTCGCGTTGAACCCTTCAACACCTTTGTGTTCCATGAATTCCACACTTGTCAGGTGTTCACTTCAGTATATGATGCTTCCTTTGCCGTGCTTTTCTTGCGGGCTGTGATCCGAACCCCTAGTATTTCCGAGAGAGCTTCTACTCTGCGAAACTCGGTACATCACACTGTTGACCAGCTCGCAAGCTTCAGGTGAAATACCCATGCACCATGACGAACGGCTTGACGCCTACTACCTCAGATGTTCATGAAACTACTCCAGAGCAACACTCCCCGGGCCATTTCAGCCTTTACAGCCGCCGAGAGGAAGCGCAGAATCGAAAGGTTGCTGATTATATCCGCAGGAAATTCCTCGCCACTGATTATGAAGAGGGATATGTATACATCGCGAAAGATGCCAATTCGGATTTGTGCAAAGTGGGCTTTGCTAGAGCGAATGCAAACGCGAGGATAAAGGCCATCGAAAAATGCCAGGTTCACACTAATAGCTCAGTACAGGTTGGTCCCCTTAAGGGCGCATTCCGAGTTGAGAGACTGGTCCTTACTCTACTAGGAAAATACTGTCATGAAAGGCAGCAGTGTCCATGTGGATTGAAAAATCGTGAATGGTTCCGGAAGGACTATGTAGAGGTCATTACACAGGTTCAAATAGTATCCCGTTGGATGCAGAATGAACCTTATGAGCTGCTTGAAGGGGACATGACACTTAAAGGCGTATGGAGCGATGCACTGGATAAGTGGCAACACACGCAGGAAACTGAATTGCCCTTGAGCTGGAATGATTTCTTCATCATGGGGCCATCTATAAATGTTAATATGGGTGGGCTCTGCTACCATATACCAATGCCCGATGCAGCAACAAGTCACTCGAGCACATATCAGTATGGGAGACAATTTCTGGATCTTCTAGGTATCAGTGGGTTAAGAAAGACGAATGGTCCAATAAAGAAGTTCAAACACGCTAAAGCACGTTTTGCGAAGCATGATCATGGTGGTGCCTCAGTATTGCCCGCGCCGAACGCTCCTGTCTCCCATGACAAAAGGCAAGACTATTCCGAGGATCCGGAGATCTGGGACACAGTTGATGAATATGCCGATTCTACTCCTAGCAGGAGACCGCACTCTCGACCAAGCGATCGCAGGTCAGCAGCCAAGGTGGCTGATGCTGGTGTTGACAAGCCAATTGAGCATACGACCCCGCAGAAACAGATTCGAGGGGTCGATCTTGCAAACACAAGTCCATTGCGAAGCTTTCAGAA
>CAZZVE010000352.1:0-2581 GCA_964657325.1 uncultured Ktedonobacterales bacterium
GGCTCTGCGCCAGCGGCGACCTCCTGTTCGGCTTCGTCGAAGTCTGGGACTTGAGGGGACTGACCGTTGTATAGGTGGTAGGCGGAGGCGGACTCGACTGCTGGGTATTTGACGGTGATTGCATGAGGAGACTTTTATGGGACTGGAGGAATCGGCACGAACTCGTAACGAGTGGTTGCGTGCGCTGTAAACAAAACGATTAGCTCTGAAATTAAGAGACTCGGTATGGGTAGCTACAGCTCTTCAAAACTCGTCATTGCCTTGCTGGGCAGTTGCCTCGAAGGACCAGGCAGCGGGCCATTTGAGATGGGGGAGTTTATGCAAGGGAAGAGGCCGACCACAAGAAGTAGGGGCGCAGAGTCGCGCCGGCTCATCTCGTCATCCATGCGATGCGAGATGAATGGAGCGCGTACCTTTTGGTGAGCGGGCGCGTGCCCTCTACAGCGTGGCTGTGGCTGAAGCTACTGCTGTTGGGTCGAGTCCACCTCTTTTCAGCCGCACGCGATGACTCGAAAGCGCGGTGGGTTTCCTTCGCCCCCAAGGGTTGGGTCTGATGCTCCGGTTATTGAGGCGGCTGCCTGCTGTCTGTGTCTTCGTGTACTGACCAGGAAGCGAGCATTTCAGTCGAACAGCGCAAACGGACTTTGAGGCTTGCGATGGTGCTGTGGCTTGCGCGTCACAATGCGGATCGGGCTTTTCTTCCGGCCGGTTCCTTCGACGTCAATAGGTACGGAGACTGGCGCACACCAAATTCCCGTATTGGTGGCTGGTGAAGTCGGGTGGGGGAGTATGGTTGGATTATTTCTCGGAAGGGCGGAATGGTGTGTAGGTGGTGGAAGAGAAAAGCGCAGGCGTAGGGTACAAGTGCTCAGGCGAAAGACATTCACTGGCTTGACTGGCAGGATAGGAATTGCCGTTGGGCGGGCGGTGGCGGCGATCAGCCCCAAGCAGGGCCTGTTCTTATGCATGCATGCATGTACTAGGAACGAGCAACGAGTTCCCGAGGTAGGCCACAGAGAGGGGGTATAGTAGGGACGGGTGTAGGATGGGATGGGTATGTCTTTTCTACAGATTGCTCGAGCAGCAGGAAATGAATGCAGCAGAATTAGCAGAATTACAGGATTCTTCTGGCGTTGCGCAGAAGCAGGATTCGGGCAAGGGAGAAAAACAAATGGGGCCCTGGTGAGTGAGAGATGTCGCTGTCAAGCCTACCGAAGCCTGACGCAAAAGCCGCCGAAACAAAGTGGATTGGGAGAGTGGGCTTGTGTGGGCGTAAGTGGGCGTGGGAGTGGCAGTGCGAGGCACACTTGATGGCAACGCTAAGGGCAAAAGGCTACGGGGGGTCTAAGTAGGCAAGGTAGGCTAAGTACGGCTAAGCAGCCCAGAGGCTAAAAGGGATCCCCCAGGAACAAACGGTCCCCTAGGATGGGAGCATCGACCAGCTTAAAACAGCAGAGCGCCTTCAGAGCTTTTAGAGACAAACGAGACTGGACGCTGGTTGCCGCTAAGCATCCCGTACACTGCCAGCAATGTACAAATAAGGACTGTCCAAGCCCTGGCGGAAGGGTGGTGTCGTTAAATGTCGGTGCTGGTAGCTGGCTGTGGCTGGTATGTGGTGTGGTGGTGTTGTCTTGGATGCCTTTGGCTAATGGGGCATTTGGTTTTCTACTTCAGCTCAGTATCAATCGAGCATGTCTCAATTCGAATGAATGTAAACGTATAATACTCGAGAATATTGTTCGCCATCCAGCCTCCCAGCCGCTCACTCTTCCTCTTCCCCCCAGCCTTGTCCTTGACTCGCTGGCTTTTCCACAACCACTGCCGGGGAGGGTCGCTCGTGCTCCACGCTCACACCTACGCCACTACTCATCATCCTGCAGATCGCACTAGACATCACGCTGCATGACGCTCCTCGCAACTCCAGGATGATGCCTGAAAGCAACGACATTCTGATTTGGTCCCTGGCACAGCTGGCCTGGACACTTGTGGCTTGACATCCCTCTCGATCGGAACACGGGTGTCAGTTAGTCAGGTGGGTTCAAGGCATGCAATCCTCACTCGTCAGGCTGCTGCAGCAAGCCTCTCTTCCATCGGACCCCAAGCCCAACCCTTTTGCACCTGCAGCTCGACGCCTCGACGGGACTGGGTAGTAGGCAAGTATATTTACGAAATTGTACGAAAATCGACAGAAGATCGCTCCGAGTCTGAGGGTCTTTATGCCCTTGGATTCCATTCTCTAACCCAATCGCAATGCTTGCGGCTTTTAGAAAGAACAAGCTTCAAGTTTCGCTCGCTCCTTCCTCGGCATTCTGCCCCCCAGTTTTGCGTCATGTAACCGTTCACGACACCTCCCCATTGTAGGTCAGTCGCTACTTTGGGATAATCACAGCTCATCTGCCACATCGAGTCGTTTGCACGGGCACTTCACTTCCCGAACTTTCTCGTGGATGCGCCACATTCTGCTGCATGAGTGCATGAATACGAAGAACCGGTTTTCCTGGCACGGTCGTCGGTTGTTGTCTCAGAACCCGATGATGATATGATTGCTCCATGACATGACGGCGAGGGATCAGCCGCCTCC
>CAZZVE010000353.1:0-2551 GCA_964657325.1 uncultured Ktedonobacterales bacterium
GGTTCTGGCTCACTCTTGGTGATTCCGGTTGCTTGCTACCGAGCTAGTGATAGATCGTTCTACATGAATACAAGACTTTCGTAGAAGGATTTCGATGCAGATGGACGTGAAGCAAGTAACCGCTCTTCCAAAACAGCTAGCAGTCACAGATGTCCAAATGAGTGAAGATGCGCTTACGATTACTGCTCTTTCAACTCAGACATCCCCAAGCTGCCCACTCTGTGGCAAATCATCCACACGGATACATAGCTATTATCTTCGTCGGGTTGCCGACTTACCTTGTGGCGGGCAGCAAGTACGTCTTCAGGTGCAGGTGCGCAAGTGCTTTTGTGAGACACCTGACTGTCTGCGAAAAATCTTTGTGGAGCGTCTAACGCCCTTTGTAAATACCTTTGCACGAGTGACGCAGCGCTTGTTTCACATTGTACAGGTCGTTGGCCTGGCGACTGGTGGCAGGCTCGGTGTTCGTGTCACAGATCGGCTGGGAATACAGACCTCGCGCCATACCATTCTTCGGCGCATCATGGCTCTTCCAACTGAGCCAGTTGAGCAGATTACCGAACTTGGGATTGATGATTTTTCGTTTAAGCGCGGACGCACCTTCGGTACGCTTCTGGTCGATTTGCAAAATCATCAGGTTCTCGATGTTCTGCCTGACAGAAAAGCTGAAACTGCTGCTACTTGGATGAAATCGCATCCAGAAATTCGGATCGTGAGCCGAGATCGTGGGGGAGACTATGCTGCTGCGGCTCAGACAGCCATTCCTCAGGCAATTCAGTGCGCTGATAGGTTCCATCTGATGACCAACCTCAGTAAATCCCTTGAAGGGTTTCTCTCGCGCCATCTCGCGGCTCATCGAGCAAGCGTGGATTTGGAGTCAAGAGCGACCCCGCTTTCTCTCACGCAAGGCAAAGGATCGCCGAAAAAGAAGCCCAAACAAGCATATGAGAGCCAGGCGAAGCGAGAAGAGCGCCTAGCTCAATACCAGCAAGTCGTGTCCTTGCGCAAGCAGGGCTTTTCGCAAACGTCTATTGCGGCTCAGGTGGGAGTAGGCCACGCGACTGTCTCGCGCTGGTTGAGGAATGGCACCTTCCCCGAACACAAATCGCCTCAGCACAGGACTCGGCTCGATCCCCACCTCAAGGTGGTTGCAGAGCGGTGGGAAGCAGGTTGTCACAACATTGCACAGTTGCATCGGGAACTGGTCGCAGCAGGCCATACCCTCACCTATCGTAACGTGTACAGGCAACTCGTTCGTTACCTGCCTGAAGGCAGGAAGAAGGGTACCGCTGACAGCAAGCTTCCACGCGCTCCTGTGCTCGCACGAGAAGCGGTATTTCTCTTGCTTCGTCGCCCTGAAGACCTTGTGCCCGAGGACCAAGAAACGCTGGTTCTGCTTCGCTCGCTGCATCCTGAGGTGGCTCAGGCATATGAATTGGTCCAGCAGTTCACTCAGATGCTCCGCACGCGTACAGGAGAACAACTCGACGCTTGGCTTGAGAAAGTGCGAGCCAGTCAGATTCGCGAGTTGCAGGGTTTTGTAGCTGGCGTGGAACGAGACAAGAAGGCAGTCAAAGCGGGTCTAACATTGGCGACCAGCAACGGAATCGTCGAAGGAAAAGTGAACAAACTGAAGTTAGTGAAGAGGATGGGCTATGGAAGAGCCAATTTCTCCCTCCTCCGTCAGCGCATTCTCCATGCGTTGTAGCACAAAGGGCCTGTCAGTGTGATTCTGACGGTTGAGTACGACGTATTATATAACCATCAGGTAGTGGTCAAGAAGAGGATGATGTGGTAGTGTATACAGGTTCATCTGCACCGAACTCAAAATATCGAAGAATGGATACACTTGGAGCCAGCTCCACCGAGGGAAGAACAATGGGGAAGAGAAATTATCTGATCGAGGGCGTCTCCGGCACGGGCAAAACGTCGGTCTGCACAGAACTACAGCGTCGTGGCTACCAGGCCATTCATGGTGACCGGGAATTAAGGTATCAAGGCGGTCTGGAAACGGGTATGCCAATGGATATCTTCACGTCTGATCGCTCCAAGTCCCCTATTTGGGATATAGAGAAAGTACAAGCCTTCATCGCGAACAAGAATGAGGCGGTCACCTTTTTCTGCGGTGGGGTGAGGAATTTGGGACAATTCCTCGAGTTATTAGATGGCGTATTTATTCTTGAGGTTGACCTTGACACCTGTCTCCGGCGGATTGATGAGCGAGTGGCACTGGACCCAACTGACTGGGGCGCAACACCAGAGGAAAGGGAAATCATTGCGCGCTTGCATCAAACGAAAGAAAACATACCCCGCACTGGCATCGTACTCGATGCCACACAGCCGCTTGTCAGCGTCGTGGACGAAATCCTTCGCCATGTCCGAGTTTCGACTTGATTCGGCAAAGTCCGAAACGCTTTGTACTCATATGAGAACTGTCTCATTCATGGTGAAAGCACATCAGTAACAAGAGTTTCACCGTTCTTTCCATACTCAGAACAATGAAATCATAGAGGAGATAACCTCATCCTTCACCAAAAGTGTGCCAGAACCA
>CAZZVE010000354.1:0-2547 GCA_964657325.1 uncultured Ktedonobacterales bacterium
CTGTTCACCCCTGCGGGGCGAAGCCACGCGGGTCCATATATAGTAGTGACAGGGCTTGCCCCTGTCATGTCGATTGCCAGCAGGTCGTATTGGACAAGAGATGAACACAACAGAGAACGCCGCACAGTTTGCACAATTGATGACGCAATTACGGCAACAACGAGGCTTGTCACAGGGACAGCTTGCTCAGGCCACGCGGCTTTCGCGTACCTATATCTATCACCTGGAAAGTGGGCAACGTGTCAATCCATCGCAGCATGTGATACAAAATATCGCACGAGCGTTGGGCTTACAGGGCAAGGAACGCGATTGTCTGTATGATAGCTATACGAATCTTACAGGTAAACTTATCGACCATGAGCAGGTTGATAGCACGTTGCTCGACCTTGGCGAGCTTGCGGGTTTGCTGGTTCACAACACCTCATACCCCGCGCACTCACTCGATAGGCTCTGGTATCTGCACTCATGGAACAATGCAGCGATTACGCTGTTTGAGGTACAGGAGGAGATTGTACGCAACGAAAAGCGACACCTATTGGAACAAGTTTTTGACCCACAGTTACGGCGTCGCTTTCACGGTTGGGAAAAACTCGCGCATCGTCTCGTGAGCGATTTTCATTACAATACGCAGACGGTGACACATCTCCCCGAATACAAAACACTCCTCAAGCATCTACGCGACTTCCCAGAATTTCGTCGTATATCGTCCGTGGCCTATGCCAGTGGTAAGCCTGCTCCATCCTTCGTTTTTCAAGTGCAACATAGCGCACTTGGTCGGCTCACGCTACGTACCGCGACAACCGTTTTTACAGGTATTAACAGCTACTCGATGGTCAGCTACGTCCCTGGCGACCAGCAAGCATTAGAGATATACAGGAAACAGGGGTGGCAACCATAATAAGTAAGGTGGAAAACCTTGTACGGGTCTGATTTCATCACACTCTCTTAGCATTGTAATCTATTCATAAGTGCTTATCTCTCTATCTTTTTTTCTTTGCGGAGATACTTCGTCCATTCTGCTTGAAGATCAGCTTCGTTATAGAATCGTTACTGTCCTTTTCAAAGACAATTTCCGAGTTTATCGCCTCCATAAAGTAGCGTGTCTCGGATAGTGGGAAAAGTTGTATAGCGGGTTGGTCTAGAAATTGCAGAAAAAGTTGTTCATCGTGCTGCGCTATCGTGAACTGTAGACCTGTCTTGACTTTATACTCACCGACATAGGGAGTAAACGCAGAGAAATTAATCGGGGTGGGTTGAGCAGGTCGATAATCGGGCCACGCATACTCTTCAACAATAGTTGCTAGGAGGTCCTGTATGATGGGCCACCCTTCATCGGAGTTCGTCATCACGATTGCTCCTTGGCCACGATTCTGATAGGCAATGAACTCACACCTAATACCTTCGTTACCACCTGTATGCCCAAAGCGTGCAGTTTCACCTTCACCATACAAAAAGACACCTAGTCCAACAACATTCATCCCTTGTTCTAAAGCTTGCGAAGTAAACATTTGCTGCATCATTGCTGAGGACAGTAACGCATTTTCCTTGCCAGCATTAGCAAGCTGCAACGCTATACAAAATCTAGCGAGGTCAGAAGGAGTTGACCAGAGACCATCAGGAGCCATCTCTGGATAGGTATGCCATTTGCCAGGAATAGGTTTTCCTGCGGTACGATGTGCGGACGCCGCATTGTGCGTCCACTCGTCAGGCAAAGGTTGCTCGTATGTACTTTCATGCATTCCCAAAGGGTCTAACACCAGTTCGCGCATCAAAGCTGGAAATGGCTTGCCAGTCACTTCACAGAGCAATTGCCGTAGAACGCAGTAGCCACCACCAGAATAGCGGTACTGTAATCCTGGTAGTGTATCTACACGAATAGCTGATGTGTTGGCGGGATACGTACCATCCAGAATATTGAGGAACGAAGGGAGTGGCTCGTCGTATGCATATCCTGGAAAGCCATGTACGGTCAAGCCAGCGGTATGACTCACAAGTTGACGAATCGTGATACGTGGTTGCCAACTTTCCCTACCTTGTTTGCTCATATATATCGTTGGAGGCACGTGCCACGATACCAACTTCTCGTTCACATCTTCATCAAGGTCAAGGAAACCTCGCTCGACGAGACGCAGAGCAGCAACCGCAGCAACAGGTTTGCTAATGGAGGCACATTGAAACAGAGTGTTGGTGTTAACAGTCTCTGGCTTGCCCATTTCCAGAACACCATAGCCACGCGCCCACTCAACCTGATAATCGTTGATGACGGCAACACTAACTCCTGGTACCTTCAAAACGTTCATACGCTCTATAAGCGTCGGGCGTTTTGTAATGAGATTACGAAATGTGTCGGTCGGTCAGCAACACGTTGTTTTCAATGCGTTGCACACGTTCCGCAACATCGGATGGTAGGTGTGGGTTACTCATGTTGTTCTCTTTTCCTCTCTAATTGTACCTATGTTCTCATATACCCAACGAATGAGTGTTTGTCAAGCAAAACTTACTTCAAGAAAAAGAGGGAATGTGTGTTCGTGGCGGCTGGCCGCCACG
>CAZZVE010000355.1:0-2524 GCA_964657325.1 uncultured Ktedonobacterales bacterium
ATTCTTATCCTGATGCCTATGGAGAGACCCTTGCGGTCTCCCTGTTTCTTCCCCCTGGAAAGGATGGAGACCTCTTGTAATACACTACTCACATCGCTATACTAAGCACTGTTAAAGAACGCACACATACTTATGTATTGAAGGAACCCATGAATACGTATGATATAATTGCCCCCTTTTACGATGTCGAGCACGCGCACTTTAGCGAGGACCTGGACATGTACCAGAACTTCGCGGAGTCGAGTGGTGGCCCAATCCTGGAATTAGCATGTGGCAGTGGACGTGTATTGCTCCCACTTGCACAGGCAGGCTATGACGTTGTCGGCGTCGATACATCGGCACTCATGCTTGCACTTGCTCAAGAACGTATACAAGAGATGGGAAGTTCCGTTCGTTGCGAACTGCTTCGGCAAGATATGGTGACGATGCAGTTGGGGCGAAAATTTCGCATGGCGTTTGTCGCGCTTGGCTCGTTCGCACACGTTATTTCACGCAAAGAGCAACAGCAGGCACTCGCTATTATCCGTACACACCTCAGTACAGGTGGTCTTTTCCTGCTGGATATTAGCAATGCCGACGCACGTTATATGGAAGACCTCGGTGGACAGGTGTTGCATCAGGGCACATGGAGCCGTGACGATGGGACTATACTCACACACTTCGTAAGTCCTGCATCATCTCCTGCAAGGCACCTGCTGGAACTCACACATTTTTATGACCAGCATAAGCAGGGCGGTCCGGTGGAGCGTACCACCGTCACGACGCATCTCTATTTATTTGACCGTAGCGAGATGGAACTTTTGCTAGAGCAAGCAGGTTTCGCGGTAAAAGATGTCTATGGTGACTATGACCTTGGACCGTACCAGCTTGATAGTCCTCGTATGATTTTTGTAGCGGAAGCACGATAAAATTATGACACAACCTTTACATGAATGGAATCTAAGCCAGGAAGAGGCACGAGCATTACAGAACGAACTGACGAAGCGCGTCATCCGAGAAGACCGGCTAGAAGAGCCAGTGCGGTTCGTGGCTGGTGTCGATATGGCGATCAACGAGAACAATAACAAAGCGCGTGCAGCGGTGGTGCTCTTGAGCTATCCAGAAATGGAAGTGGTCGAGCGACACATCTACGAGGAACCGATACGCATGCCATACGTTCCTGGACTGCTCTCGTTTCGTGAGGCTCCCTGCGTACTGGGAGCATTTCAACAATTGCGGCAGCGTCCACAGCTTGTCATGGTTGACGGTGCGGGTATCGCGCATCCACGTCGCATCGGTATCGCGTCGCACCTCGGCCTCTGGCTCGACCTACCCACAATTGGCTGTGCCAAGTCTATTCTCACCGGCAGCTACAATACAGCAAAACTGGGCGAAGAGGCTGGATCGTGGGAACCCTTGATTGTGAGGGGCGAGACCATCGGAGCGGCAGTGCGTACACGTACACGCGTCAACCCAATGATTATCTCGCTTGGACATCTCATCAGTCTTGAGACTAGCATCAAATACGTGCTCAATTGTGCTCGTGGCTATCGTTTGCCAGAACCAACGCGTCAGGCCGATAAACTCTCGAAAGATAACGATTGGCAAGAGCCACAAGATGGTATTCATCAAGAAACTCTCCTATAAAAATGGGAATGATGTTGGGCGGCAGTTGCCACCCAACATCATTCCCATTTTTATATATCTATTCTCACGGGTAGACGCCGCGAATCTCGGTGGCTTCGGCGACACGTGCCACGGCGAGCAGATAGGCACCCATACGCAGATTTGTGTGTTGCTCTTGAGCTTTTTGATATACAGCATGGAATGAACGCATCATGATAGTTTCGAGTCGATTGTTAATTTCGTTCTCAGCCCAGAAGAAGCGTTGCAGGTCTTGCACCCATTCAAAGTAGCTGACGGTAACACCACCAGCGTTCGCCAGGATATCCGGCACAATCGTTACGCCGCGATCATTGAGAATGCGGTCAGCTTCGGGTGTTGTTGGACCATTCGCCGCTTCTATAATCATACGCGCTTTAATACGTGAAGCGTTACGCTCAGTCAACTGGTTTTCTAACGCGGCAGGGACGAGCACTTCACAGGGCAACTCTAGCAATTCTGCATTCGTCACAGCTTCGGTACCGGGCATACCCGCAAGATTACCATGTTCCTTGGAGTAGCGCATGGCTTGCAATACGTCGATGCCAGCAGGATTATAGACACCGCCTCTGATATCGCTCAATGCAACAACCTTACAGCCCAGCTCGCTTAAGAGCCGCGCTGAGATGCTACCGACATTACCAAAGCCTTGAATGACCACAGCACACTTGTCGGGACGCATATTATGAATAGCAAGTGCCTCACGTGTCACAACCTGCACTCCACGCGCCGTTGCCTCAAGGCGTCCCTCACTGCCACCAATTGCAAGCGGCTTGCCCGTAATCACGGCGGGAACGGAGTAGCCCATATGCATGGAGAAGGTGTCCATCATCCAGGCCATTACCTGCGGATTGGTGTTCATATCGGGCGCGGGAATATCGCT
>CAZZVE010000356.1:0-2522 GCA_964657325.1 uncultured Ktedonobacterales bacterium
CTATACTTTCACTCCTGCGGGGCGAAGTCACGCGGTTCGTATAGTAGTGACAGGGCTTGCCCCTGTCATGCTCCACTCCCCCTATCGTCCTCTCCCTGTCATGCTCCACGCCCTACTTTGCTCTAATGCTCCCTACTTCTTTCCTTCCATTGTCATAATCTCATAGCGTAGTCGTTTGATGCGGTGACGATAGGCATCTTCGGGCTGGCGATAGCCAAGTTTTGGTTTGTCGCCCATGCTAACATGCCATTTACGGAAAGCCAGGCCAATCTCGGTCTGATACAATTCTTGCACACGCATCCACTGCTTGATGCCGCAACGCCTCAAAACACGCCGTTCTTGCCGTGTGCGCTGAAACGAATTTTGCAACAACGCGTACTCGTCTACACGCACGACTCCGTTACTCACTTCCGATGCCAGAAATTCACGAATAACCGCCACTTCATGCGCGAGAGCTTTAATCAAGAAGTACAGCAGGACAATCTGTGCGATAAACGGTGGTATGTAGTCCCCAATCACCGCAATAAGCGAGTAGTGTGCGACAGTGGGATTGTTGGGCGAAGCAATAACGGTCGCGTTGGCGTAGATATCCACAAAGTCAAAGATACTATGTAGCGCGACCGCGACAAGATAGCCCAAAAGTGGTACGACGAAATGCCGCCAGCGCACGTTTGTGTGCCGCACGTAGCCGAGAGCTGCTCCGAAACAGACGGTGAAGGTTGAGTGGCTGAGCCAGCCAAGCACAATTCGCCCAACAATCAGGAAGAGAAGAAAATCTTTTGAGTTTTGCGCGAAATAGCTAAAATTTTCAACCATTGCAAAACCAGCACCAATCAACGCGCCATAGACAATGCCATCGGTCACATTATCGAACTCGTCTCGCAAGACAAAAAAGAGCAACAATAATCCTAAACCCTTGACCGTCTCCTCGGTTACGCCAGCGTTCAAACCCAACAATGCTGAACGCAAAAGCATGTTTGAGTCTCGCCCCAACGCGTTTTGAATAAGTGTTTGCACGTTCGTTTCTATAAACAGTGTCGGCGGAATAGCAATAATAGCTCCCCACAGAAACGCGGCGAGTCGTAGGAACCATGGTTCGCGCTCGAAGCGATCAATAAAGTTTACAAGCAGGTTGATTCCAAGGGCTGGAATGATGGGAATAGTTAGAGCCGCGAGAATGCTTGAGGGACCATTCTGCGTCAATGAAGCAAAACCGACCACGCTACTCAGGACAATCGTAATAATCGCGCTGACGATTAAAATGGCAAAACCTACTCCCGCGATTAACCAGCGTGTACGTGTACCCATACGTTGTGGCAGCGCGAATTGCATGGTAATGCCCGCGCCAAGTACATCATCCTCTTCATCATTCCACGCCTGTGCGACCAGTTCTGGTTCTGGCTGTTCAGGTAACGCCGACAGGGAAGGACGTGACAACGACGTGAAATTTGGATACGGTGCATGTCCGTTCCCCTGTACACGAATAGGCGTGGCTTGAGCATCTAACGCTTGTTGTCCTTCAGAAGATGACGGTAAACTCTGCGACGGTAGCGGTAAAGGAGTTTTAGGACGAGCTGAAAGGAGTTCAGTTGGTTGCTCACTTGCTTCTCGATAGGGTAGAACATGACGTGGCGCGATGAGTTGCAACATAGTACTCCCCAGGACAAGCACATCTTGCGATTTCATCGCCACGCTTACGCCACTTGGTACAGGATGCCCGTTAACACGTACAATATTGTTCACGGTCAAATTTTGCACATGCCAACCATATTCATCAATTACCAGACGCGCATGCTCGCGTGACGCCGTAGGGTCCATGAGGAGAATGTCATTGCTCAGCGCACGTCCAATCGTCGTCACTTGACGTGTCAGCAGGTGTACCAGTTGCTCTTCTGGCAACCATCCACTCGGATAGCGTTCCTGGATATCCGCAGTCGCATTGGCTGGTGGGCGCACACGGACCACCCGTAGCACTCCGTAGTTCTGGCTCATAGCTCATTCCTGGCACGAGAAATTACACACCCTTGTATGTTTCACACATGATAGTCTCTATTGTACACCATCGCTAAGACATCGGTATCGAGTCACGCGTCATCTCGTTCAAGCCCTACATCCAGCACAATCTCACCTGCGTACTCTTCAAGCAGTGAGCAAAGGTGCTCCCACTGCAATTGCACCGAGGCGAAGTGTTCCCAATAATCAGATGCCTCCTCCTCCACTTGCCGCCAATAGGTATACGACGCCACATTTGTGAACGTCAGGTTCATCAGATAGCGTCTCGGTTCGCTCCCTGTCAAATGCACAAGTGAAACTTTTTGCACGCCAGGAATCCAGCGCAACATCTCTAATACGCTCGAAGAAGCTAAATGCTCTACCTCTTGCGCCGATGCGCCCAATTTCAACTGCCATACTCTTACACAAAAATAATCGCCCATAACGTCCTCTTCACTCCAACATGCTTTATCACTACTATACATGGGATATGCAAGAGTTACAAGAACATAGGAGAGAAGTTAACAAAC
>CAZZVE010000357.1:0-2521 GCA_964657325.1 uncultured Ktedonobacterales bacterium
TGTAAGGAAATGCCAATGATGTAACGCCGATGACGTAAGGAAATGCCAATGATGTTGAGAGCATGACAGGGCTTGCCCCTGTCATGTTCCCACTTCCCCTTTTACGGTTTTGAAAACAAGTCCTTTGACACGTTGTGAGGCACAATGACTTTGAGTGCATCGGGAGCGACGCAGAATGTGACAGGTGGGAAACTGCGCGTTGTGTCACCCGCAGAATCGCCGTCGATTTGTACCGCAACACGCCGACGCGTACGTATTTTGATGTCTTTACATGTCTCGTACTGTACCCAGTTGCTGCGTTGCTCACGACGCAGTATAAAATCTGCTGCGATGGCGAGCCGCCCAAACACATTTTGTTTGCGTAGAATGCATATATCTAGTAGTCCATCATCACACTTTGCTTGCCATGTATATTTAATCGCGCCTGCATAGAGTTGTGTGTTACCGATAATAATTTGGATGGCGTTAGTGCGATAAGTACGTTCATCTAGCTGGACAGTCACACGAAAGCTAGGATAGCTGAGACCAAACCATGTGCCAACAAAGAAGTACCCAAGGACGCCAAAGCGTTTGACCGAATTCTTTTCAACTGTTCGCGTGACTTCGCCATCGAAGCCGATACCAGCCATCAGTAGAAAATAGCGTTCGCCCATTTGCCCCAGGTCGATGCGTCGCGTTCGTCCGTGTAGCAATATTTCGCGTGCTAACCGATTGTCTAAAGGAATGCCGGTCTCGCGTGCCCATACGTTCACTGTGCCGCTCGGCAGAACACCCAACGCTGTATCACTGTTAGCTAATTCCTGAATAATTTCGTTGATGGTGCCATCGCCTCCCACCGCCACAACAACCGAAATGTGTTGCTCAACCGCCTCACGCGCGAACTTGCGCGCATCGCCTGCTGCCTTTGTCAAACACAAGTCTGCTTGCCAACCGTGCTGTCTCAAGTAATCAATAGTTTCCGCTATCTGTAGCCTATTATGTGTATAGGTGCCGGAAGTGGGATTAGCGATAATAATAGCCGAAGTGTGGGTAGATTGCGGCGATGTTTCTGTTGATATTGAGTCAAGTGTCTCTTCTTGCATCGTTTTCCTCGTAAGTTTGTGTAACCATTAATGCTGTTACGAAACGACGACGCAAACAGTTGCATTCACACAGTGGCTATCATATAAGCACAGGTTCACCCCGTATAGCTTATAAAACTCGATTACGAATTTCGTCTATTTTTCTCTGATTGCGCTACTATTATATCAAATAATGTCCAGATTCACATTATTTTTGTGAGAATAACCACAGAATTTCTACGAATTTCGTAGTATTCTTTGCATGTGAGGTGAAGCACACTTACATCACCTACAAGTGAGAAGGATAGCGAGCCGGAAACGACTGCAGCGTTAGAAAGAAGCCATCCTCTCGTGAATATTGGAAAAACTACCTGGATGTCTATACACAAACAAGGAGATCTATCATGTTGACACTCTCTCGAAAAATGACACTCTCAGTTCTCGCGGCACTCCTCGGTCTGATAATGCTCGCTCTTGCTGCTTGTAGCGGCTCTCCAACGACGTTAGCTGCTGTGTCTAGCGACTCATTCGCTAACGCGCACCTCTCAAGCAATGCATCCTATCGGTTCACGACTCTGAATGACCAGAGAGATCCGACCTTTAATCAGTTGCTGGGGATCAACAACAATGGCGTCATCTCTGGCTACTTCGGCAGTGGAACGACGGCGACTCATCCAAACAAGGGCTACACGCTCAATCCTCCCTACACGCAGCACAACTATAAAAATGAGAACTTTCCAGGCTCGGTGCAGACACAGGTAGTTGCCATCAACAATCACGGGGACACGGCTGGCTTCTGGGTCGATGGCAATGGCAACAACTTTGGCTTCGTCAAGCATAATGGCGTCTTCACCTCTTACCGCGACCCCAACACGGGGACAGGAACGGTCAACCAGTTGCTTGGCCTCAATGACAATGGTGTCGCAGTTGGCTTCTACACCGATGGTAACGGTGTCAATCATGCCTACAAACTTACTCTGAACAATGGGCAGTTTAAGGAACTTGTTCCTCCCGGAGGCACCAATGCGACAGCCGCAGGGATCAACAATCATGGCGATATCGTCGGCTTCTTCACCGCCTCCAATGGCTCAATAGTCAGTTTCCTACGCACCGCCAACAACAAGCACTACAGCGAGTTCGACTTCCCACATTCAACGAACACGACGGCACTGGGCATCAACAACAACGACCAGATCGTGGGTGTCTACGTCGATAGTGCCAAACAGATGCACGGGTTCCTCTTGTCCAATCCCTTGCATCATAGCAAATGGCAGTCGATTGACGACCCGAACGGCATTGGAACCACCACTATCAACGGTCTCAACGACCGAGGTCAACTCGTCGGCTTCTACGTTGATGGCACTGGCAACACAGATGGCTTCCTTGCACACTAAGTGATGAAATAAAGTACACAAGCAGACAATAAAATAGGTCATCCTCGCTACGTAGCGAGGATGACC
>CAZZVE010000358.1:0-2507 GCA_964657325.1 uncultured Ktedonobacterales bacterium
ATTTCCGTGTCACGTGCATAAGCTTTGTTACTGGCATGTCCATTGTCAATTTCCTTCCATGCGTACTCAAACTCACCATCTGCGACAACAATATCGACATTTTGGGAGAGGTTTATGACTTCCCAAATACCCTCGAAGCCCACCAAATCTTATCATTGTGGGCGTTACCAGTCTAATCAGTTGGTGCCGTCGAACTTTTGTCGGCCAATTTCTAAGAAGAAGTAGCTGCAGCCACCTCGTTCATCGAACATCGCTCGGCGAGCTGATTGGAGCAGACTATGCTCATTGGAAAGTCCGGATCTGTCTCCTCGTACGAACTGTTACAAGATGTCAGCGCCGTCCAACAACGATGAGAGGGATGGGCTCTGAGCATTTGAGAATTTACCTATTCCACGCAAAATTCGGTCCAACGGCCATGTGTCGGCCTTTGCCCTCGAAATCTGATCTCTGTGAAAGGATAACACGTGCGAGTGTTTCATTGCCGACTTTCGTGGCGAGATGCGACTGAAGGCGCCGACCATAAACTGTCAACAGCTTTGGCATCACAACAACGTCCTGTGTGCAGTACTCCTGCAGTGCTGCAGCCAATGGTCTCTCGAGGAAAACTTCGTATCTACCCCCTTTTTCAGGCGCGAACAGGTCTGTGCCTGCGTTCTTGATGGTTCGCCATTTCAGAGATGACGTCAAATCGAGCCCTCCGTCCTCAGAGACACATTTGGCCAGCCCCTTGAGGAATCTTCCCCGTCGTGGGCGAGAAGCATACTCCATAAGCTGCAAGTCAATCACTCCTTGCAGACTAATCTGGAAATGACTGTACAGTGCGTCAGAATCATTGCGGACGTCGAAGAACACCTTTGGATAGTCCTTGGATTCTAAAATGGTCCTAAGGCTCGCCTTGTCGGACACTGAGATGTCAAATGCTTGCTGCTGCAATGTGTATATGTCGACTAGGTGCACCATCGGCATTGGTGGTACAAGTATCTGCATGATCCCGATTGTCCCATGGCGTGAAAGATTTACTCCCTCAAGATCAACGAACATGAGAGGCTTCTGGACGAAGCTCTCAACGTACTCGACCAACTTGAGTATCTGTTCAACCGTATCAACAATAATGCTAGCCATTGAGGTTGGTATCGAATCTGTTCTATGAGGATGTTAAAGGTAGGACGCTTCTTAAGTGGCATTCCTTTCTAAATATGCTCAACTACCAAATGCACTGGCACCCACGATTGGTCCCTCATTTTTCCTACTTGCCACGTCTTGCCGTCCACAGCGACTTTAGCGTGCTCAGTACTTCCTACCGCTTCACCAAAAAGCTCGAGTCTTTGTCGCTGGCTCAAGGTCCTTGGTTCAGGCTACACCCAGGACGCCAATCAGTTACAAGCAGTATCCTTGTTGAAGTTGCAGGTTTCCAATCATACTTGCTGCAGGTTCATGACTCAAAAAATCATTCTAGGTTAGGTTCAAGACCTACTGGTTCGTGCACCCTTACCATGGATACGCATGTATGCACCCGAGGAAAAGTGCCAAGCAGGATGGATTTTGAGGGCCCAATGAGACCGCTGGAGAAAAGGCGGCGAGGAACATCACCCAACATGGCGACGACTTTTTTGTCGGCTCATTTGAATGATAAAAGACAGAGCGAATACAGCTTTCCTACCTCTTTTTCTTCCTTCACGGCTGCGCAGTCCAACTCTGCGCACTCGTCCACCCGCTCCTTTCTTGTGCCTTTCCTTGCATCGTGGTGCTGGAGAGCACGGTGTTTCTTCTCAGATCTTAGGTTACTTCCTTGAGCGGACCGACTGTCGAGTCCGCGGTTGCCAACTGCCATATCGAGTTTCGGTGAACTAACATCTACTACAACTCTATCACGTCGTCGAGAAGGGTTCATCGATCCAAGATACCTTACTGAGGTAAATCCTCAGCCACGAATCAACGACTATCCGTCACCGGACACAAGTCGCTCGAGTAACTACCACGGCTCTTCAGCATATCCACCACTGCCAGATTTAGGCCCAGACCCTTTACAACAGTTGCAAACACCCTCCTTCCTGCAACCAGACACTCGCACATCATCAGGCCCACCATCAAGCACGACTTCAAATGTCACTGTATTGCCACATCATCCACCCGAATCTCTCAACCGCCCCACCCTTGTGTATGTATTTTTGCCGCCGTCTTCTTGATCCCCCACTGATCCTAGCAGACCACAAGTTCATGCGCAAGTTCGACCTTACCCGTGTTTGGTGCCAAACTGCTCGAGCAAGGGCTATCTGCACGCAAGACACCTCGAACGCCATCACGTTGAAAAGCACAGCAACCTGCCTAAGAGCTGGGAATGTCCAGGGGGCTGCAAGAAGAGTGAGAGACAGCTCAAAGGCTTTGCGAGATACGACAACTACAAAAGACATATGGAAACACAGCATTCAGAAGTCCCAGATAGCTCCTGGCTTTCAGCCTAATCATGGCCATAATAAATTCATGTTGCGAGCTATCTTGTCCACTCT
>CAZZVE010000359.1:0-2505 GCA_964657325.1 uncultured Ktedonobacterales bacterium
AGAAGAACACGACGTCCACATTCTTGATCTTGTCTTTGAGAGCATCTGCTATTTCCGAGGACTTCGACAGGAAATCTGCATGTACTTGTTTAGCTTTGTTTTCCCTACAGACCTTCCGGATAAGGGCAAGGAGTCCGTCATGGTATCAAAGTGCCCGAATAATGTCACGGCTGTGGATTGAAAACAAGGTAGGGGCACAACAGCCTTCGAGATATTGCTTGTAGCGAATCTATGACATACCAGAAGCCACGTGCTCTACTCTTGCCTTTTGGTCTGCAGGGAGCAAATCCATCATCTCAGGCGGGGGAGGACGTCGAGAAATGGCGTAAACCTTAGACCATCGTTCAGGTGACTCGAGAAGAACTCGCATAGTATGGAACTAGAAGTATAGGCCATGAGCTTATGTCTACTCTAGTTGCAACCTCGCACGCCTTGCAACAGCATATTACAAGCCCGTGCTTGATATCTCGAACAGAACTGATGACAGAGCATAGTCTTGATCTGCTGCTCTGAAAATAGAGATACTTACGCCGGAAATGCCATTTGCACCAGTAACGATAGCAGTCAAGCCTTTGATATCCTTCGAGAACGTGGGTAAGTTGTGGTAGATACCCTGGTCATGGAGGGGAAGGGATTTGGAACCCATGATGGCAAACAGTGCTGAGGTCGATTTGGCAGAGCAAGGGAAAAAGGCCTGGCAATTGAATTTGATGGCAGAGAGCGCACTGATATTGAGATACGGATGTGAGCACAAAAAGGAACCTGATCTTGCGAAAATCTTTCTTTTGTTGACCCTCGGGTCGGATGGAGACGCGTTATGGAGAGGGGAGGAGAGAACTGCGGGGAAAGGATTGGCGTTTGGTGGGATGTCATGCTTACGGGCTATTATCTCCAGAGTCGGATGCAGGTACCTGTCAGACAAGGACTTGTGGATGGCTAGACCTCTTCTGCTGGCACTAGTTCCAACGAGCGATCTCGACGTCTAGAGGCCTGTTCCGGAGTAAAACGCCCTCGTAGCGACCTGTTGGGGCTGTTATTGACGACTGAAGCAACAGCGCAAGTCTTAGCACGATCTGAAACTAATCTACTGACGGATTTCGCAGTAAGAACTGTAATAACACTGCTATCTAATCCAAACATTCAAGGAACACATCCGAGGTAGTAGAGCAAGATATTGTGATCAAAAATCTGCGGCACGCATTCAAACATGAAACCAAGCGCAACAGCATGTTGCGAGATACAAAGGCTCTTCTTACCTACCTGGATCTTCCTTGTAGCCGGCAAGGGGAGACAAATGCCTTCTGATGTAGCTCCTCTGATATGGGTACTGGATGAAGTCGGATGCCTCCATTGCGAAAAGTCGATTTTAGGTTTCCCGTATTCACGGACCCACTTCTATAGAGTTGGTGGCGCAAGAAGCTGGAAGATCTAGATTCTGCATCTACCTCCATTTCCAGTCTCCGCGTACAGCACATTTAGCTACATGTAGATATTATCTATAAAGCGGATGAAAGGAGCTCCACATTCGTATTGATCTCAAACCCGAGGTCGAGGATGGCCGCCAAACCCAAGATATATCTGATCCGCCACGGCGAAAAGCCCGGCAACGGCCTTAACGGACTCAATGCTATGGGCATCGCCCGAGCACAAGGCTTAGTCCATGTCTTCAAGCAAGGGTCCGAGTTTAACATCAAACGCATCATCGCGCAGAAACCGAAAGCAAACGGCAAGCGAGGTCGACCGCTGGAGACGGTCGAACCGCTTGCGCACAACCTAGGCTTGACTGTCAATACTCACAGAGAGCGTGAGGAGGTCAGTGAGGTTGCCTCCGACGTCTTGAAATACGTCAAGGAAGCGGGTGCGGGCGATGTGTTGATCTGCTGGGAACATAAGCGGCTTCGCGATATTGTGATTGCGTTTGGGGTTAAGCACGCACCGGAATATGATCATGAACGATATGATCTTTTGTGGAAATTAGAGCATCCTTATGATGCTGTGTATACAACTACCTACAGCATCGCTGATTCTGCAGGGGAAACCGAATGGGTCAAGGCTGGATGAACGTTCATGCATGTCTGTATCTATGTAGTTATCGCTGGGTATCACTATAGCCTCTTAATCTATCCCAGACATGTTGATCTATTCCAACGCCAACATGCAAAGCCGCCCGGGCGTCTATCCATGTCACGAAATACTCGTTCTAAAGCTCCTTCTTCCCTTCATCCTTCGCACTAGGCACGGTCGTCCTCCCCACCGGCCACGCATACAACGCCCCACCGACAAACACAATCGCCGCACCCACCAAAACGCCCGTGTCCAATTTGTTCCCAAACAGCCAAATCGAGAGCAAGAGACTGACTAGTTTCCGTATATTTAGAACGATTCCCACTGTCAACGAGGACGTCTTCGCCGACAGCTGATTGACACCGCGGATGCAGACATACTGCGTCAGGCCGTTCATCAAGAGAAACAATATCTGAACAGGCACTAGCTGCAACAGCTGGT
>CAZZVE010000360.1:0-2498 GCA_964657325.1 uncultured Ktedonobacterales bacterium
GTCATGCCTGGGCGCCTTGGATGTCTGGGCGCCTAGAACTACAACTGAAGCCGGGCATCCTGAAACAAGCCCAGGATAGGGGCCGCGCGCAAAGGTTCTGTGGATGATTGGTTGGTATATGTCGAAGCGAGCGCTTAGAACTTGAACTTTGCACTTGTCCACGCAGGAGGTGATGAGATATGAAACACAGACTTGAAATGTTAATTTCAGGGGCATGCTGCCGCTATCGATTGTCTTGTCGATTGTGGTGGGTACTGTAGATGAGATGGGAGGTGGTGGGATGGCACGGAATGGATGGTTCCGGATCAGGTCATGATAGGTCAGGGGCATGTTTCCTGGCTTGTTAGACGGGATACTTGTTACTGGGTGCTGGACACTTCTCCATACTCCTGGGGCAAAGGCAAAGAGTCATCTCGTCTCATCGAAACAATGATCGTCTGTCTGTGGCTTACGTCGCGTTCGCGTGCGTTCGCGTGAACTAATGAAAGCCAAAGCTGAAGCCAATGGTATGTGCGTATGTGCATGTGTGTGCGGCTGAAATTTCAGCCTTGTGTTCGTTGGAGTGTACCAATCAATCAATTTCCACAAATCCTACTACATGGATGGATAGATAGTATGCAGCGTTAGTGGAAGCTTGATTTTATCTTTCCTATACCAGGAATGGAAAGGGAGGAGGAGAAAAAGGCAAGAAGCTGGGATAGGTATGGGAGGAAGAAAGAAGGCGGCGGTATGTAAGGTATGTTGTATTGAGTTTGGGTTTGTAAAGGTATGGGTAAGGGTATGGGTAAGGTATGTTATTTTGTTCTCAGCCTTGCTTTTGAGTACGATGTACGACTTGGGATACTTACGTTTATGGAGGCATGGAATACTCTTTCCTTTTGCTTTTGCTTTTACTTTCAACGTGGTATGTTCACAATGATTTATGAAAAGCAGTCCGCCACGGTAGGTATTGCGGTACTTCATATACTCGAACTAATTGAAGATGAATGAGGTAAGTAAAGCATGTCTAGTGCAACTCATAGCTATCTATGATCTTGGTACTTGATTGTTTGCGCCAAACTGGACATTGGATGTGTCAGGTACGAAGGCTAAGCAGTGTCAGTATGCAAGACTTAAAGTCAAGGTGTGATATGCCTATTTCTTGATGAACTGGATGAGAATGTCCCCTTTCCGAAAGTTTACAAGTCATCAGGTCTATTACATGCTACAAGGAAGTTACCTTTTCATTCAGCGGTCCAAGCAGTCCTCGAGCTGTGCGTTTGCTACAATACTCTTTGGACGCAATATGTGTTCTCACGGAGGCCTGGTCCGTGTCCAGCATCACTTTCGCAATGCCTCTTCTCCTCTTGCTTGGCCTGAGCACAAGACTTTTACCAACAGACAACTTCGCCTCAAGCTTACGATCGTCTGTGCTAGGATCGGCCATGCTGCGGCAAAGCCATGATCCAGGAGGGAAGCTCGACGTCGTCCATATTCTTGCCCGATTCAGTTCAGCAAGTGGCCTGGACGAACACTGGTTGGTCTTCAACGATACACATCGAGGGTCAAATATATTGGCCCCGAGTATCAATTTCGTTTTCCCCTGTCTTGACGGATCTGCTTGCGTTGCGAAGGAGGAGCAGGATCCTTAAGGTATACCATGTAAGTCAGTTGTTGTGCTCTCTATCGTACTCGACGAGCGGACTCAAGGAACAGGTAGAACCCCATATCGTGTCTGATGATCTCTATCACGCTTATAGAGTGGTGATACTCTGGTAATTGGTATGTTCCGAAGAGCGTTTCCATTTTGATCTGCAATGGCTCTTCACATCAATTCCTGCCCAGGTTATTTCCCCGCCGATCATCACGCATACGCTCACATGTAATCTTGCGCCGCAGCCATTTGAGTATCAAGACAGACCACACAGAACCAACCACCAAAAAAGAAGAAATTAGAAGGCAAAAACAATCAACAGCAGGGATTCGCTGGTGGTCACCCACCCAACTACTAGCCTGCCGGCACAATTTTTTAGAACGGCTGAGCGGACGGGAAGCCCTATTTTAATTGTCCTATGGTCGATTGCGATAGCTACCGGCAGACATGTAGTATATGTCGGTTGATTTTAGGGAGCGTATACCGTGTAAAGAAGTTTGACTTCCGAAGTGGGGAAAATCAAGTTGAGTAAAGATAGTATTCCGCCGCTCCAAAAGGACCTACCATGTGCGCCCACCCTCGACACAAGAATCTGTTCGCCTTCCTGCCAGCTACATATAATACATGTAGTCATGCCTTCGTATTTGTCTTGATCTCAAAGTTCAAAGTGCGTGACCAACATAACTCATTCAGAAAGCCATCCTGTTGACGAAGCAATGTGAGATCATGATCAAACCTTATTGTAACTCCTCCTGCAAGTAATCTACTGCATGTGCCACTTACGCAAGAGCTCTGTGCAGTGAAACTGTACTGAACACCAAGCTACCGTGCTGTGAGCGCAGGTTGGATGAGCTCGGGCACCACC
>CAZZVE010000361.1:0-2489 GCA_964657325.1 uncultured Ktedonobacterales bacterium
CCTTTGAAAAGATATCCAATCACAATGTTTTACTTCTTGATGGCGGACTGGGCACCACTTTGGAAGACGAGCATAATGTCAAGTTCTCATCCGAAGAGACACCGTTGTGGTCCTCACATCTGTTAATCTCATCACAAGAAACACTTTTGAAAGTACAGACCGACTTCGCGACGGCTGGTGCTGATATTATTATTACAGCCACGTATCAGGCAAGCTATGAAGGTATGGCAAGAACGCCTGCAATATCGCACTGGGACCACAAGAATCTAGGGATTAACTCAGAAGCACAAGCTCTTCTCACATCTGCGGTGAGTATTTCCAAAGCTGCTGTTGATGCAGCTGGACGGCCCGGACTAGTTGCTTTGAGCCTGGGCGCTTATGGTGCTACCATGATCCCGAGTCAAGAGTATACTGGTGAGTATGGAGAATGTGATCTGTTCTCATTCCACCAGTCCAGATTGCAAGCTTTTGTACAGGATGCCGCAACTTGGGAGAAGATTGATATTGTTGCCTTTGAGACATTACCGAGGTTGGATGAGATCAAGGTAGCGAGAGAGGTAATGAGTGGGCATGATACACAAGGTTCCAAGCCATATTGGATCTCATGCGTCTTTCCAAACGATGACAACTTGCCTGACGGGAGCTCCATCGAAGATGTGGCCAGGGCAATGTTGGAACAGAACCAGGATAGCACTACACTACCTGATGCTATTGGCATTAACTGCACAAAGGTGCATAAGATTCCAAAATTGGTAAGAATGTTCGAGGAGGCAGCTAAAAAGCTGGATCTAGCTTTACCATGTCTTGTGATATACCCTGATGGTGCAGGTGGAATGATATATGATACCGCAGCACAGAAATGGGTTGGTGATGGTTCAGAGGAAACTTCTTGGGATGAGCAAGTGTTTAATATTGTCAAGGACATCACTTCACGTGGAAGGTGGCCTGGATTGATTGTTGGCGGCTGTTGTAAAACTACTCCAGCACATATTGCACTATTGAGAAATAGGTTGGGTCAGTGGCGGTAGGTCATATGTTGAAGATATTTACTATGGAAGAGATGAAGTCTGGATTATTGGTTGCGAAGACTCTCACTCTTAATCCAGATCATACCTGATGGATGCAAAAAGCTGGTGAGATACAAGCTGAGCTTGATATAGGAACTCAACCCTGGGCTGCCACAAAAAATGCGCCGACTTGAGCGCTCTTCGTTGGGTGCAACCAGGTTTAAACCCTGGTAACTAGAGCTAATACATTCATCGAGGTTGACAGAGCTCTGCAGCTAGTGACAACGCGTCTTCCATCATATACTTCTTTAAGCTCTTCTAGAAAAGTGGAAATCCCGTTCAAGGAAGTGCGGAGGATCCCATGTCATGTCCTTGCCAACCTGCCCGCCTAGCATTCCGAAACAGGGAAGTGGTCCGTGCAACTCTCGGCGTCTAACGATCACGACTTCGACCGCAAACGTCACCTCAAGGCATCAATACAACCATGCAACAGTAGTCGTACATAACCCTCTGTCGCGTTGAGTGCGGGTCACTTCGCGAACTTTCATCATGTCTGACGAACCTATACACAACCAAGCCTCCGAAAATACCCCACTTCTCTCCCGCGACGATGAAGAACGAACCTATTCCCATGCGAATGGCGTGCCGGCCAGCGACTCCCTACGATCACAACAGGAACCGAAGAAACCTCAAAGATGGGCGACAGTAATAGCTTTGTCAATATTGTCCTTGGCAGTGCTGGCGATACTCGGACTGGGCTTTGCTGCCCCCGCAGTAGTTGAGGAATATGCAAAGGAAGCCTTGGTCTTCGAGCCAACAAATCTGAGCATCGACCGCTTTACAGGGGATGGAGTGGTTGCGAGGATACAGGGGGCATTCACATTGGATGGTTCGAAGGTGCGCAGGAAAAGTGTGAGAGATCTTGGAAGAGCAGGAACATGGCTTGCTCGGGAAGTTGAGAGTGCGGAGTCGACATTGAAGGTGTATCTACCGGAGTATGGAAATCTTTTGCTGGGAACTGCAGATGTACCGCCGGTGAAAGTGAACATCAGAGATCGGCATTGGAATCATATTGATTTCCTGACCGAGTTGAGGCCGGGAAATGTTGAGGGTGCAAGAAGAGTTGCGAATGATTGGTTGGATGGGAAGTTGCAGAGATTGGTCGTGAAGGGAGTGGCGGATGTTCCGCTGAAGAGTGGTATTTTCAAGCTTGGGACGCCGACTCTTCAGACGGTGATGGGATTTCAGGGTCATGATATTCCTGTCATGCCTGAATTCGACATTCAGAAACTTCAATTTGATGAGTATGGCCCGCCTGGGAGGCTTGAAGGAATGAAAGCTATGGCGATGGTTTCGATCATGAATGATTATCCTGTGAAGTTCGATGTCCCTCCTTTGCGATTTGACGTCTTGGTGCCAGGTTGCGACAATGGATATCTTCAGCTTGGCGATGCTCGGACAGATGTTGCACATATTGTGCCG
>CAZZVE010000362.1:0-2480 GCA_964657325.1 uncultured Ktedonobacterales bacterium
CACGCCGTTTTAGTCAATATAGTAGTGACAGGGCTTGCCCCTGTCATGCTCTCAGCAACCTGTTTTTCATCAGGATAATCTTAACTATTCTTATCATTGCGGCCCCTACCGATTTCTGAGGGACGCGGCAGATGCATACACACCCTCATACGCGTCAAGCATGCGCTCTAGTGAAAAATGTTGTTCAACATGATTGCGACATTTCACACGCGACAAAGTAGAAAGTTCATTGACGTAAGCGGCAGCACTTACACGATCTCCCGGCTTGACGAGAAAACCTGTCTCGCCGTGTTGAATAATCTCTTCTACAGCACCACGTTGATAGGCGATAACGGGTGTACCTGTCGCCATTGCTTCAACGGGCGTCAGGCCAAACGGTTCATCCCATTCAATAGGAAAGAGCAAACCAAGCGATTGGCTCATCACGTTCCATAATGCCGAACGGTCAAGCAGTCCAAGATAGGTAACGTGTTTTCTTGCTTGCTGTAATTTGGGCAAAATACGCTCTTGATAGTAGGACAAGTCATAGATACCGCCTGCAAGCAGCAGATGGCGTCCAGCCTGTTCCGCGATCTCGATAGCAGCCTCGACCCCTTTTTCGGGTGTGATACGACCCGCGAACAGAAGTGGTGCATCCCCCGCAACCTGTTCGACAAAAGGGATAGTGCTAAGGTCAAGCCCGTTGTAGATGATGGAATCAATCGACGTATATGGTGTGTAGGTTTTGGCACAGGCATGTGAGACAGTGAGCAATGTCAAAGCGTGTCCTTGTTGATGGAGGACATGAAGTGCATCATTGATTTCGGGTGAGATCGCAGGAAGATGGATAGTGTGTAACATTGGTATATCTCGTACCAGTGCGCTACAGGTGAATACAGGCCAGTCAAAGGCATGTGCGTGAACAATATCAAATTCGTCGTGGCGTTGTTGTAAAGACAGGAATAGCTTAAGAAAGATGTTCGCCTGTGCGAAGAAGCCTGTATCGGCTGGTCGCTCCAGTGTTGGTTCAGAGAAGCTAGCAGGGCGTACACTATCGGGGACCGCAATCTGCTCAATCGTCACATTGGGGACTAATGAGCCAGCGCGAGCGAAGAGTGTAACGGTATGTCCACGTTGATGTAGTCCTTGTGCGAGGTCGGCAAGCATCGCTTGCGCACCACCTAAATATGGCTGTGCTATTGGTGTGACAAGCGGTGCAACGAGAGCTATCCTCATCTAAGTCGTCTCTCCTCGATATACTGCACTATTGTTTTCGGTCTCGTGTAGTGTGACCTCATAGAGGAGTCCTTGCGGAAAGCTCTCTTCCAGGCGTTCCCAGAACTTGATTGCTAGCATTTCAGCCGTTGGAATCACGCCTTCCAACCACGGCACATCATAATTGAGATGCTTATGATCGACCCAGTTGATGACCTGCTCGTTGGTGATGCGTTTCATGTCGGTCAGATTGAGAACCATACCAGTGCGTGAGTCAACGCTGCCGCGTACCGTAACCTCAAGCACATAGTTATGTCCATGCCCATTCGGATTCGCGCACTTATCATACACCGCATAGTTTTCAGCTTCCGAAAGTTGGTTACTCCACAGTCGATGTGAGGCACTAAAGGTGGTGCGTCGTGTCAGATAAACCATAAGGTATCCTTTTATGCGTTGGTAAACAATTCGATATTGGAACGAAGGGCGCAATGAATTGTGCCCCTACATTATGCGTTGGTGAATAATTCGATATTGCTACCATTGAACTTACTACCAGTGTCGTCAGCGAGAAAGAGCAGGATTTCGGCAAGCTCGTCCGGGGTCATGCCTGCTTCGAGATGTGGTGCTGCTTGACGCAACATCTCGGTAGCGACTGCACCTGGACTGACCGCGCTCACACGAATATTATATGGCTTGCCCTCAACGGCGAGAATCTCTGTTAGCCCAGCAACTCCTGATTTTGAGACGTTGTACGCGCTCAGACCGGGGAACTTTTCGACGCCCTTGACGCCAGAGAGCGAGGAGAGGTTGAGAATAACGCCTTGCTTCTGTTCTGCCATCACACCAAATGCCGCACGACAACACAAGAATGTCCCACGCAGGTTGACGTTAATTACATTGTCCCATGTCTCCGTGTCCATCTCAAGAAACGGCTTTACCGCGACGATGCCAGCGCAATTGACCAGGATATCGACGCGCCCGTAGGTTTGTACTGCTTGCTCGAAAAGCCTGCGTACATCCTCTTCACATGCCACATCGCCCACAACTGCAAGTGCTTCTCCACCATGCTGTGTAACCTCGGAGACTACCTCGTCAAGCTGCGCTTGTGTGCGACTACACAGCACAACTTTTGCCCCTGCTCGTGCGAATGCCAGTGCTGTAGAGCGACCAACCCCACGTCCCGCCCCTGTGATGATTGCGATACGATTGTGTATACTCATACATAACAGTATACCATTGTTTTGTAGGGGCTTAATGATATGGTTCAACGAAATAAGCGGGATACG
>CAZZVE010000363.1:0-2476 GCA_964657325.1 uncultured Ktedonobacterales bacterium
CGCCCTGATTCCCTAAGAGGTCTTTCCATTTCAGGGTATCACATGGACTTGTTGCTATCAATACACGTGCATATTCCTTGCTGTACTGGTGAGGCTTGCTTATTGTTCAAAATAGTACTAGCAAGGACGCTATAAACATGATAAAATACCTCCACTTACTTTATACTATATAGTTTGAATAGAGTACATAACTATGCGCTACGCTGTATTTACCGATGTTCATGCCAATCTTGAAGCATTAGAAGCGGTTCTAGCAAAGATAGATGAGTTAGCTCAACAAGAGCCAATTGATGCAATATGGTTTTTGGGCGATCTCGTCGGCTACGGTCCTAACCCGAATGAATGTATTATCACACTACGAAAACGTACCGATGTTATTATTGCGGGAAACCACGACTGGGCTGCAGTGGGGAAGATTGACCTGGAAGATTTCAGTGCTGCCGCACGTACTTCTGCGGAATGGACCGCCGAGCAACTCACCGAAGAACACCGCGAGTTTCTCACAAACTTACCCGAACGCATCGCGCTTAAAGAGTGTACACTTGTGCATGGCAGCCCATACGGACCGTTGTGGGAGTATCTTACTTCGGAAGTACTGGCAGAGCGTAGCTTCCAATATTTCACCAGTCGCTATTGCTTTGTTGGACATACGCATGTGCCAGTTATCTTTCAGCAACCTGATACGGTAGCGCAAACACCGACTATTCCTCTAGGCAACACAGAACAACGTGAGGTTGTTTCAGATAATGACCCGCTTGAGTTGCCAATTGATGACGAAGAAGAGACACAGAAAGTTGCGGCGATACGACCCATCCAACAAATGACGCAAGAGGCAACTACATCTGAAAGTGCTGTTGTTGAGTCAGAACTCCTTTCAACACATGCGAAAGAGCAGAACGAGCTAACAGAAGGCATGAATACAGCACAATCTATAGATGAACTAAAAGACACGCTAGAGTCATCGGTTGAAAATGGAAAGACAGCCGAGGAAGAGGTCATCTTACCAGACGACATTGATGTGGAGAACGTCGTAGTAGAGAGCGATACAACGTCCTCTAGCATTACTAATACACAGGAAGAGCCAAAGGCAGAACAGCACTCCTCCAATGGTCATAATAAGGAAAAGGGAGCACAAGAAGAACTAATAAATAATGTGGAAGATCGCCTCAATAGTGAGATCGAAGAGTTGCTAGAGCTATTAGGGTTAAGCCAGAGTATGGTACAGGTCACAAATGAGATGCTGGTTCCTCCTGAGGGTGAATGGTCAGCCCCAACAAGCTATCGCGCTATCGTCAATCCAGGTGGCGTTGGGCAACCACGTGATGGCGATCCAAGAGCGGCCTTTATGATTTATGATACAGACAAGGGCTTCACATTTTATCGTATTCATTACGACTATGAGAAAACACAAGAGAAGATTATCAAGGCCGGGTTGCCACCCTACCTTGCAGCACGTCTAGGATATGGTCGGTAACTTATTATGAAACTCATCGTCGGCCTGGGAAACCCGGGTCAGCAATACGAACAAACGCGACACAATGTCGGATTCCGCGTTGTTGATATGCTAGCAAAAAATTTAGGCTGGAAATGGTCAGAGCAACGCAACAGAGCAATTCTCGCCAGTGGCACTCTTGGACCCGAAAAAGTGATTCTAGTCAAGCCTATCACGTTTATGAATAATAGTGGAGAAGCGGTTAGTGCACTCGTTCACTGGTATAAAGTGCAACCTGAAGATGTGCTTGTGGTTTATGACGAGCTTGATTTACCCGTGGGCAGAGTGCGATTGAAAAGTAATGGTAGCTCAGGTGGACATAATGGTATTGATAACATTATTCGCCATTTGCATACAAATAATGTTCCGCGCTTACGTATTGGCATAGGTCGCCCCACAAACACACACGTAGAGACGGTAAGCTATGTGCTAGGTATTCCTCCACTTGACGAGCGCATAACGCTGGCGACAGGAGAGGAAAGAGCAGCGGAGGCGATTCCACGCATCATCAGTCAAGGTGTGGCGATCTCCATGAACGAACTAAACGCCGACCCAGAGGCACAGCGACAAGCAGAGGAGAAGCGACGCTTACAAAAAGAGCGACGCGATCAGGAACGCTTGCGCCGCGAAGCCGCACGACGCGAACAAGCCGAAAAAGCAGTCTCTGACGAGATGGCCTAACCTTAACGGTAGGTAGGGACAGCAATAAATTGCTGCCCCTACCGATTTCGTGCTATGAATTGGATGCACCGATAAACAGTTTTATGCGTCGAATGGTGGCGATAAGGGATTTCTACCGCTTGTTTCAACTTGACGATAAACAATGTATGAATAGACTACGAGTATCGCGGATACAAGAAGCACAAGACCCACAACACCCCATATACGCAACGAGGGAATAAAGGCTGTGACGATGCCTAGCACTCCCGCTCCAACGAAGAGCCACCCACCTAGGCGATGTGTTCTCTCCCATGCAATATCACT
>CAZZVE010000364.1:0-2461 GCA_964657325.1 uncultured Ktedonobacterales bacterium
CTGGAGTCAGGATGCCTTGGGAAGCTCTGGTCGAAGCTTGTGCGGAATCGAAGATGTTAAGCTTGATTGATGGTGCTCATGGAGTCGGTCATATTGACTTGACTCACCTGGGCAAAGTCGGTCCCGATTTCTTCACAAGCAATTGTTATAGGTAAGTGTTCTGTTTGGTACGATGAGATCAAACTTGATGTTGTATGGGTATGTCACTAATATATACAGATGGCTTTATACTCCGCGTGGATGCGCTGTCTTCCATATACCAGCTCGAAACCAACATCTGATTCGGAGCTCGCTGCCGACATCTCATGGTTTCCAGTCGAAATCAATGATTGACCCAGAAGCGCGGAGATCCAGCTCATTCGACCCCAAATGTTTTGGTGATTTATTTGCTTTTGTAGCAACAGTTGATGCCTCTCCATACATGTGCGTTCCCAAAGCACTTGACTTTCGCCGTCAGGTGTGTGGTGGTGAAGACACGATTAGGAAATATTGTCACGACATTGCTCAAGCTGGAGGTCAACGAATTGCGGAACTTCTAGGCACTAAGGTCATGAGTAATGAGAGCGGCACACTAAAAAACTGCTGTTTCGTCAATGTTGAACTCCCGCTCAATTTTGCACAGGAATTCGATCCCACAGACGCAGCCCGAATTGCAAAATGGATGATGGATCAGGCGATGGAGACATACGATACACATATTCCAGTCAAGTACCACGCCGGAAAGATGTGGGCGAGGTTGAGCGGCCAGATCTATCTCGAGCTCGAAGACTTCGACTTTGGCGGAAAGGTGCTGCAGGAGCTGTGTCAGAGGGTTCAGAGAGGTGAGCACAACCGTCCCACGGAGGCGAGACATTCATGAGGATTTCATGGTTAGGGAAATTACAGGCGTTTCACGATACTAGATCTACACCTCACGTTAAGGCAATCGATGACTATTGGTTCTTGACTAGGGTGTTATGCTACATCAGATTCGTCCTAATCATGCCAGAAGTGCTACCTCAATTCAGGGGATAAAGTGGCAAGCTGGTACATGTGCTCGATATTGTCTGTTGGCTTTGTCTACAAATGCCGACGCTCTTGCTTTACTCCACCTCTGCTGATTTGGTTTATCTGTGTTCTTACGACCAGACTTCCAAAATCCATGACCCAAAAAACTCGTAATCTTTGGTCTCTTCCAATCTTACAGAATTTAGTGAAGAAGTTTGAGCTGAAGCGACATGTCCAAAGACAAGAGCATTCTCCGACAACTCTGTAACTTGGATATCCCGATTGCCATCAAATTCTCTTTCATTTGGCCAAGAAGTCCTATACTCGACATAGCTCTCTTGCTAAGCACTTTACTCAATTCCCAAAAGCTACATAGGGAAAAAGATAGAATGGTACTCATGTAGAACCCCGCACTTAAGCAGATCACGAAGATCTTTTACAAGAACAATTATTCCTGGAGAAAATTCTTCTGATCCGACTACCAAGTTACAATCAACACTTCACTTATTAACCTCAATACCAGATCTGCTCTCTTGAACAACCACACTGCATGTCTCAGGATATCTCACCTGGCTTTGAACTTCACGAAGGTGATGCTGAGCCAGGTGAAGCCCCAATTACAGCATCCCTCCCTGCAGCAGACGGTGGGCGCGCAGCGTGGTTATTTCTTCTTGGAAGCTATCTAATAGAAACTCTGCTTTGGGGTAAGCAAAATTGATGTTCGTGAAACACGGGTGTATGTAACGATCACTTTGCAGGCTTTCCGTTCTCCTTCGGTGTGCTCAATGATTACTACACCAATCATACACCGTTCTCGAATAACCCATCTGGTATCTCTGCCGTCGGGACAACATGTTCGGTCAGTCTATATTGCTTGTTGGCACTTCAGCCTCTAACTCCACGATTTGCAGGGCATTATGTACTTAGCAGCGCCGATTGTGTTCGCGATCTACCAGCGTTTTCCTCGCTTCCTGAGGCAAAGTACCTTCTATGGACTTCCGATCGTTGTACTGGCAATCGTACTTTCATCTTTCGCGACCAAAGTATGGCATTTGATCTTAACGCAAGGAGTGCTCTACGCCATCGGTGGCGGATTACTCTATTATCCGATCTTCATCTTTATTGATGAGTGGTTTATCCGCCGCAAAGGCTTTGCCTTTGGAGTGATGTGGGCTGGGAGCGGCACCGGAGGTCTCACTGGACCGCTTATACTCAACTGGGGCCTTACTCGCTATAGACCTGGAACGTTTCTCAGAGGCTGGGCAATTGCATTTGTGAGCAAATTTTGATTTCGCTCATAACGGATGCTAACATCCCACCAGCTCCTTCTGGCAGGTCCTATGCTTTACTTTGTTAGACCTCGAATACCACTCCTACGCTCACGACAAACACCCATTGTCCGCTTTGCAGACGGCTTCAGCTTTGTCAAGACACGCACTTTCTGGATTTTGCAAGCTGGCAACATTGTCCAGGG
>CAZZVE010000365.1:0-2453 GCA_964657325.1 uncultured Ktedonobacterales bacterium
AAATCTCGTTATGATGGTGGCACGGTTGGCGTAACGTTACAAATATAATAATTAATATATTTGGCACGCGGTAGGGGCAGCAATCCATTGCGCCAGAAGATGGGCCGGGGGTACACGTCAGAGTATTGAATCATCGCCGACACGCTGCTCTCCCACCACTCCATCTTTGGGCACAATGGATTGCTGCCCCTACCGATTTTATGTGATAGCTTAACGAATCACTATCCATTCATCCTGGTTGTCATGTCGCACCTTACCTTCGCGCTCCAACTTGAGCAGATGGGCTTCAACAGATTTAGCGGCAACGGGGTGCAGGCGTGGGTCTACGTCCGCGTAGATGCTCTGTACCATTGTGGCAATGGTTGCGCCAGAAGGGAAGGAATAAAGTACCGCGAGTACTTGCTGCTCACGCTGTAGACGATGCGTGATATATTCAGCAAGCTTTGCCTGGGAGTCTGTAATCACGGGTCCGTGTGCTGGCACCATTTCGGCAAGGTCCATATCTTGTAAACGCTTGAGAGAATTGAAATAGTCAAGCATATCCCCTTCGGGTGGTGCAATAACCACTGTCCCAACACCAGCAACGAGATCGCCCGCAAAGAGTGTACGCTGTTGCTCCAGGTAGTAGCACAGGTGGTCAAAGCGATGTCCAGGAGTATGTACAGCTCGTAGTGTATCGTCGCCTGCTGGAAAGGTCATATTGTCGGGTACCTCTTCATCGACATCTGGCGTGCCAGCACGACTGAATGCGTAAATAGAGATGCGCAGTTCTTTACTCAGTATTTTCGCACCTCCAACATGATCGGGATGTCCATGTGTGATGAGGATACGCCGAATACCACCACGCTCCGCACCTTCTCGAATAATCGCCTCTAAGTGGTCTCTGTTATCATCAGCAGGATCAATCACGGTTGCCCCTTCGATACCTCCTCCTAACACAATTGTGTTTGTGCCCGGCCCTGTCATCAAAGAAGGATTTGGGGCAAGAATAATGCTATAAGATGGATGTGTCATACTACAACAAGCTCCTTTATTATTGCTTCCACACGAACTCTGGGTCTTCCGGTAGAGACACCTGTGCGACACCATCTTGTCTATTCAATGTTGGAGTGTGTGTAGGCACATAGCGTGTCGCGGTTGCTTCTATCGCCTCTTGTACTGTGCGAAAGGCAGAAAGATCACGCAGTTGATGAAATGTAGGAAACGCCATAGGAAATGTACCTTGTCGAGAACGTTCTATCGCATCCCTTGGGCGAATCCACACACCATCGCTGGTCTCAAGATTATCGTATGCAGCCTCTTGTTGAGCAGGAGCACTTGCGAGAAAGAAATGCGTATCGAAGCGTTTGGGCATGCCTTCGGGCGTTATCCAATGCGCGAAATATGCCAGACTGTTCATCGCTAGAACAAGATGTTCCGCACGTGCCATCTCAACCAACGACCCCTTACGCTCGTTAAATGCCTGGCGGTAGGTGGCAAAGCGCGTCACCATATCCTCGCTGACAGCAAGCACCGTTCCCTCTCGATGTGCTAACAAGACATTCGCCTCTTCAAATAATTCGCGGATAGCCGCCGCACGTGCACCACTTCCCAGTGCAGTCCTTCCCTCCGGGTCTGCTTCTGAAGGCAAAACTGCTTCATACACACCCTCGGTTCGTTCGGCGAGCCGATCATCAGCTGAGACAGAGCCGCCAGGAAACACAAAAATATCCGGCATGAACTCGCTCTGCACGACACGCCTCACCATAAATACTTCTATCCCACTTGAACTCTGGTCGGCTGGAATATCGCGTACTAACATCACCGTCGAAGCCAGACGTGGCTGCACTGTCATTGTGTTTTCTCCTGTTTGTATTTGTATAATGCTGCTAATTTCTACGTAATGGAACGCCTATAGGAGTCTATTCTATTTGTGATTTGCCATTGTCCCCGTCCTCATTGGGCAAGATAAGATTCAAAAAGTGTGTAGACTACGATACATTCTACTCAGGCTCTCATCTGAGTACTCCAAATGCTCAGGCATATTCATCGGGCAACGACGGCCAGCGCGAGGCCGCCCAGGCAGACCAGGACGCATATCCTTGAGGGGCATCTTCCAAGACGGTGCCATGTAGCTCAGCTTCATCCGGTTCATGAAAGAACGCACGCCATTTCGTCAGTTCCTCTTCGCTCATTGTCCATGTCTGGTCTGGTATCTCTGCAAAGCGTTTTTGGACGCGCTTTCGCTGCGTTTCTGAGTCAATGGGCAAGTAGATGACCTGGCTTTTCGCTCCTATCTGCCTAGCGAACCATCTCAGAGAGGACCGTTCGTCTTTGCTCCAAAATCCAAAATCCAGGATGACATTGGTATGAAGCTGAAGAGCGCGCAGAGCTATCCAGATCAGACGACCTTCCAGGGCATCTCGTTCTGCCTGATCGTTTCTTCCAAATAACGGAATCATCCACTCATCAAG
>CAZZVE010000366.1:0-2418 GCA_964657325.1 uncultured Ktedonobacterales bacterium
CAGCATGTTAAGTTAAATGTAATCCCCGGAGGCCAAAGCCATAGGTCTAAAAACAGATGTATATCCGCCATAGTATGATCTGTAGACAAGGTCGCATGTGCTATTAAGCTTGTGAGCTCCTCTGTAGGTCGAGAAGATGCATAATTATTTGCAGTATGCATGCTAGAAACGCCAGGCGCAGGATCTGCTTTCCAATCTTACTAGGTTATAGGTACTGGAACAATGTTCGATGCAGATGCATTGAACTTTGCCTGTGCCAGTGCTATAACACCGTAGTCTTTGAAGGCAAAGACAATGTACATCGATCGCATGAATGTGTCGCCGAAGATGAGTCTTCCGGATCCTGCGTTGCTGATACCAAGCTTGCAGTATTCAGGACCGCTATTAGTGTTGCTCATGTTCAAAACCAATTCGGAAAAAGGTACGGCAATAGTGATTGTGTTGCCGAAGTAAGGATTTGTGCTCTTGTTGCCACTGGTGTCCGTGAAATTCAAATTGATGCTTCCTTGGGCATCGCGGAGCGTGCAATTCACGTAAGGAGTGCCTTGACCACCGTGAAGGAAATTGTATCCAAGACTTTGCAAATGTTTGATTATTGTTGTGTAGGTGTTATTTGGCAAAGAGCCACTGAATGGTGTTCCGCAGTCGAGTATCGCAGGTATTGTATCCTCATAAAATCCGACTTCGGTCGTGGTTCCTGAAGCATCGGTAATCGAAATTGCCTGCAGTGGGACATCCAAGCTGCTTTTTCCAGCCGAGAGTGGGATCTGTGGACCCGTATATTTGGCAGCGTCGTATCCTCCAAACAAGATGGTACCTGATCCCGATTCTGATGGAGGGTTAGCATACAGTCCGCATCGTACTGAGGAAGTCTTACCAATGTCATCCAGGTGCAAGCTGTAGGTGTGGCTCTGAATATGACCCTCTTTGTAAAGCACGTCCACCAAGTCAGGATATTTGATGGTATTGCCAATATGCTGTGCTTCGTGATTGTCCCAGCCCAGACCCAAAATACCTCCAAACTCAGCTTTGCCAGTGTTGGAACTGTCAATTACAGCCAGTGTCACATTCTCCAACATCACTCCACCAACGTTGACTTTATCAGTCATAAATGGGCCGCCGAATTCTTGAACATCGCCTCCTCCACCGTACCTGCCAAGAAATGGTAGAAGGTTTGTCGAGCTTACCGAAGTGGATTTGTTTTCGTTGTCTGTCCTTGTCAGTCCTTGAATGATATTGGGGATCGAATACCTACAGCAACCACCACCCTGCCCGCAGAACTTCGATCCATAGACCCAAAAGTCGTTGCTTCCTGTATCTAGGAGGATCTTCATTGTCTGAGGGGGCGTGCCCACATCTATGGTAACAAAGTAGTATGCACCTCCGGCTGACTCTAGATAGCCATTATCCAGCGGCACTTGAAGTGTAGTATTCTGGGGCCCACGCTTGTCAATCGGAGAAGGTAAAAATCTCTTCGAGTCCGGATTATTGGCGTCGGTTGTGTGTTGTAAGGTACATGTGACACGCACAAGGACCAGCAGACAGAGCAATAGGATGTTCATACTTCGGGATGACTGGGCGTGTGATGGATAAAGTTGATGAGATTTAGGGAAGTGCTGTATAAGCTAAGTGGTTCAGATGCAGGAAGTCTGAGCGAAGGTGCCTGATATGGGCAGCGAAAGATGTTGCAGCAGGCATATGTACACAGCCTAGCTGGCGTGACGGGTGAGAAGATGCTATCTAGTTTGCAGCCTGAGATAGAACTTGCGTGTCTCCGGGTGACAGACAACTGAAAGCAAGTAAATTAAGCGCGAGGCTTCTTCCTGGTGACATTTCCACCACAGAGTGATGGTGCGTAAAGGGAAAGTGAAAAGATACAAAGTCTGGATATGCACTTCATGAAAAACTGTGCGCAAAGACAGGAAAGCAAACTGCAATTTCCCCGTGTCTAGATTTACATCGACTATCTCTTCAGCATGAAACCATGGACAGCAGAAGGTCGTTACCACCCGTTCAAGCTTCAACAGATGCCAGCTGATTCGATTCCGAGAAAGCAATTCTCACGAGAGCAAGGAATATGCCATCTGCCATACTCAACTGTATTCCTTCTGGACACAACTTCCAACAGGTCTCTTGGAACCTTTTCGAGAACTCCAAGAATATTCGTCTCTGGGTGGGGGTTCTTGGAGCTTGAATATTTTCCATCGCGGCCATAGCTCATGGCTTTCATGCTTGATGAGTGAGTTCTGTCAAAGTCGGAGGCAAATTGCTCTTGACCAGGCTGATTGTAGTGCTTCACTTATCATGAAGGGATCGCTAGCTTCAATGAGTTTACCCCTGGTATCTGTCAAGCTGCGCTGATAATTCGTTTCAGAAACTTCTTGGCACTTGGTCTTGGCACGGCGCGGTCAAACTATT
>CAZZVE010000367.1:0-2413 GCA_964657325.1 uncultured Ktedonobacterales bacterium
GTGACTTGCTTAAGATAACGACATTCATGCATGTCCATGCTCACCCGACACCTCCCCATGTTTCATTCGTGCTACCACTGACGATGGACCCGCCGATCTGTTCGCCCTATAGGTTCTTTGGTAGGATCATCGTCACACCTCAGCGTAGAGTTACCACATCCTGCATGGCGTGCTGTCACCAGAGCCATCTCGTGCTACCACCTTGCGGAATGAAGATGATTAAATCTGCTCGAAAGGACTCTTATTTCTCTTTTAACTTCGTGCTTGAGAAAAGCTAATATGGCAGATACGATGGACGACAAAAACGTAGTGGCCGATGACAAAACGCCACGCTTTGGTGCGGATGTTGCCCTTGGGATTGACGAGGCGGCTGCCATTCCGAAGGGTACACTCGATCCGGTCTACGAAGCGAAAGCCAGAGTGTTGAATAAGGCTATTCAGGACATTGGCATGGGATGGGTAAGGCGTGCTCCCTATCGCACAACCTCGCAACCCAACTGACACCCTCGCTGTATCAATGGCAGTTGTTCGTCGTTGTCGGCTTTGGCTGGGCCAATGATAACCTATGGTGAGTCGACGGTGTTCTAGTCCCTCCCTTAACATATTAGTACTGATTGATATAGGCCGATAGTGACATCCCTTATTCGTAAGAGAGCCTTAGGTAGTTTCAAGAGATCCCAACTAACATCAGGTAGTTGTACCGATCACGAACGAATTCCATGTGTCCAGGCCGCCGTTACTATCTCTCGCACAGAACATCGGTCTCCTCGCTGGAGCAGTTTTCTGGGGCTTTGGCTGCGATGTATTTGGCCGACGATGGGCTTTCAACCTGACCCTAGGCGTAACTGGAGTGTTTGGTTTACTAGCATCATCATCGCCCAACTTCGCCGCGATCGGATGTTTCGCAGCTTTGTGGAGTTTTGGTGTTGGTGGGAATCTGCCGGTTGATTCAGCTGTCTTTCTTGAAGTCCTGCCTGGGTCTCACCAGTACTTGCTCACCATATTGTCGATCTACTGGGCAATTGCACAAGTTGTTGCGACCTTGATTGCCTGGCCACTTCTCGGCAATTTGACTTGTCAAGAAACACAAGCAGTCTGCACGAGAAGCGAGAACATGGGTTGGCGATATTTCGTTATCGTGATGGGCGGCATCTCCATGATCGAATTCTTCATCCGCTTCGTACTCTTCACAGTCTATGAGTCCCCGAAGTACAACATGGGTAGAGGCAATGACGAAGAGGCAGTACGTATCGTACACGAAATCGCCCGGCGGAACGGTAAGACCTCTTCGTTGACCATTGAAGACCTCAAAGCCTGCGAACCAGCTGTCGGTGTTGTGCATACCGATGCAACTGCGGCTGCGGCAATTAAACGCAACCTTGAGAAATTGAATTTAACTCATGTTCGTGCACTGTTCTCGACAAAGAAACTCGCGTTTTCAACTGGCATGATCATGCTTGTGTGGGCTTTTATCGGGTTGGGGTACCCACTATACAATGCATTCATCCCCTATATCCAAGCGACGCGTGGCGCAGACTTTGGCGATGGCAGCACATACCTCACGTACCGTAATAGTCTGATTATCGCCGTCCTGGGAGTGCCCGGGGCTTTGCTAGGGGGTGCAATGGTCGAGATCAAGAATTTTGGCAGACGAGGTACACTGTCGCTAGCGACGATCCTGACAGGTGTTTTCCTGTACGCCTCAACCACAGCCCTTACCTCAAATGCTCTCCTTGGCTGGCAGTGTGCGTACAACTTCGTCAGTAACGTTATGTACGCTGTGCTCTACGCGTACACTCCCGAAATCTTCCCCACAAAGGACCGTGGTACTGGAAATGCTTTAACAGCCACTTCTAATCGTGTGTTCGGAATTATGGCGCCGATTATCGCCATGTTTGCCAATTTGAAGACCTCTGCCCCGGTGTATACCAGCGGTGCGCTGTTCTTAGCTGCAGGACTTTTGGTAATTGCGTTGCCCTTCGAGAGTCAAGGTGTGGCAAGCCTGTGATGAGAGGCTAGCCGGAAGGTCTCGAGAGACTATCTCGAAGCAGCAGAATATGGTGGACCTAATGAATCGATAGCTCAATGGAGCGGCCCTGCTGGCCCTGCTGCCCGGTGTGAAAACCTATTGTTTCAATTTCCACAAAACGCACACAATCACATGCCTACCACTCTTTGCTCCGTCTCCTACTGCAACCGCACTTCCTTCCATCCTTCCCATTCCTGCACCATGCTGATCCACGAAACCCCCCAAGCCAATTGCCCAGCTCGTACCTTCGCCAGTAATCTCAACCACAGCGCCCACCTCAACACTCGACGCATCACTCTGCTGTTGCTGGCTCACCAGGAGATATTCTTCCCCGCGCTCATCCTGTATCGTAGCACACCTCCCCTCAACATCATGCCGGACATT
>CAZZVE010000368.1:0-2349 GCA_964657325.1 uncultured Ktedonobacterales bacterium
GTGTTGGCAATGTAGGTGTATCCGTTGGCGTTGGTAGAATAGGCGTATCCGTTGGCGTAATTATAATGACTGGTGTCCTTGTGCGGCGCACGACAACAGCTCCGGTAAGGCTCCGTATGCGGTTGTGTGCATATGCTTTTGGCGACAAAAAGAAGACTATTCCTACAAATACAAAAAGTATTAGAATGCAGAAGAGCGCAAGAACTCTCTGCAATGCTACTTGTCGTTGTCCGGCATTGTTTTGGGCACGCACATATACCTACTTTTAGGGCCTGAGGATGGTCCTTTGTTTTTATTTGAAGAGAGCATAGTTACCTATACTCTCATCCCACACATGGATAAATGTAAATCTATCTATATATATGCGTCAAGCAAACAGTATGAATGTGCTATGAAACATGCCCCTTTCGCTTACGCCTCAACCAGTTCCACCGTTACTTCGTAGGATAGACCGCCCGAACTGCCAAGTGAGAGTGCTATCTGCTGCGTATGCAGATCAGATACTATCTCTACATAAGAGTCGATATGGACAGCTACGACAGTTGCATTGACCGGATCGCTAAACAGAACCGTTGTGCCCACTGAATTGAGGTACGATGTGCGAATCGCATCACGATATTGCTGCCCCGTCATACTTGTGGGAAGGCCATCATAGCGCAACAAGTCATTTTTGCAGAGCAGGATCATGCTCCACATGCGTTTTCCTGGTCCGAGGTCTACATAGGATGTGCCACCATCAGCACGTACCGTTGATTTACGGATACGCGGCTGTTTCATCGTATACGATCCCGGTTTCACAAAGTACCCTGTACCGTCCAGCAGTAGCTCACAATCAACACCTATTTGCAATTTATTGCTCCTCTTGCATTCTACGGATGCGGGTATTATAGGTATGGCTTATGCCAGAGCGGTCCTGGATGCTCACGATATCCCCATCAATAGTGACATGAATACCGCGTTGTTTGAGGGCCGAACATATGGTGGTCAGCGTATAGTTTAACCGTGTATTCTCTTTTTCCAATGCCTCGATGCGATCATGCAGTGATTGTATTTCACTTTGCAGGGCGTTGATGACCCGTTCTTGCACCTCATTCGCGGTTCGTGTAAAGCCGTGTCGATAGGCCGCGATACCGCCAACCATCAAACACAACGTGATGATGAGGTTTATAAGAGACAATGGTTCCATTATGATGCTCCTCTCGTAAATCTCTACTATTCCAATGTATGATATCTGGTCCCTACGGAAATTGGTTGTGTTAGAGCGAGATTGTCATTGTTATTACAATCGTGACCAATGGACAGGCACATCGCCCCAGTGTGCTTGTGCGCCATACGCGAAATCGCGTTGCTGCTTGATTTCTTGTAGACGTGCCAGGAATTGTGACATTCTTGCCTGTGTTGCCGCGAGCCACGCAATCGGTATTTTTGTGTCGTCAATGCGGTCATGCATCGCACCATCCTGGAAATCGAAGTTGTCGTTGGTCGGCACTTGATACGATTCCATCGCGTAAGCCGTAGCACCGAGTGTGATAATGTCACGATGCACCTCTGGAATTGTCGAGCCACTGTTATCGAGTTGATGCTTTGTGGCGTAGAAGATGCGCATAATAGAGCTTGTATCCTTTGGCAACTCCGCGCTTGACACATGCAGAGTGAAACTGGGTGAGGCCGTTCCCGTTGGTCCCGTACCTATACCGATAGCACCCTGTGTGCCAAGATTGCCGCCTGCCGCAAGCGCGGTTGTGCTGTCGAACAGGTTGGAGTATTCAGCGAAATCGCGTTCGCAGGGAGGCCACAACATTATTCCTGATGTATTGACCGTAGGTGGTTGAGGTTTTCCTGTGAGTGATGCGTCGGGGAGCATATCACTATAACTTGTCGCTGTATTGTTTTGTAGTGTTGCGAGTAAGAAGAGTGTTGAGCCACCGACAAGCGTGCGATAGACATTGCGCCCGATGACTGTGTTTGTCGCGGTCCCAGGCAGGGGTGTTGTTACGGGACCGAGGGGAATTGACGAGAGCGCGATGGTCTGGTTGCCACTCGTTGTTGTCGCTGTCGTAAGTGGCGAGGGAGGTGTCTCGCCAGCTTGTGACAAAAATGTTACAGCATAGGTATAGCTTCCAATGCCAAGTCCCGTACCTGTTACTGGTGTCGCAGCTAGACTCGTTGCTGGTGATGTGAACTGTGAGCCGTAGGCTTGTAGTGGATAAAGAATACGCTCAATCCACCACACAGGATACGCTGCATTCCAGGGCGTCGGATAGGGATAGGTGCGCTGATAGGGCTGAGTGCTCATGTGACACTCCGCGTCGGTTAGAAACCGAGCGGCTTCTTCCACTCCTCTGTAGT
>CAZZVE010000369.1:0-2336 GCA_964657325.1 uncultured Ktedonobacterales bacterium
TCATTGATTTCACAGGATAGTGTCAACAAAATGATGACAAACTGGAAGCAACAATGATGGTACCATACGTTGAAATACCATATACGTCGGCTTTAGCATGGGAATTCATGTCCATGCTTTTTTAAAGAGGGGAAGGTCTTCTATGACAGCCATATGGCAAAGCATCCGCGTCTACTATTATGATCCTAACAAGGATAATCTTCTCCTTGATTGTATTCGACCGCTCTTCACTACGCTCCGAGAACGTCATTGGGTTGAACAAGCGTACTTTGTGAGACACTGGCATGGTGGTTCTCACATACGTCTACAACTTCTGGCCGATCCTACACTGTTTCAGCGTGAGATTGTAGCATATGTTCAGCGTGAGGTCACGGCATACTTACGGGAAGCACCAGCCACGACCTCGTTTAGCGAGGAAGATGCACAGCGTCTGTATCAGAGACGAGATCGCATGACGCTGGAGCATTCTACGTATACACCGCTTAGCCCGAACAACTCAATTGAAATTGCGCCTTACGAGGACCTGGCAAACACTGTTGGCTCCCAGGGCGCGGCAAAGCTGTTGGAAGAGTACTATACAGAGACGAATGATCTCGCCTTCACGCTGCTTGAAAAGACGCGCAATAACTATACAGCACGTCTCAGTGCCTGCTTTGATCAACTCGCTGCACTCGTTGCGACCTCCCCATTCCTCCCGTTGGGGCGTGCATATATGTCGTATCGTTCACATGTTGAGGCATATATTACTTGTGAGCCAATGGTTGAAGAACCTCGCTTGCGTCGTAATCGTTTAGAAAAAGCTTATAAACAGCGTCAAAATGCCGTAGAACAACGTATCCAACGTCTACTGATACTGATCGAGAAAGCTCCTGAACGACTACCATCCTGGCTAGCATCAGTGATTGAGATTCATCGACGCTATGGTGAGCGTGCTTTCCAGGGTGCGCAAGAGGGTATCATCCGACTCAAGACAAATGAAGATTTTGAGGAGACCAAACAGGGCGTACATGTGGAAGAAAGTGCCTACCGTATGGCCGTTATCAATAATGAGGCTGTTCTACGCTCTTCTAACGAGCCAATTATTATTGCCCATCGCATCGAACTGAACTTCTTGTATCTTCATCTGAGTCGCATCGGTATGCTCAATGAGGATCGCTACATGCTCGATTATTATATCGCGAACGCTGTTGAAAAACTACTTGATATCGATCCCGTTGCCCTCATGAGCGTACCCGGTAAGTAGAGATATTAGGGTGAAAGGGTGTCGAAGGCCCTCGTATGGTAAAGGAGAGAACGTATGAAAAATGCGGCTAAACAATTTCAAGGGGGACAGATTACCATGCAGGGGATGCCAGCACTCAAGAACAGGGAGAGACAACAAGATTCCACCTGGCTGTATGTACGCATTTATTGTCAGATGGCCGAGGCCGATGAGGTGTTGCTACACTTGGTCGCACCACTTGAACGTGCGTTGCGAGAGCAGGGGTTGATTAGCAGCTTTTTTTTCATTCGGTACTTTGAAGGTGGTCATCACCTGCGAACACGTTTCTGTGGAGAAAAATCTGTTTTGCTCGGCGTGGTACGCGATACGATAAATCAGCACATTGCTAGGTACTTTACGGAACAAGGGTTTTCATTAGAAGACCCTCTGGATTGGGGACCTGATGGGATGGATGACCTGCAGTGGCAAGCTCTCTACAGCACCGATGCGCCCAGACCAATACCGTCCTATGAATATGATCGCTATGAGCCGGAGACCACTCGCTATGGAGGTCAACAGGGACTCTTGGTGAGCGAACAGCATTTCGCGTGGGGAAGCAAAATGGCGTGCAGTGTTCTGGAGTGGGAAAAAAACGGAATCGGTTCACGGAGAAACGCTGCATTATTGCTTTTAGATGCGCTTACCCAAGGCTTCCATTTCACCGATCAGCAGAAAGCGACAAGCTTCGAGCAGCAGTATCGTTATTGGATGTCGTCGTCCTGGTGTACGCCTAAACACCTCGAACTCTTTGATCAGGAATACAAGCGGCAGTGCCCGGTCCTACAACTCCTGATTCCCTTACACGCCCATGCACCCATACACAGGAGTCGCATGGTGTGGCTTCCACTTATCGAACAATGGCAGGAAATGGCGAGTAACACCTATAACGCTTTGACGCAGCTACAAGAACAGGGACAATTGACTGTTTATCCAGTCGAGTTAATGTTCTCATACATCCACATGTTTTGCAACCGCTTAAAGCTCTTCCCTCGTGAGGAAGCTTACCTCTCCTATCTGCTCTATCGCAATTATTCAGAGCAACTGGCAATGATCGGCTGATGTTCAGTCGGCTCAA
>CAZZVE010000370.1:0-2287 GCA_964657325.1 uncultured Ktedonobacterales bacterium
TTCACAGGAATATCCGAAATTTCATGATTCAGGGTGGTGACCCGACGGGCACTGGAAAAGGTGGGCAAAGCATATGGGGTAAGAACTTCGAAGATGAATTTGATGGCCCGTTGAAGAATGACGCAAGGGGAGTGCTGAGCATGGCGAACAAAGGGAAGGACACAAATAGTTCGCAGTTCTTCATCCTATATCGAGCCGCAAGTCATCTCGATCGGAAGCATACAGTCTTCGGTCGTGTGGTGGAAGACACGTTGAAAGTGCTGGACGTGTTAGAGAATGTGCCAGTTGACGCGAAAGACAATCGACCAAAGGAAGAAATCAAGATTCTTGAAGCTATCGTCCTCACTGATCCATTTGATGAGTTCTGGGCGCAGAAGAAGCAAGCCGAGGACGCCGAGAAAGCGAAGGAGCAGAGGAGGAAAGAAGACAAGGGCGATGAGCGGACAACTTGGACGGGCAAGCGCATACGTGCTGATGGCACTGTGCAGGATGACGGCCGTGATGGGGTGGGAAAGTACTTGAAAGCTGCAGTGGCAAAGCAGCACGACGAAGATGAGATCGTGGAGGAAATCATCGAGGAGGATTTGCCCTTCGAACCTGTACGCAAGAAAGCAAAAGCGTCTGGTGGTTTCGGCAATTTCGATAGCTGGTGATCGAGGTAGATATTCCAGCCCACACACAACCAGCAAACATTATTATATTCATACAACATCCTGGGTATCCAACTTCCAAATCTCAATGTGCTTAACATCATTCAGGGTGAGACGTTTCAGCCTCCTCTTCCTCACCATCTGTTCCATATATTCAGCCTCCCTTCCATCCGCATCACTGTCTGGGACTTTCACTGTGGCCATCTCTTCGTAAAAGCCACCGAGCTCCCATACTCGGTCGCCCAACCCCACGTATCTCAAGTCTAGAAACTCGCCTGCCGCTGCAAGTTCCGTTGACATTATGCCTTCGTGCAATGCGTCTTCTAGGGCCTCGCCTATCCTCCCGTCGCAACCGGGGATGGGCTCAAGTTCGCGCGGCGAAATGACGCGCATGGCCCACAAGTTTTTCAGAAACGGGACCAGCATGCGCATCTGCGGGAAGGTTTTCTGTTCCATTCCCAAACTCAGCTGGGTGAGATGCGGACATGCACGGAATAGCTTGGCTGCTTGTAGTGGCGATAGGGGCCAGCGGGAGGGGAAGATGAGGTGACGAAGGGTGGGGCCGTGGTTGGTGCAGATGGCGTCTAGGTACATGTCCCTTAAGGAGGTGTTTTGGTGGCCTGTAGGAGTGCAGCCGGAGGATCCCACTGTGGAGGAGTTGCTGTCAGATGAAGGGCTCGGACCAGTTTGACTGAAGGGTGCGTTGGTGCCATTCTGGGCGGGATTATGGCGAGCATTCACAAGGTAGAGTCGCTCCATGCCAACGAACTGCTGCAGTATCTGTACATGGCGCTTGCTTAGGCGGTCGTGTCGCTCAGACTTGGGACATTTGACGTCTTTAGGGGGAGCACCCCAGGATTGATCGAAGAATGAGAACATGCCATTGGATATGCTGCCAGATATTCCGTTCTGAGAACTATCTTCGTCCATTCCAAAGCTGTTGATAAAGGTAACGTCTTCGATGCCGTTCGGGTCAAAGGCACTCTGAATTTCTTGGCCATTCTGGAGCGCGAAGAGGTTGTAGATTCCTAGCTTTTTGAGTTTCAGAGGCCGATTTGCTGCAATGTTGCGCCTTACCATATTCGTCAGTTGTATAGATGGCTCACCCGCGTCTCTCATTCGAGGTGAGAAGTGAAGGATGAGAGTCTTCAGCTTTGAGGCATGCAACAGGAGTACTGATATGTCGTCCGGAAAGCAAAGCGGGTCATAATGGGTCATGGTGAAGGATTCGAGATTGGGCATAGGGGGTATGGTGGTCGTAGGTCGGGGTGATCTAGTGTTCGGGAAGCGCAGGTGGAACGATTTCAGATGTTGAAGAGTGAGGAGGCCATGATAGACGGTGGAGAGAAGCTTTGTGGACAAGTCCCACTTGAATTCTTGTAGCTGAGTACACTGATTCACAGCGGCCCTAACTGCTATGTTAAGCATCATGGCGTCGTCCGGTACTCTGCCAACACTGGAGAACTCTTGCAGGTCATGTTCTCGCCATTCGCCTTGTAGAGACAAACTATGCACCAGACTCGCAACATTTCTTGAGACCAAGGCATTCAGCCCCATGGCGAATGGGCTGGCACTTCCTTGACCCTCGGGTTGATCATCTCGATAGCGTATTGTATTGTAAGAAGTTAGGCAGATAT
>CAZZVE010000371.1:0-2272 GCA_964657325.1 uncultured Ktedonobacterales bacterium
CATGACCACAACAACACAACAACACGTGGCGGTAATGCTAATGACCTATGGGTCGCCAGCCACGCTTGACGATATCCCAACCTATATCACAAATGTGTATGGAGGACGCGAGCCGAGCGAAGAGGTTATCACCGAGTTTCGTCGCCGCTATGCGCTGATCGGTGGTTCTCCATTGTTGCGTATCACACGCGAACAGGCTGAGGCTCTGCAAGAGGAGTTGAACAGCAACTCTACTGACGGCATAACATATACCGTGAGTGCAGGTATGCGTTTCTCGCCGCCTTTCATTGCTGACCTGACACCACAGGTTGCGGCGGACGCGCAAAAGTTGGTGGGCATCATCATGTCACCACAGTACTCACCAATCATCATGCGTGGCTACATTAACACACTCGAACAAGCTGTAGCGGACTTGCACCGTGAGGACCTGAAACTCGCTATCTCGCGCGACTGGCACATGCAACCCTACTTCTTAGAGGCATTAGCGGAACGTGTGCGGCAAGCTCTGAATCGTTTTCCCGCTGATATACGAGATAGTGTGCCTGTGCTACTCACGGCCCATAGCATGCCGAAACCCGTGATCGAGCGAGAGCCGGATTATATCAACAATCTGAAAGAGACAGCTGCGGCTGTCGCTAAGATGGTCGGTCTGGCTGATGACCGCTGGATGTTCTGCTATCAGAGTGCGGGTCATACACCCGAAGAATGGCTTAAGCCCGATTTCGCCGATGTCATGCCCGAACTGCAAAAAGCAGGGAAGAGTCATGTTCTGATTGCCCCTGTGCAGTTCCTTGCCGATCATCTTGAGATTTTGTACGATATCGAGGTTGGCGCACGCGAACAGGCCGAGGAACACGGTATCCAGTTCGCTCGTATCGAGTCGCTCAACACCTCGCCATTGTTTATTAAAGCATTGGCAGGAGTTGTGAAGGAAACGATGAATCGCGTGGAGTAAGATTGTAGGGACCGATGTATCACGTCCTCTTGGCCTCTGAATTGCCGAGAAGGACGTGATACATCGGTCCCTACATAATGTTCAAATCCACATTGACAAAGGAAATCCAAACGATATAATGCTTATAACATATAGTTGAGTAGTTGGAGGCAGGCCCTGTTCCATATGCACAAGGAAGATTGCAGCTATGTTTATGGATCTTCAAGACCTCGAAAGGCTTCAAGCACTCTACCCTGAATATCAGGTTGAATTGATAGCTGGTAAACTGATTTTGACGGCTCCGTCAGACATTGTTTCAGGTGCTATGGGGGTGCGCTTTAGCTCAGTGTTAGCGGATTGGGTGTACAAACATAAATTAGGCCGTGTTTTCGCTGCACGCACAGGTTTTCATTTTCCGAACGGAGATTTGCTTTCTCCTCGTGTTTCATTTGTGTCGCATACACGACTTAAGCGATTGACTCGTTCATATGTATCGGTGACACCTGAACTGATCGTCGAGATCAAGTCGCGTAGTGATCGCGTTTGTGGAATAGAAGAGAAAATCGCCCTCTTCTTACGACAAGGTGTGTAGGTCGGTATTCTGATTGATCCTGACAAAATGGTCGTCTCTATTTATCGCAATGCTGGAGTTACTAGTGATGATGGAGAAGTCAACCTACAAAAAAGAACGCTTCACAATGATGATGTCTTAACTCTTCCAGAATTATTTCCTGACTGGGAAGTTGCAATTAGTCGATTTTGGACTGCTGTTTATAAGTAGAAGTCATTGGTCTGTCCTAATGGCCCTTGCGGGTTATACGCTAACCTCCTATAATCAATATTGATGTGTCTTGTAAAAAATAGGGCACAACGGATACATGTCCGTTGTGCCTCTTCATTTGTAGGAGGTTTCTGTGGTCGTCACTATTACACAATGGGTTCTGCGTATTAGCGCACTACTCGCACTCATTCTTGGCATTTTATTCTGGACAGGAAGCGCACCCGATGCGCTCATACCCGTACATATAACATTGGGTATTCTTGTCACATTATCACTTTGGGTCCTGGGCTACATGTTTGCTAGAGCAAGGGGTGGAAATTGGCGTTTCGCGTTACTTGCCTTTGCATGGGGCCTGCTTGTACTTGGTGTCGGAGGCTCACAGATTGGACAAGACCCTAGCACTATCGTCAAAATAATTCATCTCTTAATCGGATTGCTTGCGATTGGCATCGGCGAGATGTTTGGTGCTCGCTATAAGCGTCTCAACGTCGAGCAAGTACAGACAATGTAAACTGTGAAACACGACTAGGGCACCCGCTGCCTTCATCATTCCCCGA
>CAZZVE010000372.1:0-2254 GCA_964657325.1 uncultured Ktedonobacterales bacterium
TTTGGGCATCCCTGGAGCAGACTACTAGCGCCTGTGGGTGGAGCGGATGAGGGCGCTTGTGGCTTCAAACTAAAGCAAGCCTCTCTTCGGAGGTGTATCGATCGGCGTCGCGTCAGCGGCCAATCTCCCGTCGACGCACGGGCTTCCTGGCGGGGCGAAAAGTGGAGGCAGGCCTGAATGCTAGGGGTCCACCCTTTAAACAAATTCGTGTTTACCTTATGCTCGCAGTCAATCTTTTCAGATAGCCGAAGCATATTGGGGGGTAATACGGCAAAGATCCTCGATCTTGCGTTCCTGTGGGAGGAGCACAATCGATAGCGAGCAGATGCGATTGAAGACGGGCAGCATGAGCGGTACTTGGAATGCCACCGAGATATTCTCGAGGTGTAACCAGCATCGTGCTCCGATGACATCAAGCAGCGCCGGCAATCCCAGCAGCGATGCTGTGACCCTGGCCCTAAGAATCTTACCATAGGATCCCCTGGTCAGACCCTGAGACCGAAGAGTCGCCAGCATTGAATCACAGGCTCGGGGGCCGTCGTGCTTGATTGCTGGTGTGTTGAAGGCTGATGACGTCGCACAGCCAATAAGTGAGGGGTAGTGGAGACGGAGGCAATAACGCCACTTGCTTAGGTGACATCGCTAGAATCCTTGGCCCTGTTTCAAAAAATGCAACTTAGCTCCTTTGGATGTCCGGTTTGAGCTTCGCTGGAACTTGAAAGGCTGGCGACAGAATGCGATATCTGTTATCAACTCTTCTGAACTAATGTCGTGCTTTGTGAAATCCGAATCCATCTCACAGAGAAATTGGCCGACGTAAGCTACTGTCAGTCCACCATCGTTAGCGCCTGGCTGGGAACTTCCTCAATCCTGATGTGATTCTGCAAAAGGGCTGACAGCGCGATTCTCAGCAACAGTTTAATGAGGTGTGCACCGTCCACACCGTGGACGATCGCAAGGGCTGTAGACAATACACCAATACACACAAGTGGCTCACCGTGGTCGCATTAGGGGTCTACATAGCCTCACTTTCCGCGAAGTCCTAGCAGTTCATGTTGCTATTCTTGAGGCATTGTACTTCGAGAAGCAGGTTCATGCCCTCGCCTGTACCTTGGTCTTGGATTGCGCACACTGTGCCTGGGGAGGAAATGTCTTGTAGATCCCGGCTACTACTGTCTGAAAACACGCTTTCGAAGCATCTCGGATAGCAATTACTGAGGCGCAGGGCAATTTGCTCTACTGGTCGGCGACTGCCGTATGGCTGATTCGCAACCACCTTAAGGTAGGGGACTGATGTCAAACATGTAAGCCCGATGGTAAGTCAAGGTCTGCCCTGCATGGGCACCCAAAGGGTCCTTGGAATGTCGAGCAGCAAAGTCGCATACTCTAGCATTCACAAAATACGAAGTTGGACAGCTGTGCTGACCATGACCAGGAGCTGGGCATCGACGGGCAGACATTGGCCGAGGTGTATACAGATGAAGCTTTGATTTGTTCGTGCCAATTGAACGCATTTCCCCGAGCCACTGCGGAGGTGGTGCAAAGGCTTGTAAAGGCAGCTCGAAAAGGAAAGTCCGGGCTGTACGGTGGTGCACGGTCTAACCCGATACTGCTTTATTACGTCGAAAGGGACTTGCAGGTTCACGCCACCACAATTTGCCAGTGAGTGCTAGCAGTGAAACTTGCACGGAATGGGAAACGAGCCTGACGTCCCAGCATCGGTGCCAAGAAGACGCCTTCCGAATTCCGTCAGCGAAGGTTCAGCACTGGGCCGATGGGCAGCGAAAGGGATCAAACCTTTAACAGAATCGAGGGTCTTCTGCCTTTTCTCTAGCGCCTCCACAAGGACCCAAGTGAGCCCCACCTTCCAAGCCACTGAGGTCTACCGGGCCCCACCATAACCAATCACGCTACCGCCCGTGCCCACCCTTGAAATCGATCGGCCACTCGCCGCCGACCAATCGTAGAATATTGTATCGCTCGATACTGAAACTGGCCTCGTCACCGAATTGTCTAACTTGTCTGCAACTTGCACCAACAGGGCTCAGGGTTCCTCCTCTGGGCACTTTCGGAAGCCAGCATCAACCACTGGGTCAGGGCGCCTGCAAGCCTCGCTGCAAGCCACTCGATCCCTATAGGCCCCATCTTCCGTCCTCTGTTAAGGGCTCTTTGCTACTCTGCTGGAGCTAAGAGCCCTGCATTGAATGGCCCAGTAAATGATTGTGGGTCAGATTAAGATGGAGACCTCATTGAC
>CAZZVE010000373.1:0-2251 GCA_964657325.1 uncultured Ktedonobacterales bacterium
TGCTGGCTACGCAGGTCATTTCCGGACTTTCTGGTGCAGTATCAGAAACACTGGTCCAGATGACAGTGGCTGACGTTTTCTTTGTCCATCAAAGAGGTACCATGAATGGTGTATATCTAATGATGGTGAGCATTGGAACTTTTCTGGCGCCGGTCGCCTCTGGATATATTGCAGACTCACAGGGCTGGAGGTGGTTGTACTGGTGGTAAGTTGTTCCAAAACATCCATCTCTTTCACGATTTTTTGGCGCGATTACGGCGCCACTCCAGCGTATATGTGGTTTTCAGCTAATTGTCCTACAGGTGCACGATATTTCTAGGTATCAGCACTTCGCTCTTCTTGTTTTTCTATGAAGAGACCAAATACATTCCTAGCAATGTAGAAGCCCGCGGGCACGTCATTCAACAGGCAGTCAGGGACGATGTCAAAGGAGTCTCAACCACTCGTGAGCAAAGCGTCATGTCCGTCGATGTTCAACGCATCGACTACTCCATTCCAATGCGGACTTATCGCCAGCGGCTCGCATTCACAACAACCACGAAAGGGCCCTTTAGCCTGATTTTCCGCCACACATATCAGCCGTTCTGGATCCTTTTCACCTTCCCAGCGGCAGCCTATACAGCCCTTCAATATGGCTCAATCCTGGCCTGGTTCTCCGTCCTTGCAACGACAGAAGCGACATATTTTTACCTACCACCCTACAACTTCGGTCCCATTGGCATCGGGCTACTCAATCTCCCTGCCTTTCTGGGCTGCATCCTCGGAGCAATTTGGGGCGGCCCTTTGAGTGACTGGTCTATTCTTTTCTTTGCAAAGCGCAATAAAGGTATTTACGAGCCAGAGATGCGGCTTTGGCTTGCCATGTTTCCAGTTTTGGTTGGTCCTGCAGGGCTCTTCCTATATGGCTATAGCTTGGCCGCTGTGAGTACCTTAACCTTTGCATTGCTCCAATATGCTGACTTTCAGTCGCAGGGCATGCACTGGATCATTCCTTGCGTGGGTATCGCCTTCTTCGGGTTCTCCCTCACGGCTCTCGGTGACACGTCTCTATCCTACCTTTCCGACTGCTACCGGGAAATTCTTGGTGACGCTCTTGTCGCTGTAGCGTTCGTTCGAAACATGTTCGCGACAATTATCGTGTTCGCACTCGCGCCCTGGATTACTGGCTTAGGGCTCCATGGTATGTTTACCAGTGTCGGATGTTTGGCTTTGGCGCTGAACATGACGACATTACCAATGATCATTTGGGGAAAGAAGGTGAGCAGGGAGTTCTTCCTTGCTTGTGCCCGTTGCTAATTCTGTTGCAGTTCCGTATCATGTGTGCGAAGCGGTATGCGAAGATGGCGGAGAGGCAATTTAACTCGAGAGCTATCTAGAGACATGCCACTACCCACCTTGCTAGTTGATATGACCAAGTAACAAGATTCGCACCTTGAAAAACTAGATATCTACTCACCACGAACCTTCAATTATACCCTATGCACAGCTTTACAGCCTGTCTTGATGCTCAACTTCGCTTGCGGCCACCGCCTAAGTCGATTTAACTTTACTGACTCTGTACGTTCCTGAAGCACCTTTAACCAATTTGCCATTGCCGACACTCTTCCCAGCAGCACAGATGGCTCCCCCACTTGTTCACGCCAGCCTCGGGAGTACATTAGGCGCACTGAGTAGACAGTTGTGCGGTATCAAGTGATTGAGTAAACATTTCCTAACATTCTGGACGATCGTCTGCACCTGCCTCTTTGGGGCCGAGTATGCCCCTTTTTAGGGAACCCCGCTTGATATCGGAACCCCCAAGACTCGCACGACGGTCTTCAGCGTCGACTGACTTATCAACACACGCTTTCGTCCTAACTCGTACATCTTGGAGAACATGGGGTCTCGGTATACTTGGCATGAAGAGTAAGTACAAAGCATGAATGTTCGCCAGCAATATGGCATCCCGAATGCTTGCCGAAACCTCCTACGCTTCGAGATTTCCACTGTTTCCCGTTATTGCCCCTGGTCCCCTTCAAGATGTCCCAATCCTGGCAGGATATCGCTGCCAGCAAACGCAAAGCAGCGTACGACTTAATTCCCGAGTCATGGCGTCTTCCCAAGTCCATGATCCCCGCTCCAACGAAGGCCGTAAGCGTGATGGAGATTCCTCGAAAATGTGGCATCCTGTCTGAAGCAGAGCTTGATATTACGGAGAACTACGACGCTGTTGCTCTTGTAGAGAAGTTGGCCTCGAAGCAGCTCAGTGCCA
>CAZZVE010000374.1:0-2232 GCA_964657325.1 uncultured Ktedonobacterales bacterium
AATATAAAACAACGAAACGCCGAAGCAGGTCAGGAGTGAAACCTTGGAACAAGCCGAGGTAGACAAGGACGAGGATGGAGTGTCTAGTCAGGGGTTGCAGACCAATAGTACCAACCATCAACACAGTTGGATTGCCTTCGCTCATAATAATCACAGGCAAGACTTTGCACAGCAAGCACGAGACGGGGCGTGAAATCTCGACTCAGCAATGCTCCAAAAAACATATCACAATCACCGTGCCGGAAAGTCCATGCTCGAGCCACAGAGTATCTCCAAAACCACGATCCAGATCTCACCGACACGCAACGCACAGTTCGCGAATCAATTTCAAAGATCACTGCCAAGTTCACTGATGAATACTGGATCAAGGCGGAGGCCGAGCATCGCTTCCCGATCGAGTTTCAGCAAGCCATCGCCCACGCCGGGTGGTTAGGCATCTGTATGCCCTCCCAATATGGAGGAAGCGACCTCGGTATTGCAGAAGCAGCCATCATGGTGCAGACGATCAGTGAATCCGGAGCAGCATATGCCGGTGCTTCAGCCGTTCACATGAACATCTTCGGACTGGAACCCGTACGGAAGTTCGCAAATGAAGAGCAGAAGCAACGAATGCTCGTCCCACTGATAGCGGGTAAGGAACGTGCATGCTTCGGCGTCACAGAGCCAAATACTGGTCTCGATACCCTGAGGCTGCAGAGCTTTGCGTCCAAGGATCCGAAAACCGGCGATTATGTGCTCAAGGGGAACAAAATCTGGATCTCTACTGCCCAAGTTGCAGAGAAAATCCTCATCTTAGTGCGGACAAAGAGGCTCGAAGACTGTGCGAAACCAAGTCAGGGCCTTAGCCTTTTCTATACAGATCTCGATCGCTCGCAGGTAGATGTGCGCGAGATCCCGAAAATGGGGCGTGCTGCTGTCGATAGCAATGTGCTCAACTTCGATGGGTGGAAGGTCCCAAAGGAGGATCTGATAGGAGAGGAAGGAAATGGTTTCAAGATGATTATGCATGGGATGAACGCAGAAAGAATTTTGATCGCGGCGGAGGCATTAGGGATTGGTTTCGCGGCTTTAAGACGGGCGGCTTTATATGCGAACGAAAGGGTCGTTTTCGGGAGGAAGATTGGCCAGAATCAGGCGATTCAGCACCCTCTGGCTGATAGTTGGATGCAATTAGAAGCGGCGAGACTAGTGATTTATCAGGCCGCAAGGATGTACGATCAGGGTTACTCGAGCGGCGAGTATGCGAACACGGCGAAGTATTTGGCAGCTGAGGCAGCCTATCGGGCTTGTGAAAGGGCAGTTATGGCTCACGGAGGCATGGGATATGCAAAGGAATACCATGTTGAAAGGTATCTGAGGGAGGTGCTGATACCGAGGATTGCACCTATCAGTAGGGAGATGATCTGTAATTATATCGGCGAGAGAGTCCTTGGACTGCCTAAATCGTATTGATAGAAATTGACTTGATGGCAAAGGGCTTGCTGCTTGATCGAATCTAGGGTTGTCCAAAGCAGTCTACATGATTCACCATAGACCTACAGAAGACCTGGGAAATTCGAAGCCTCACATGCATATTGCGATAGTGGCATTGTATCTGCAAGGTGTGACAACTGTAAAGAGAAATTGATTCTCATATGACTCTTCCCGTCAATACGGTACCTTAAAGTGTGGAACCCCAATTGGCCAATGGGACTCCTCTGTTTCACACACCAGAACGACCTCTTTTCAACAATGTTCTCATTTGAATTCTAACCTTGCCCTTCTTTCTTACTAGCAGATCACTTTATAAATACAGTCTGAATGTGACGGCCAATCACAATCGAACGTAAGAGGAGGAAGTTGTCTCGACGAGGATACTGCACAACAAAGTCATGATATCATGTCGACGCCGGAGTGGTCACTGTTCACACTATTACTCGACGACACAAGTGATGTAAGCGAATACAGTACAGAACACCGGCAGAATCTGTGTGATTTCTTTCCCTTCACTGCTTCCAGTTGATCCGCTTTTGCATCTTCTACATCAAAAGTACATTGAAACTCCAACCCTCCTTACAATATCACAACGAAAATGGTAACCTCAGGTTTCTTCCGCGGCGAACCTTTCGACCCAGATACAGACATACCGGACCTTTCAGGTAGAGTCTACCTCATCACAGGCGCCTCCACAGGCATTGGCTACGGCATCGCAGCCCACCTCCTCCAGCACAATGCCGCTCAAATCATCGTCCT
>CAZZVE010000375.1:0-2232 GCA_964657325.1 uncultured Ktedonobacterales bacterium
GTACCTGATATTCGTAACGTACCTGAGTCCTTCTTTCAACAAAACGGACGAGGAGGACTTTCCTGAAATGAGCACCGTTTCATTGATGAGTGTGTCCCGTAACATGCTTTACACCGTTGGGGACTCCAAATTGGCGAACATCGGGAGTCCAATTGGGCTACGATTCCATCAAATACTTGTCAAGAGGAAGGAGATTGGGTACGCTTGAAGCCTGCATCGTTTCATCGGAAGGCAAAGGGAGATGCCAGCACCGAAACGAACTCGCCGCGAGCGAACAGATGAATGGAAGAGCATTCAGCAATGGACCCTCTGGCCTGAGCAAGAGTTGTATGAACAGATCAGGCCAATGCTCCTTTTTGGACAAACCGCAGGTGAGCGAGCGAAAGAGACGGGCGCGGCACCACGCACGCTGTCTCGCAAAGCCAACGAGTTTGAACGATATGGGATGCAAAGTCTCTTCGCATCTGAGGTGGCAGGCGGAGAGCGAGAAACTTCAAAAACCCTCCCCCAAGAGATTCGCCAACTCATTGTAGACCTGCACATAGAATTACCAACCATGTCTTGGCGAGAGATTGCTGAGGTGTGCTACATTCGCTACGGCAGAAGGCCAGATCATAAGAGTGTCAAACATATTGCCACCTCCTCGTCTGTACGTTCCCTCAAGGCGAGACGTTACCAGCCCTGGCATTTGATCCCTGATCCAGCAGAACGCAAACTCGCAGTCATCCATTTGCACAGTGAAGGGTGGTCGATCACGTCCATTGCCCAGTATTTAGAAGTCAGCCGACCTACCATTTACGTCACACTTCAACGCTGGATGGAAGAAGGAGTTGCGGGGCTCCCAGAGAAATCAAAAGCGAGAAAGCGACCACGCAAGGTGACGCTCAAAGTCACCAACGAGGTGAGAAAGCTTCAAGAAAACCCGTTGCTTGGCAAGTTTCGTGTCCACACGGCACTCTTACGCATGGGCATTAAGGTCAGTCCAACGACCTGTGCTCGCATCATGGCTGCAAATCGGCAACTGTACGGCTTAGAGAAACCGAAACGCGAGGGGCGTGCCAAGCTGGAAATGCCGTTCAAGGCTACACGACGCCAGGAATACTGGAGTGCAGATATTCGTTACATCGAAGAGCACCTGTTGCCTGATCCCAAACCTGTGTATGTCATTACCGTCTTCGAGAATTTTTCGAGGGCAGTCCTTTCTTCTGCCATCTCCGTGACTCAGAACCAATGGGATTACCTTGCGGTCCTCGCCGATGCAATTCGTCGATATGGAGCACCAGAAGCCCTTGTGACTGATGGCGGAGGACAGTTTTACAGCACTCAGGCCCTCCAATTCTACGACATGCTCGGTATCCGCAAGGAGCGGATCGAAGCGGGAGCCCCGTGGCAAAATTACGCCGAGACCTTGTTCTCGATACAGCGCAGACTTGCTGACCACGCATTTTCCAAAGCACGCACATGGCCGGAAATGCAGCAGGCCCATCAGACGTGGTGGCACAACTACAACGCGGAGCACCACTACGCCCACCGCGAACGTCAGGATGGGCGACATAGCCCCACGGAAGTTTTGCGCGGCGTGCTGGGGCGTACCTACCCAGAAGAGGTTCTCTCACGGGCCTTGTACGCTACTCAGTTTACACGTCATCTGGATCGGCATGGATATCTCAAGTTCAAGCATTGGCAGTTTTTTGGAGAAAATGGGCTAACCGGAGAAGAGGTGTCTGTTTGGGTGTATGAGGACACACTCAAAGTGGAGCATCAGGCAACGACTCTTTCGTTGTATTCGGTTCACCTTTCGTCGGATCAGCGGCAGATTACCGAAGTAAAGAATGCTCGCCGCTTGGAGACGCATTTTCGGAGTCCCCAACTGGATTTGTGGCAAATCTCTGATACAGAATGGTTGCTCGCGCTGCGGCGACCAGAACCAAGTCCACGCAAGAAACCGGACAAAATTATTGCTCCTGCTTGGCAACTCGTCCTGCCTGAATTTGGAGCAACGGGATAGGAGATGAAGCGAGAAACTTTTACTCTGAGGCAGATAGAGGGAGAGCCGTTCCACATTATTGAGGGCACCGTTTCACCTCTCGCTGGGGAAGTTCTACATCCTCCATGTTCAGAGACCCATCGTACCAGTACAGGAGCGTGCTACCTTGCGCATGGATGTGAAGAGTGGATGGGTGGGGTGAGCAGTATTCATTGACACCGATGCGGTCTCCATGCTATCATCTG
>CAZZVE010000376.1:0-2220 GCA_964657325.1 uncultured Ktedonobacterales bacterium
TCCTCATCCGATCTAGCTTTCGTGCCTCCCACAAGCAATTCGAGCAACTCTCACTTCCTGAGTTTGCCTTACGAGATACGACAAAACATCCTCAAGTTTGCTTGCCATGGGACCATCGGCATTCGTCTTCGGGGAAGTAGGGTTAACAAAGACGAAGCTCATATCACAAGCCATGACATTCACGGATACTCGACCCTTCACGTGTGCAGGCAGATGCATGACGAGGCACATCCTGTTCTGTTAGACCAGGTTTCGCTACACATCGACTGCTCCCCGATCTATTATGGGGGCTGGTCCACGAACGCAGCAATGATCCGCTTATTTGGTGGTTCATATGCAGATACTGGCTTCTTGAAGAAAGCGCGTCATTCTATGAAACTGGTCGCACTCACTTTCGCAATCAAATGCCGCAATTACACATCACTAGATATTTCCCTGTTCATAATATCCTTTCCTGCACTCAGAGAACTCCATCTTGGAAACCTCGGTCCCTGGATCAGCCCCTGGACGAAGGCCGTCAGTCGCGCGCGCATAAGCGAGGTTCGAGACATAGGTACAAAGAGCGGCATGTCTGATTACTGGGGTGGATGTCAGGCGCTACTTTGTCGCACCGACCAATTCATTCTCATAGAGAACATATTGTTAAGCGCAGATCGACGTTTCAAGCTCACTTTCAACGCAGACCTGGTTGACTCGGATGAAGGGGCCATTGCAGTAGGTTGCGCCACGTCCTTCTGCTCGCCCCATCTTCAAACAGCTGACTCTCTTCCAGAAGGTCGAAGTCGTTGGCCACTGTCGTCTGTCGAGTCAGCCAGGTGACCTCGCAGATATTGTCGTTTTCAAGCTTTTAGACAACCGAGACAGGAAGGTACAGCTGGCAGAGGTCATCTGAAGTGATTTCAGGATAAGTTGTGGAGGAAAGCTGGGCTACATGGAAGACAGGAAGAGCATACGAATCTGCAACGACGACATGGTGAGCCTTGCATGATGGGTATGTTCTATTTGTACTATACCATAACTTAGCTTGGCAAGGTCACACCGTAAGCCTTTCATTGGCTTCCACACCGAACATTCTTTCAACCTCATCAGCGTCCCACATTATATCACGGAGCATCGTAAACCTCGCAGATTGCATGAATGGCTTCATTTACTTTACTGTCGCGAACGAACCAGAATGCTGGACCGTGCAAGCCTCATCTCCTTACTCTGCCGATCGAAATCCGTCGCTAGATCCTCGAAATCGCCTGTGCAACTGCATATATGTGGTTTGAAATCAAGTACAGCTATCCAAATCCAAAGTATTATGTGGAGGGTGACGGACCAGAAGATTTCGCTATTCTCATAAGCTGCTCACAGCTGTACTCAGAAACTCTCGAAATTCTCGCTAGGAGCACCTGGCTAGACATCTCCTGCGACATCTGGGCCATAGACAGACTCGATTTCCGGGCAAATATGGTCCATATTCTGTGGCGATCACCGCGGACACCCGGGTTCATCAGAAAATCACGGCACTTCATTGAATACGTTCGTCTTTCCGAGGGGATGTCCAATGCTCGTGCCTTGAAACAAAGTGACTTTTGGTTGGATATTTCGTTTCCATGCCTCAAGACGCTGCACATTGACAATGTCGAGTTCTTCGACAGGTATAATAAGCCAAAGGAGCTGCAACCAAGGACGATCGCAGAAGAAAGTGGCCAGTCCGAAGAATGGGTTGGCCATCTAGCGCTGACTGGCTACGGGGATGGCGACCTATTCGTAGCTTTACAGGCTCTGAAAAGCTTGAAAGGAAGGACTCTCACAGTCACATTAGAGACAGACCTGTCTGCTATATGTGCAGAACATTATTCGTGGAGACCACCAGAAGAGTTTTTGTCGGTTAGTTACTACAGTTGCTGCTTGATGAGACAAACAAGTTTACTGACAGCATCATAGCCCATGGAAATTGTTGCGCTTCTGCCCCAAAAATCTACACAGGCGAGAATAGACGTGATAATCGTGAAAAGTCTCCGTCCCGAGGACTTGAAACGTGTCAACCTTACAGAACACATCATTCGATCCTGAACATCACTGGCTTCTTGTTGTGGATAATGACACAGGGCACTACGTGCTAAAATACCGATGATTAGCAGCCTAGGACGTGTCTGTTCGTGATTTCACTGCTCAAATTTGCCTTCGTGAGAAAGATAGCAATCACCAAGACTGGTTACCGCGCCAAACATG
>CAZZVE010000377.1:0-2207 GCA_964657325.1 uncultured Ktedonobacterales bacterium
CTTGAACACCTTCGTAAGCGTTCAAAGACAGAAAGATCATGTATGTAGCAATACCATTTTTGTGCCGTAGCGTGCCGTGTTCCAATCAAAAACCTCAACGGTGGTTGCCACCCATAAGAGAACATAGAAGTTACATATATTTCACACAAATTTCATTGACGAGCAACCCTCCATACAGTATCCTGTGCTGGAATACTTCACTTGTTATAACAGTCAGGGTAAACGGTGGAACATATGAGCAGAATAGGCATAATTGAGTTGATGCGCTATGAGTAATGATGAAAATATATACGCATGGCGCACACTTCTAGGTCGGGTTATCATCGACCCGCACGAACGACAACGCATCGCTCGTATGATCGGCGTCAATAATGTCACATTAACCCGTTGGGCAACCAACAAGTCTAATCCACGTATGGAGAGCCTGCACCGTCTAGTGCAAGCACTGCCCCCCTATCGTCTTCAATTTCTTGAGTTGATTCCTGAAGAGTTCCCAGAGTTTTTGACCGAGGAAATTACGGTAGAGGAGGTGGCACAGGAAATTCCGTCAGCGTTTTATGAACGTGTGCTACAAGCATATGCCTCTAATCCTCCACTGTTACGCTCCTCATCAATCCGCATCACCATTATTCAACAAATGTTAGGCCAACTTGATCCCATGCCGACAGGACTGGCGGTGAGTGTCAGTATATGTATGCCGCCCACAGCAGAGGGCGTGGTACGTAGTTTGCGTGAAGATATGGGACGTGCTACATCACCCTGGCATAGTCATTTGCGTAACAGTATAGGCTTCTTAGCCATCGAGTCACCGCAGGGATACGCGGTAACAGAGGGTCATGCTGTTGTTGTACGCAATAGTGATGAAAAGAGAACACTCTTTCCTACGCACGTTGTCGAGTGGGAAGAGAGCGCGATAGCATGTCCCTTGTTGCAGGCCGACCGTATAGCAGGGTGTCTCTATCTTTCCAGCCCTCTACAAAACTACTTTCTGCAAACGCTGCAAGATGTGATTACAAGCTATGCTAATCTACTACTTCTCAGCTTCGAACCATGTGATTTTTTCAAGGTTGGACAGATCTCATTGGGCGTTATGCCAACTCACAATGTACAGCAAACCTATCTACACCACTTTCAACAACGTGTCACATACTATATGCGTACAATGTCTGGTGGCAAACCTCTTTCACGATTGGAAGCGGAGGCAAAGGTGTTGCGCGACTTAGAGGACGAGTTGTTACGTATAGGCCACAACGAGATAGAACAGGAGTAGAATATGACACAAGCACACGATTTCCAGGGGCAAACTGAGAATACCTATCTCATAAATGCTGAAAGTGCACTAGAGATGGCGCGCCTCCTCGACCAAGATAGAGTGATGACAAAAGGTATGGGTGGTGTCTTGCCAGAGCAAGAAGATGCTGATCTTCCTGGCGTTTCGCGTATCCTGGACGTTGGATGTGGTCCTGGTGGCTGGGTCAATGAAGTAGCACAACAATACCCACGCGTCGAAGTTACAGGCATCGACATCAGTAAAAATACCATCAATTACGCGAAGGCACATGCACAGGTACGGAAGCTAAACAACGCGCACTTTGTGGTCATGAACGCACTACAACCTCTGGAATTTCCTGACGCTTCATTTGACATGGTAAACATGCGTACCGTTGTCGGCTTTGTGCCATTCGCTCAGTGGATGCCATATTTGACGGAGTGTAAGCGCGTGTTACGCACAGGAGGAATACTACGTCTCACTGAGGGCGAGTATGGCTTCACGAACAAGCCTATGCTTGAACAATTTATGGCACTGCTGAACATCGCACAACAAAAAGCAGGGCGTAGCTTTTCTCCAACCGGACATACCGCAGGAATGATTACAATGTTGCGTCCACTGCTCAAACAAATTGGGATGCAGAATATTCAAAGCAAGCCACATATCATCGACTATTCCTTTGATATGGAAGCCCACGAAGAAGGGTTAGAAGATATAAAATTCGCGCTTGAGCTTGTACAACCGCTTTTGATCGGTACCAGGGTTATCACCTCCGAAGCATATGCAGAAATGCATGCGCAGGTATTGGAGGAGATACAAGCAGAAGATTTTAGTGGTCTCACGATTATGCTCACTGTGTGGGGCGAGAAACCCTAGCAGTTGGCTTCAATGGTTTTGATTGTCAAATCCTCTTCTCCGCAGTTGTGGAGAAGAGGAT
>CAZZVE010000378.1:0-2197 GCA_964657325.1 uncultured Ktedonobacterales bacterium
AATTTGACCACTCATAGAACACCGCTATTTCACTATATACTCTGTGAAGACTTTAAGAGGAGAGCATTCTATAATGACTATCGCACACAAAATCACTCTTGAAGACCTGTGGACATTGAAGACGCTCGGCAATATCGCCTTGTCTCCTGATGGTCGGCGTGTTGCTTTTGTTATGCACGCGAGCGACAAGGAGAAAAACGAGGATACTAGTGCTATTTTCTTGCTACGCCTTGACGAACATGGATATGCTCTTGGAGAGCCACATCGTTTAACAAATGGCGAAAAAAATGATACAAATCCGGTATGGGCACCGGATAGCCATCGTCTCCTCTTTTTGTCTGACCGGGAAGACAAAAATCAACTTTGGCTGATTGATACTGATGGTGGTGAAGCCTCTAAACTTACAAATATGCTCCATGGTGTCAGCGATGCCGCATGGTCGCCTGATGGAAAAGAGATTGCATTTCTCGCTCCTGCATCCCTAACTGATGAAGATGATGTACTGACTGGACGCAAGCAGCTTGATGAAGCCACGAAGAAACAGCGTGATGAAGAAGACCGTATCCGTTTGCGCACTATAACAACTATCTGGTATCGTACCGATGGACGAGGACTATTCGAGACATTCAACCATCTTTTTCTCATGCCCGCGCCAGATAGCGATTCAAACGTCATTGAGCCAGCAACAATTCGCAGACTCACCACGGGTGATATTGAGCATACGCAAGTATCCTGGACACCTGATAGCCTCGAAATTTGTGTGTTATATAACCGCAACGATAATCGTGACCGCTCGCTTGAGAGTGACCTCTGGGCGATTGATCGAGAGACGGGTATCGCACGGTGCCTCACCGACAGCACGTTAGAAATTAATTGCTATTCGTGGTCTCCCGATGGCAACTCTGCCATTCTTGTTGGCACGAAAGAGCTAACTCGCTTTGGTAGCAATCTTGAGCGTTTGTATCTTGTCACAAGAAAAGGGAACGAAGGTAACAGTCCGCTCGTCCTAACTCCCGACTTCGACAAAGCTGCCGCCCCTCTCGTCCGTAGCAATTTTGGCGAGCCAGGTCCATATCGTCCACAGTGGAGTGCAAATGGACAACACGTCTTTTTTCTTGTAACAGAACACGGCTGTTCTCACATTTATCGTATGTCTGTCTTAGGGCGAACAATAACACCAGTAACTACTAGCGAATCTATAACAGGCTTCCTTGCTCTTTTTCCCGATCAACAAGCTCTCCTTGTAGTACAGGAACAAGCGGAACATCCCTGGGAGTTGTACCGTTTGCCTTTACTAGACACGGGGACTGAAGAACAGAGACCACTTACTCATCTTCATGACCAGAGCATGTCCGAATTGCAGTTAGGGAAAACCGAGCGTATCACATACAAAGGCGCGAATGGTGACGAAATAGATGGGTGGCTTATTCATCCTGTAGGAGCGCGGGAAGGTGTGCGCTATCCACTCATAGTACATATTCATGGTGGGCCACAGTGGTCTTATGGGATAGGCATTGATCCGACGTACCAGTGTCAAGCAGCGCAAGGCTATGCGGTCTTCTATTGTAATCCGCATGGTAGCACTGGCTATGGTGAAGCATTTCTAAATCGTGTTATTGGCGATTGGGGTGGTTGGGATTATCAGGATATCATGCTCGGTGTTGATGAATGCATTACACGAGGTATCGCTGATCCTGAGCGCATGGTTGTGATGGGTTATAGCTATGGTGGTTATATGTCTATGTTCATTATTGGACAGACAAGTCGTTTCAAAGCGGCTGTCCCTATGGCAGGGATATCAAATCTCGTTAGCTTCGTTGGCACTTCTGATCTTGGCTTCTGGCAAGTTGTACAGGCACAAGGCTATCCATGGGAACCTGAACGTGCCAACTATTATCGTGAGCGTTCACCACTCTCCTATGCTACACGCATCGCCACTCCAACGCTCTTGCTGCATCCCGAAAACGATCTGCGTTGCCCCATCGAGCAATCGGAACAGTTATATATGGCCCTCAAGATGATTGGCAAGGTTCCAGTTGAATTTGTGCGCGTTCCTGGCGCATGGCATGGTGGTCGAGCGAAACCTAGTCAGTGGCCGATCTATTGGGAAAAGACACTGCAATGGTTCGGGAAATATATAGAGATAAGACCGGAGGAATACAGCTAAGGCAGCAATAAAGCAGTGTGTGGCTAGTAC
>CAZZVE010000379.1:0-2158 GCA_964657325.1 uncultured Ktedonobacterales bacterium
CGGATAAGCATTGAGGGCTCTTATGAACAGGGTGTACATATACATATGCACTTACCGCAATATTGACAGTGCCATTTCCGTGCGAACTCGTTCAGAAGGTTCGCAAACCTCCTCCTTACTTTTATCTTTTGCGAAATGAGTGTGCTTACGTCCACAGCCTGTGCTAGCTTTGCGCTCAATCAAGAATTTCAGATTTTGTCTTGACAAGTGCACTGTGCAGATCAAAGGCCCGCAGGCCACATGCATTCCACCGCCTCCATTTCCAATGTGCCACTAGCGCGTTAGTGCAGTACGTACAACGGCTAGCCTGGAATTTGACCTCGCAAAGCGGTGAAGAAACTATAGGGAGCTGACATAGCAGACTGGCGCATGGTGTCGGTCAGTCTTCCTCGTCCTCGCTATCAAAAGCATCGACATGCACCCTGGGATACATCCAGTATCCGCTATACACGAAAGGCGCCCACGAATCTATTCCCTCGGATTCCTCACTCTCCATCAGTACCTTGGTAGCGCTTCTGAAGATCTCGGCCAAGTCTATCATCTTGGTCCATGAGGTAGAATTCCTGGCCCTGCCCTGCCGTCTCAACTCCACCTCCCGGCTCTCCCAGCAATTCTGAACTGCTTGTAGCCACGTACACGCCACCTCAATACGGACTGCCCACAATGTAGCCACGACGCTCCTTGCGCCAGAGTGGAAGAACGCTGGCACGAGACCGAGGACTTCGTCCTGCACACGTGCCTCTGTTATGCCACTCCCACATGCGAGGAGCACAACATGCGCGCCCATTTGCAACTGCGTGCGGCCGATGATATCCTCACCACTAAGAAAAGTTTCAGGGTCTGTTTCGCTGGAAGCCCCAACTTCATCTGCTGGGTCCGGATGATATAACACCATGCGTGATTTTATGGCCGGTGATGCCGTTTGAACATGGCCAAGGAATGCAAAAAAGGAGGAATTGAGCATCGCCTGTATGGCAGCAGGCTGTTTTACGAATGTAGAGGTCAACAGCTTTGTCTGATTATCAGATATGGTGAGAAACCTGGTCAAATCGGTCATTCTTCGTGATATCTCGCCACCATTCTGGGAAGGAGGAATGTCGGTGCCTCGCGAGTTGTCTGCGGAGTCCAGCGGGCTCAGCAATGTGGCTGTGAAGGCGGCATGGGGAGGTGTTTCAGATTGTCTTGTGAGAACACTTAACCGCAGTAGGAACTGGCTGTAGGTATACACGATGCGATTTCTGAGAAACAGCAGGTTTGTTTGTTTGGAATCGTGGGCTTCTCTGCTCGGTGCTTCGCTGCGCAGCCTTATAGCGTGTAGAGGAACTCGATGCAGTTGCCATTTGGTCGTGGGACAGAAGACTAGGATGTCGTTTGGGTTTGATACAGTGACCAACGGTTGCACAAGTCCCGCTAGCAGGTTCAGCTCGTCATGAGCTGCTCTTTGTCGACGACTTTGGGCAGCATTATTCCCTTGGATGTATTTGCGGTTCCACTCGAGGATCTTTCCCGCTATTCCAAGTTCCAGTTCCAGTACCACAGGCGACTGCAAGTTAGGAGCCACCTCCAACGTCACCATGAAGAGCTTGTCAAAGGCGGCCGGCACATCAGCAGTAAACCAATCAACAAGTATGACACGTTCTTTGCTTTGGTTTGCAGCGAAGACTTCACCCATTTCAGCCATTGATAGGGGTCCACCCTTACTGAAAGCAAGTATCTTGGCGCAGAAGTGGTCTTCAGACATGCGCTGCTCCTCTGCCTTCAAGCTTCTTTGCAACTGGGTGAGTTTTGAGGCCTCACAGTTGCGGTCTTGTAATGCACGTGAGAACTTTTCCAGCGCAGTACGCCAGTCCTCAAAGCGTTTCCTAGATTGTGCATTTGCTGAAAGTGTAGCGCGGTCGGAAGCTGATAATGAAATAGTAGCACTTAGAGCATCGCCCAGCGCTCTGTTCTTGTTCCTCTGTACTATTTCCCAGATGCAACTCGAAATTGATTGTTTCGTACTATTTGGGATGTTTCGATGGAGCCACTTAGTCATCAGAACTGATAAAATGCGTTGCAATAACTCCTGGTCACCGATGATACTTTGTCTGATATAACTTTTGACCTCCAACGCTACCATGCTTCGCAGGCTAGACAAGCTTGCTCGATAGTCTTCATA
>CAZZVE010000380.1:0-2149 GCA_964657325.1 uncultured Ktedonobacterales bacterium
CGAAGAACTCGACGACGACGAGGAACTTGAGGAGGACGAGGATGGGGAGTTTGAGGAAGATGAGCCAGTACCTTTTATTGCATCATCCGATCCTTTGCCCGGTATTTCTGAATTTGGCGATGTAAGTGTGGCACAAGGCGAGATGCAAGAGGTTGAGACGCCTTCACGTGAGGACGTTGAAATTACTGTTGATGTTCTACAACATATTTTACGCTACATGAACATTCACGCAACCGTACAGGTGCGTTCAACAAACCCGCTTGCCCTCAATATTCATGGTATCAACGAGAACCTTGGCTTGTTAATTGGGCGACGAGGTGAAACATTAGCATCGTTACAACTCCTCGTAAGTCTCATTGTTGGACATCGCACCAAGCATCGTATGCGTATCACAATTGACGCGGAAAACTATCGCGAGCGGCGCGAAGAGAACTTGCGCTCGTTGGCTTTGCGTGTGGCGCAGCAGGTACGTAACTATCGTCGCGCAATAGCGTTGGAGGCGATGCCCCCTAACGAACGACGAATCGTCCACATAGCCCTGGCGGATAGTAAAGATATTAGCACGGAGAGTATTGGCGAGGGTGAAGAGCGACGTGTCGTTATTTCGCTTAAACGCATTGGAAGGTAACATGCCAAACCTACAGAATGGTAGAGATGACTTAAAACAATTATCTCCACCATTCTCGTTACAATTTCTCACACTCGGCCATGCGACACGCGACCTCCATTCTGATGGCTCGTTCTCGCTTGGTGGTACTGTGACGTTTGCTGCCTTCACCGCCTACCGTTTAGGATTAGCGGCAGGTATCGTTACCTGTGCCTCGGCTGATCTCATACAAGAACTTCCTCGTATACTTCCCGATATAGCACTTGCAGTACGTCCGGCTGCGAAAACGACTACGTTTATAAATCAGTACAAGCAAGGATTTCGCACGCAATATTTGCAAGCACGGTCTGATACGTTGGCTATGGTAGATGTGCCTCCGTCGTGGCGGAATGCGCCAATTGTGTTAGTAGGGCCATTAGCGCAAGAGATTCCTCCTGAGCTTGTTGCGCTCTTTCGGCGTCGTTCTGGTGCAATTATTGCCGCAACTCCTCAAGGTTGGTTACGACGTTGGGATGCTGATGGGCGTGTCTGGCCCACACCATGGGAGACCGCGGAACAGATACTCCCGTTGCTCGATGTATTAATCTTAAGCCATGACGATCTGCTACCTTTCGCTCATGGCAATCGCCAGGAGGCTGATGCGATACTCCACGAGTGGAGTATGCGTGTCCCATTGCTTGTGGCTACCGACGGTCGGTCTGGTGCGACTCTCTTTCGGCATGGTATTGCACAACACTTTCCTGCATATACTGCCCAGGAGGTAGACCCAACAGGTGCCGGTGATGTGTTCGCAGCAGCATTTTTGATTGATTTATATAAACATGGAAATGCTGAACGGGCAGTAGACTTTGCAAACTGTGTTGCCTCGTTCTCAGTAGAGCAAGAGGGTGTGCAGGGGATACCAACGATGGAGAGAGTGGTGGGAAGGATGAAAGTGAGACAAGAAGATGAGGTCGGCTAGCCGACCTCATCTTCTTGTCTAGTGCTACTTCTCTTCAGACTGATTTCGCTCAATGCCTTCAAGCATTTGGTTGAGCGAACTAAGACGCTGTTCCATCTCGATTGCTTGTTGTTGTAGGCTACGAAGACCATGGGTAAGTTCGTGAAACTGACCATTCAAGTGTACGCGAAGTGGTTGCTCTTTCTCATATATGGGCTGAGTAGTTGTAGCACCATCTTGTGCGACTGTTTCTGCTACCGGCACTGTCCTCACCTCTGACAGGGGTGCAACCTCTTCTTGCATTGGTGCTGTTACACGGGTTGGTTCTGACTGAGGTAGTTGCTCTGACTCAGGTGCAGGTGCGGGCGTTGGTGGAGCTTCTCTCGCTGTTTGTGGAACAGCTTCTGGTACTCTCGCTTGTGCTGTGTTGCCGCCTCTTAAAACAAAAAAGAGCGCGACAAGCGCACCAACGCCTATGACCAGGAGGCCCCCTATAATCAAGATATCCATACGGTTTCCTTCTCTCTCCGTGCAAATGTATAAATGTATAGAAGATCAAGTGCATGACGGGGGCAAGCCCTGTCACTACTATATACGGTTTT
>CAZZVE010000381.1:0-2013 GCA_964657325.1 uncultured Ktedonobacterales bacterium
GATTTCTACATAAAATCGGATGATACAGGCTGGAATGCTCGCATTCCAGCCTGTATCATCCGATTTTATGTATTTAGAACGCTCGTTGCAACGCTGCTTTCGCGGCATAATAGCCACACATACCATGTACCCCACCTGTGGGCGGCGTTGAAGATGAGCAGATGTAGATACGCTTGTTCGGCGTTGTATATGGATTAAGGCGAATCGTTGGGCGTGTAAAGAATTGGAACAAGTCAGCAACGCCACCGTTGATATCACCGCCGATATAGTTCGCGTTATAGGCTTCCAGCTCATTCGGTGGAATAACATTTTTTGCGAGAATACGATCTTGAAAACCAGGAGCAAAACGTTCTATCTGTGCATCAATACGTTTCGTCATATCGAAGGTCGAGCCATTAGGGATGTGGCTGTACGCCCACACAGTATGCTTCCCAACGGGTGCCCGAGTCGGATCGAACAGACTTTGTTGGGCAAGCAGCACAAATGGCTTTTCCGCCGGTATGCCCTGCCCTATCTGTCGCTCCGAAAGCATCACCTCTGAAAGCGTTCCACCAAGATGCACGGTTCCTGCACGTAGACACTCCTGTGCTTTCCAAGGAAGCGGCCCGTCAAGCGCATAGTCGATTTTGAACACGCCGGGTCCATAACGGTACCTTTCTAAGCTGTGTCGGTAATTCGTAGGAAGATGATCGCCAGCAATCCTCAAAAGTTGCTGTGGTGTAATGTCAAACAAAAGAGCACGTGCGGTAGGCAGCATCTCAATTGAGGTGACCTCAACATCTGTTACAATCTCTCCACCAAGCGAACGTAGATACGCGGCAAGTGCATCGACAATTGCTTGTGAACCTCCACGAGGAATAGGCCAACCGACGCCATGTCCAAAAAGTGCAAGCATCATGCCAAACGCGGCACTTAAACTATGATTGAGCGGTAAAAAGGAGTGAGCCGCCATACCCGCAAAGATTGCACGCGCTCGCTCACCCCTAAAGAGTTGTTTCGCAAGGCTTTCGGCGGAACGAATGGCGTTCAGTCCAAAGGGAGCTAGCAGGAAGGGATGCTGAAACATCTGAGGACGCAGAGGACCAAGCAATGTGTCAGCAAGCGTCTGCCAATGAGCAACGAGTGGTGTCATTAAACGGCTATAGGCAGAAGCATCATCGCCAAGCGTCTCTGTTGTGGCCTCTATGGAACGCTCCAACACCATAGCTGTACCATCGCCAAGTGGATGCGCAAGGGCGGCAGGTGGTTGAATCCATTCCAGTCCATACTGTTCTAATGGCAAGGTACGAAAAAATGGTGAGGCCAATCCAAGCGGATGAATTGCAGAACAGATATCGTGCTTGAAACCTGGAAGCGTCAGTTCCTTTGTGCGCGAGCCACCGCCAATAGTATCTTTGGCCTCAAAGACGACAACGGACTTGCCTGCCTGCGCAAGTGTGATAGCGGCTGCAAGACCATTTGGTCCTGAGCCGATCACGATTGCGTCATAGCTTTGTTGTAAAGACATGAGAATGCCTGATTTCTATACCAACGTTTTGGATTGACGCATAATTTCTCGTAACTGCTCGATATGTCCCCCACCATGCAGGATACCTAATGCATGCATACCGATGGCATTCATAGGTCCAAAGCTGGGAATACGCATAATCGTCACATCAAGATGAGGTGCGTCGGGCCATGCGTCGAGATAAGCTTTACACATACGGCGACTCTCTCTGAGACGTGCATGTACTTGTTGCGCCGTATGTATAGTTTGCCAAGGAACCTCGTTGCGCAATCGGCCCTCGAAGGCAATACCGCGCGCCAGGACAGAGCCAACTGATGATGCCTCTTCAAGTGTCGCGGTTAGATGAACAATGACATGCCCCAAGGTATACGCCTCTTCGCTTGCATCTTTCAAATCTGGATCATGAGGTACAAACGTGGCCCCCATATCTGTGACACCTGTAACAATAGATTCGATGGTATCGAAAAGATCGTCGGTAGCTTTATATAAGTCGGCGTGGGTAGCAT
>CAZZVE010000382.1:0-1997 GCA_964657325.1 uncultured Ktedonobacterales bacterium
AAATGATCCTGAACGGAGGCGGATAAAGTTGTTGCTGATAATCGGACGTGATCAAATATATGTTCTACTCGGCTATCAGCTTGTCCGTGCTGCTGGTTGATCGTCGCCAGTGTCATGTCCAAGATCATCTGCGAGTCGGAATTTGGCCCAGCGGCAGTTCCCGGCGTGATATCCCCGTCCTTCTGCTCTTTCATTCATCTTCGTCACCTTTCACGCTGTCCTTGCTTTTCAGCGGAGGAAAGCATAGCTGGAGGAGCTCTATCAATCTTCTTTGTAGATCGATCGCTACCTTTCCATCTGTCGGTAAACTTTCCCACCTTCCAGGAGAACTGAGTTCGCGTATGCTCTGGCCCAGTAGGAGCTGTTCGTATCTCGCTTGTAGGACTTCTGAAGTCTGAATGCTTTGGACGAGACCATTCTTCACCTCAAAGGTCAGTCGCAAACTCTGTCCCTCCATTACAATAGCTTTGGAATCAAAAGAGAAGCCGGGAGTCTGGTCCCATCGCCATGGGTCAGTTCTCAACTCCTGGAGACCAGCCATGAGCTCTGGAATCAGCTCTTCGGGTTGACGGTCGGCGACCTGGATTGCATCAGGTGAAACTACAGATTCAACTGCATACTTCTGCGCCCACACCCGCTCTATAGCTTTCCTGACCGAAGTGGTCATGTCCCGGCGTCGTCGGTGTTTTTCGACATTCCAGAGGTTCGTGACTGGGCTTCTGACACTCTCAACACCTTTTGCAGTGATGTACTCCTTCCCCGGGCTTCGTAGAAACTTCCCAATCGAGTCAATGTAAGGAGATGAGTGAAGGAGTGTGCCATGGTGTAGAGCTCGGCCTCTTGTGAGCTTGAACGCTGTCCCAGAAACTTTGAACCACTTCTCTTCTCCGCAGTCCTCTCTATACTTGGGCTTGAGGCAAGCAAAGATATCATTTCGATCAGTTACCCTGACCTTGTTCCACCGCCTCGATACGTTCTGCTTTTCGCGAAGGGCTACCAAGGCATCCACCACCATCTGAACATGCGTCCTGCGCTCAAATCCGTCGCCAGGCACAATCACAGTATAGTTCAGATTGCCTTCATCATGGAAAACTGTACCGCCTCCACTCCGTCTTCTGATCAACTCCACATGTCGCCCATCGGATGTCCCGTTTGCGATAGCCCGAATATCGCACTCAACCCACGGGTTCTGGTTTCGTCCAATCACCACACATGGTGTGTTCGTATAGGTGAAAAGAATGCGAGAGGATGGATGGGAGTACGTCAGTAGGTGATGTTCAACTGCCAGATTGAAGTAGGGCGAAGTGGATCGTGAGTAGAACGTATGCGGTACGTCTGGTGCAAGGTTTCGAAGTTTTCCGATTGCTAAAGGGTGTTCGACATCCGAGCCACTCTTTAGAACATCAAAACGTCCATCGCGTGCAGCATAGCATAACTGGCCGGCATGGTATGTTCGCACAGCTGCTTCACATGCTAGGTTTTGTCGGCTGAAGCGTGGATAGCCGCACGCAGCGACACGGCGTAAGCGACTACATGTTCTTTTTAATGGTCGAGCCAATCCAACGACCTGCATTGACTCGGTTTGCGGATAGTCCTAGAGTCATGCTAAGGGAATCCATGGTTGTAAACGAAAACTGTAAACCGAACACGCTGTCCGGTTGATCTTCGGGGCCCCCGTTGCGATCACGGTGGTTGATATGAACGTCACATAAGAACCCCTCCTCCTCCCTCTCTGCAGACGCCAAACACATGAACAAACAAACTATCTTGCTCAAACAATCATCGCTGTTGCATAAACATTGGATCCTGGCACTCAGAAAAGTCTCAAATCGTTCCAAAAGTGATCGGTGGGCAAGGGGGCGCCGCAAACCTCAAAATGTCACCAGCAACAGCATACAATCATCACAACCGCGAACCCGGCTACGATCCCAGAAAAATCTTCGATTACTGGTTCTGCCGCGGTGTTCAATCTGCAATATTCCACTATGCAAGCTGCA
>CAZZVE010000383.1:0-1996 GCA_964657325.1 uncultured Ktedonobacterales bacterium
CTGGCTGGACGCGATAATCCTTTTTGATAAAATAATGCGGATACATCGGTCCCTTATGAACGTTAACACTCGAACATGGAATGGCGGTAGGGGCAGCAATTCATGGCGCCCCTACCGAGAAGAATGACCGTTTTGGGTTGTCAATGTTCATCAGGAGGTATCTGTACCAATTTGTTAAACAGCATAATCGGTCCCTACCATTTTGTTAAATTGTGTTGTTAATGTCCCTGTCCCGTCACCAACCCGTACAACAGCAATACAACAGCGACAACGAGTATGACGACAATTAGCACTAGACCGATGTTGTTGAGCAAACTGAGGCGTTGCCCTTTCATAATCGTGCGATTATTGCCGACGAAGAGGATAGTAATGACCAGTATGGGAGCCATGACGCCCGCGAGCACGTTGGCCCAGAAAATCAAGCGAATGGGGTCGATACCGATGAGCGCGACGATCAGTCCTACAACGAGTGCCGCCGTAAGAATGAGGTAGAATCCCTCGTTTTGCCAGGGTCGCTTCGATAGACCAGAAGGCCACCCAAACGCTCCCGCCACCGCATAGGATGTACTCGCCAGCAGGACCGGAATGGCAACAATGCCAGAGCCAACGAGACCAACGGCAAAGAGGTAGCGAGCAAGCGGTCCCGCGAGTGGTTCAAGTGCATGGGCTGCGTCTGCCGCCGTGTTGATGCTGCCATGGTGAATGAAGATTGTTGATGCCGTGCTAATAATCACAAAGTATGCCACAACCTGTCCACTGATAGAGCCTGTGCCAACATCAATTTCGGCCTCACGCAACTGCTTCTTGAGTGTGCCCGTGCGCTTCTCCTCAAGTTCTCCCTGTGTTTGCCAGAACATGGAATAGGGCGAGATGGTTGCACCTAGCAGAGCGACCGCACTACTGATACTTGCGAAATCCAAGCTGATCTGTGGTACAAAGGTATGTACGAGCACCGCGCCCCAATCGGCGTGTGAGAAAAACGCGGTCAGGATATAGGCGACGAATACAAAACTCATTGTCAGAAAGATTTTCTTGAACGACTCAAAATTGCGATAGACCGTTAAATACCACAACACAAGTCCGACGGGAACGACAAACCAGACCCAGCGAATACCTGTTACCAACTCTAATCCACTGCCGATTGCGGCAAGATCTGCCGCGATAAGTGCTACATTCGTGATGATGAGTAAGAGTGAGGCTATTACAGCGGCAGGTTGCCCATAGTGCTCACGCAAAATCTGTGATAGACCACGCTGGCTAACACGTCCAATTTTGGCACAAGCAAACTGCACAGCTTGATATAATGGTGTTGAAAGCAGCATCAACCAGAGATGACCATAACCTGCGGTTGCGCCATCGACTGCGTAAGCGGTTACGGCAGATGGATCGTTGCCAGATGTTCCTGAAAGTACACCAGGTCCAATAATGCGCCAGAACGTGGTTTTGGGACGAACAGCCTGAATATTGCTTTCTTTTTCGCGCATTCCTTCGACTGTTGGAGCTTGTTGCTCAACCTGATCGAGCAAGCTATCCTGAGGTCTCTCCTCTTCCCGTGAGAGAGTTTGTTCCCCTGCTTGTGTGAGCGACTCTAACTCTGACTCATTCGCATTAATTTTAACATCACCAGGAGTTTGACCATTTATTGCCTCATCAACCTCTTGAATACGACCTACGGGTATCTCAAGCTTTTTGCGGAAGAGCATACCCTTCTCAACCTCAATACCCTTTATATTTCCTTGTGCATCTTTTTTTACGTCTGTCACCTTCGCTGGGCTTATATCTTGCTCGCCGAGATCACCTTCTGTCGCCTCTACTATCATCCCAGGAACAATTTGTTCCTCTTGTTTTCGGCTACGTTTGTCTCTCATATATATACTTTCTTTTTTAGAATATTTTTTCGGAGGTCTTCTATAGAACGATAGAGGATAGCAAAATGTTTCTCATGAGGGTGAAAAAGGCAAAATGTAGGGACCGATGTATCGCGTCCTCGTCGGCA
>CAZZVE010000384.1:0-1995 GCA_964657325.1 uncultured Ktedonobacterales bacterium
GGCCTTTCAGGCAAATACTGCACATCGTAGTTCATCACCATGTAAGCAAGCAGCATTTTCAACTCATGGTTGACGAAGAAGCGCCCAGGACTGTAGGACGAATGTTAGCTAGAAATTCGTGATAAGAGCAATACACATACCAAGCATGCCTCCCATGGCCGAAAGGTAGGAATGTATCCCCTGTGGAGATCATTCCTGTATTCTTCAATCTCAAGCTCTCGGCCGAATCCTTATCATTTGGATGTTTCGCTTCGTACTCCTCTCTAGGCCTTGAGAAGCGGAAAGCATCATAATCGTATGGATTCGGGTATATGTTTGGATCGTGATGGACGGAGTCAACATCAACAGAGATGTATGCACCGTACGGTGCAGTCCAGCCTTCATCTTCGTTCTTTAAGCCTTCCTTTGTGACAACTTTACGCATCACTCCACGCGTGAGGAAATTGCTGACGCGCATGCTTTCTCGTATGGCTGAATCTGCGCGGACGAGGCGATTCAGGCCAGCTTTGGTCCAAATACCTTTTTCCTCTTTGAATACCCGCTCTGCTTCCTCACGGAGGCCGGCCATGAAGTTCCTATCTGGGTCCGACCCAAGGAGGTCAAAAAAGGTGTTTGTAATGGTAAAGGTAGTTGTGTGGATTGCTGCGAAACTGAGGGGCATCAGGAATCTAGACATCATTTCTGGTTCGAGTTCTCTCGTCTTGCCTTCCGATTGTGCCAGCCTTATATGCCAAGTGATGTAGTCGTCCGGCTCTTCCCACTTGTACTCAGGGTTGCTATCTTTCTTGGCGATATCTGCCAGTCTTTGCTTGATTAGTGGAACGGTGTACTTCGCAACTCGTTTGTAGTGAATAGTGTTGGGGATCGCACATAAGGGCCCGAATACTGGGGCCAGGAAGGATGGCACAAATTGCATGGCAACGACAACCCCCATGACATCTTGCGCGAAGGAGCCCATGTTGGCTAGATAGTCCTCATTGCGGCATAGAGGCACACCAACAAACATCCTATTGGAGGCCTGAGCAATGGTCCGCATCATGTTTTCGAATACGCAGATCTCCTTCCATTCTGTAGTGTCGAAGCCCCATGTCTGGTCGAAGCGAAGCTGAAGCTCTTCCCATGTACCAGGAATGATTGAATGCAATCGTCTGGCAAGGTTCTTGTGTACGACATGTTCATGGTAGAGCGTCTTCATCACATAAGAATCAGTGAAAGAATAGTCACCCTGAAGCAGATCATAGTGTGCAGCGCCAACACTGGAGACGTTATCGGGTTTGTCAAGGAGCCATCTGGTCTTGTTGTTGGGGATGACGATTTCAGGCTTCCCACTGAAGTCCGGGAAGATATATGACTTGCCCTTTTGTGAGTACTGCAATGTTTATCAGTGACGAGTCTGGATGGTGTAAAGAGCTCCCGTACAGTCGCGTATCCCTCCTTTAGCCATGCTCTGACATTATTGAAACTGCTAAAACTAGCTCTAGTCTCGGCGAATGGTCCGCTCGTAGGACGACCGACCCAGGGCAAGGACTTGGGCACCAAAGTTTCACTCTTCAGTAGTCGAAGGGCGATAAAGATTAGGAAGATTACAGCCGGAACTGTTATGGTAGGTCGCGTAACGAAGACTTGTCCAAAGTCATTCACGATTCCCTGCATCTTGATCAAAGCGTTCAAAAACGAGGACACGTCTCTTGTGATTCACAACGAGTGTGGAAGAAGGAAGACTCATCGTGAAGCTGAGAAAAGGACGAAAGTCCAAAGACGTGGCTTGGTGACACGAAGCGTCGCTGAATGATGATTTGACCAGTAAGTGGTGATGAATCCATGTCGCTCACAACGGAAGGTCGCATTCCCGAGCGAGGTAGGATGCTCGATGTGGATCTATATCTGTCTTACGTCAGCCTTCGACATGTGTAATTGCGCCTATTCTTTCCCATTTTCTGCGGACTTCGTATCCACTTGGCAGACCCCTGCATCACGAGGCTGAGAGAAGACAAA
>CAZZVE010000385.1:0-1971 GCA_964657325.1 uncultured Ktedonobacterales bacterium
TTGATCTCAACAAGTAGAAGCAACAGGAGCCTTAGAAGACTCTAGGGACCGGGTGATTGCAGGAAGCCGGTGCTGCGAAGCGATGTGAGATAGAACCCGAAGGTGTCTCCCGGAAATACTGGATGGTAGTGCAAAGGAAGAGTGTGATAATCACCAGCGTCAACCTGATTCAGCACAGGCCCAAAGAGCGAGGCTTCGACGTCGAATGCTTGCCTCTGTTCTCTGATTGACTGATAATGACATCGATAATTTTAGCGCACAGTTCATGCTGCTGTTTCACCCAAGGATATTCATTTCCGATGTGCTGGGAACCTAAGGCAGGGATGCTGAGATCATCTTCAATCTTCACACCTGAAACACGAACATATGAAACATCTTCATGGCTATGATTCGTGGACCAAAGCCCAGTATAGAACGGGAGAGCGCTAGTGAAAGCTTATTTTCCATCTGTCTTCTCTGTTTCGGATTTGACGTCTCGCTTACTCACCCTCTTTTTACAGATGTGTAAGAACGTACTTACAGTTAATTTGAGAGTCTAAGAAGTCTTACGCCTGCGCTTCCAAGCTGAAACTGTGAGGAACATGACATAAATAAGGCCAACACATTGCAAGAAATACATACAAGGTTGGAGAAATTTCATTCCCACAGGCTGGCTGGCCTCGGTTTCAGTATGACAAGACTCGATCCAGTTGACCAGGACGAATCTCAGGCGCGCGACTCCGGTGATGGTTCCACGTCATTTGAGGACTTGAGTGAGGCCACGTCTGAAGATGATGAGACAAGCTCGTCAGGTTCAAGCTCAGATGAGACAGAGTCGGACGAGATAGACGCAAATGAGGATGAGGAAGGCACGGGCCGCAATCAACCTATCATCGCTTCTGCACCATCTTCCGTTCCTGAGACAGCAACTTCATCCACAACTCTCAAGTCAAGACTGACCTCGTTTCTGCCACAGCTCCAACAGGCCAATGCCGAGCTTGCAACTGATCCAGATGTGGCTGCCAAGCGGATTGATGCTGTCAGTGACGAGGAAGAACAGCACATCGAAATGAACCTGGGTCTTGGTGTTCTGAAGGCAAAGCCTACGACTGAAAAGGCGGCGACCTTGAAAACAACCGTGTCAGACGATAACGAGTCATCCGATGATATTACCTCTGTATCTGAAGACGAAATTGGGACAGAGAATAGTTCAACGGACATTATCGATAAGCTGAAAGGAGTCAAGCCAGTAAAGCGAAATATAGAGGAAGTGGGTTGAAGTGGGTCAAGACTGTACTACAAGAAGGTTTGGAGTGTGTATCTTGACTTTACTACAGGATGTGTCCGTTCCCATGCCGGGAACTACCACTGTTGTATCAGAGCTATGATGGGTCCATTCGACTTGTACCTGAAGGTGCCTGGACTGTGCAACGAAAGCCATGTGGTCAATCGTGGTGGATGCACAACATCGCATGGTTCTAGGCTCTTGCACCAGATCGATGCGGGTGGGACGAATTACATTTGTTATATAGTGTCTTCTTGAGTAATCCTCGCCAGGTTACCGGTTCACAAACAAGTTCTCGGGAACACGATTTAGAATGACCGGATCGACACCGCCAGTCCCGTAAACGATCTTTGCGGAGGACTGCGTATCCATTCTCGGCACGTCCCTTCCATATGGAGAGAAAATAACTGCAACTACCTACATGTTGGAAGCAGTTCGAAATGTATGCTAATATGATGCTAAGCATTCTGCGGCGAGTCTTCACTTTCCGTGGTTATTGGTGGCAGCTTCGAGGGTCAGAAGGGACTTGGCCGTGGTCTGGGCGCGTCTTCTTGAATTTCCTTTTCGGAGGGAATTACTCGAGCACGAGGCAACTTTCGCCGACATCTGGCCACCACAATTCGGACATCCGGCGGTTCGAAGTGCATTTCCCGTCGCTGTGATTGGCTAGAAAAGTACTCCAAACACATCCGAACTTTTGGCGCAGC
>CAZZVE010000386.1:0-1951 GCA_964657325.1 uncultured Ktedonobacterales bacterium
GGGTGAGGAGCACGCCTACAATTTGCTGATAGTGAGCGTGAGCATAAGCATGAGCATGAGCATACAAAACTGTGAGAAGATAGGGAGCACGCCAGGAATTTAAAGATACGCTAATTCCAATGCAATAGAATTCAAATGATTTAACCTCACGGTGCCTCGGCAGGCACCGAAACACAATATGTTGCAAGCTAGGTATAACATGATATAACGCGATGGTTGTGCCTGATATGTAACACGACGTTTATGTTGCGTCCGGGAAGAGTTCCTTAACGAGGCTCTTCTTGTTAACTAGACGTAGTCAGCACTCGACCATTGCTCGCTTCAGAAAGCACTCACTTTTGCCCATAGCATTTCGGGGTATACTTTCAACGACCTTCATCGCTTGTGGCACTTTGTAGCCAACCAGCCGTTCCTTGAGCGCTCTTCGCATGTTTAGAGGCGAGAGCTCTTGGCCCTTCTTCAGAACACAAACAGCTGTGACTTTCTGGCCCCACTTCTCCGATGGCACGCCAACCACAGCTGCCTCAGCAATTTGGGGCAATGCAAGCAGTTCACGTTCTATTTCAAGAGCAGAGACCTTCTCTCCACCAGTTTTGATGATGTCTGCAGAGGCACGACCTTTAATGAAATAGAGAGGTCCTTTAGCCCACGCTTGATTGCTTTTCCCAGCACCTTTCACTTCTTGTCTCATTGCCACATCGCCTGTCTTGAACCACTTTCCCTTGCCATCCTCACTTTCAACGAATTCTTCAGAGGTGGCCTTAGGATTACGCCAGTATTCTTTGAAGATAGTAGGTCCACGGAGCTGAATCTCACCATCTCGAGGCTTACCGTTCGTGTCATTTTCTTCTCCTGCAGCAATGACGTCTCCAGTCTCGGTGTCCACCAGTCTCGCCTCGACAAAAGGCAAAGGCCAGCCGACGCTTCCGTCTACACGATCGGCATTGTCAAGACCACAAGATAGAGCCATGCCTACTTCGGTCATACCATAGCGTTCCAGAAGGACGTTTCCGCCACTTAATTCTGTCCAAGCTTTCTTAGTTGGAGTTGGTAGAGCGGCTGAGCCGGATATATTAAGTCGTAAAATTTCGGGGCATATAGCTTTCCGGGAAGCTGTCTTCGTCTCCTCGTCGAGGGTTGGGTGTGCATCAAGTAGTCTTGTCCAAATTGTCGGCACTGCTGTGAGAAAAGTGATTGGTTCTTGTTGACCAGAAGTGTTTGACATAAACGGTGCAGCAAGTCGTTTCCAGACAGCATCCGTATTGAACGGGTAGAGAAATTCGATTGAAGAGCCAGCCATTAGCGGCGTGAAAAGCGCATTGACTGTACCGTGGATATGATGAAGAGGTAGAACGTGTAAAAGGACATCAGAGGAGCTGTACTTCCATGCTTCGATTAGTGACTGAGCTTGTGCTGTGATGACTGAAGTAGACAAAACGACACCTTTCTGGGAGCATTGTCAGCATTAGGTGGTCCCTCCTAATAGAAGTACTGAATTACCGGTCTACTCGTGGTACCTGAGGTGTACAGCATGAAGCCACCATCATCTGGAGATGTTTCCTGCTCGAATTTGACATTCTCGGCAGAAGTTGCACCAGTATCAATCTTGTCCAGGACCTCCAACTGTGGCTTATGCTGGATGTGCTCCTTCAGTACATCTTGTGCCTTCCCGCGAAACTTTGTAGTGGAAAGAAGCAGGACAGCCTCGCTGTTCTCAATGATATATCTCAACTCGGAGCTTGGAAAGGCCTGGCTGAGAGGCAACGCAATTGCATTGTGTGCAAGAATAGAGAGGAATGTCACTGTCGGACATTGTCAGCACCGGGCAGTCACGCAATCTGTAGATCAATCGCACCTACATAGTCGTAGCCATTCTCGGCGAGGAAAGCAATTCGTTCTCCTCGTAATGATTTGCCGTTGGTGACATCTGACAGGTGGTCTTTCACAGCCG
>CAZZVE010000387.1:0-1939 GCA_964657325.1 uncultured Ktedonobacterales bacterium
CAAGTTGCTTGGATGTCTACACACCTCCTAATTCACGTTTTCAAGCAGTTGATGGGGCTTTTTTCGGCACAACTTTTGGTTGCCTCTTCTTCATGACATTTCCAGAGCTCGACATCTCGCCCCAAAGGAAAAATCGAGCGGTCAGGGATGCCGTTCCACTCCCAAACGATGATGCAGAAAGCAGTGTGATCAGTCCTACTGATACCAACACAACCACAACAGGCATGACAGCATCACGAAGTTCAAGTCTCACATTACCGAACCCACCCAGCATACCTGGTATTAATACGAATAAAGACGAAAGAGCAGCGGCTGCCGCAGCAGTGCTTGCCGCATTACCACCGCAGCCACCCACAATCAATGGCATTGCTACCTCAAACCTCGCCCCCGGCTTGGGCAAAGGCAGGATCTACGAACCAAAGATCTACGGTTTCCGAGTATCGGAGCGTGCTAAGGGCGGGCCCCGAATGCGCTGGCTAAGAAGCAAACCGCTTGATATTAACGACCTTGACGAATCTCGACTGTACCATGAACAATATGGGGGCAACGTGGACGGGGATCCCGATGACGAGGCCGATGAGGAAGCTGGTGACGCTGAGGATGATCCAGACGGAGACAAGGTTATGAAGAGTGCCAGTCAAAGTCGAGGAAGCAGACGAAAACGAGCAACGTCAAGGAAAGCCAAGGGTGGAGGGGCAGGATTGCAGGTTGGTTAGGAGTCTCCGAACAGTCCTGCGCTCAGCGATGGTTTTCTTCGCTCAGCACCTTGGGTGAGGAAGGGTTTGCCGGTGTAACAACGGAGCTGGGCTGTAGTAAACTGCATTGCGGAGCATGGAATTAGAGGATTATTGATGTGTTCGTGAGTTCTAGCACTTCTACCCAAATTATATCCTCATTCTTGTCCTGGAGCCTCCCGGGCATCTTCCCATGTTTCCTCACCATCACTACCAGTATTACTGTCGCTCTCGCTCTCACTTTCGCTCTCACTAGCACTAGGTGTCATCATACCTCCTCTGCTGGACTGACTGCTCGCCCGAAGTAATACCTCGAATGCCCGCCTCAGCTCATCCGAAACATCTGCTCGAGCATGGAGGACCTCCTCCGGCGTTCTTCCCTGAGCACATTTTTGCCATCTGTCGATTTGCCGCAGATCCAGTCCTTGCAGGATCCGCAGTGTTTCCACACTACCGTGCTTGGCAGCGATATGAAGCAGCGATTCTCCATTAGCCATGTGTAATTCCGGTGATGCTCGGCGAGACACAAGCTCACGCAGAATTCTCACCCGGTTCGAGGCTACACAACGGCTCAACACCGTTTCACCTGTGAGACTAGCACAGTCTATATCAACGTCACGAGCGAACAAGGCCATCGCGACAGGTGTGTTGTCTGCAATGACTGCCCATGCGAGAGGCGCTATGCCGTCTCTGTCTCGCCAGTTCTTGTCTGCGCCGGCATCAAGAAGAATATTCGCATGGCGTGCATCTTTGGTGTACGCTGCAGCATATATCAAGGGAGTTTGTTCCCAATCTGTCAGAGCGTTGACCTGTGCGCCGGCACCAATGAGAGGCTGTATACAACTAGGATCCCGCGCACAGCAAGCAAAATGAAGAGGTGTGGCAAAACAACTTGAGCCAATGCGTGGATCAGCATTATACCGCAGAAGAGTTGTTACTGCACTGAGATCGCCGCGGTCGGCTGCTAGGGATATCGGCGTCCGGTTATTCGTGTCTCTGGCATCGATGTCGGCTGTGGAGCCTTGCAGGTGCTGCTCTAAGTCGATGGGTACGAGCCCGAGAACTATTTTGTGTAGAAGTGTGAACTCTCTGCGCTCAATGCACTCAGTTTCCGAGAACATCAAACGCAAGGCTCTTTCCGTCTCTGGTGGCAGTGATCGCGCAAGGATCTTTTCCCATGCGTTGTCTGCTGCTGTCCATCGGAC
>CAZZVE010000388.1:0-1921 GCA_964657325.1 uncultured Ktedonobacterales bacterium
TGCACCAGAGGTTGCGAAGTCTGATAGAGATGATTTGTAGGATTTTCGCATTGATAGGATGGTTTTGAGATCATACTGCGATGATGAGGAGAACGACATGGTCTTCAGAGTGCTCTGCAGGCGAAGGAAAGCTTTAGACATAGGAAGAAAGAAAGTAGATGCTGGACTGGCGGTCATGAACTGTAAGCTGGTGGTCGGAGTTGTATATAACACATGTACTCTAGGACGAACAGTTGGAGAAGTTGTATGATATTTCGTCATCCTCAAGTATTTCGGCCGCTGAGGCACGAAGGATGTTGACAGCGTCATCAAACACATGTAGTCGAGAAACCAAATCTACTCCAGCAGCAAGTTATAACCACTGCGATTGTTCATTTTCTTGGTCACGGTGGAACGTCTTCATCATGCTGGTACGTGATCCAGCTCTGCATAGGTAGCTATGTACAATATCATCTTCCCACAACGGCATTCACTCCTCAACCTCCGTCCAGTTCAAATATGCCCTGACAGCATCCGAATCATCGGGCAGTCAATCGGTTGAAGGCTTTTCACCGTCCTCATTTTCAGCACTTTCAGATGCCCTCGGGTCATGCATCTATAAAGTTAGTGACGTCCCACGACATCAAGAAAAACACCAACCTGATCAGCAACACCAGCACCAGTCACACCACGACTTCCTACATCATCCTCGGTATAAGTTCCACCACCAGAAGCAGTCTCACTGTCGCTTGCTTCTTTGGAATGAGCAGGCTTGACAGGAGTAGTACCGGCTTGGGTGTTTTCATCCTTGGACCCATCTGGTGTGAGCCCGAAGAAGGCTGAATGACTACCTGGCTGACCGGTGCCAGTCATTTTGGGATGATCTGGTCCTTCAGTATTGGGATCGCGTCCTTGACTTTCGGCATGCTGGACATCGTTGCTAGAGGAGGTCTGTTGTCCTTCCGACATCTTATTCGTATACGTAGTATCAATGTTATTCAGGTTAGCACGATAATCGTAGATTGTAGATATTGAAGTTGTCAGGGCTGTACAGAGCTCGTAGCACGTTCCGGTTCCTGATGCGGGTTGCGTCACAGTTTCGTCATATGCAACAGCTATCCTGTACCACGAGCTTTGTCCAAACTGACAGGCGACCTCCGCAACACCTCCAAACCCTCCGATTGCAAAGTGTTCAAGGCAGGTTTCATGCTTACTCATGGGTAAATATTGCCAACATATTGCTTCTCGAAAAGCTTACATGGCTTTCCCCACCTTCTCTCATGTCTCGTGTGCAATCGCGTCAAACTGCCTTTCTAGGTATGTTAGTACTTCTGCCTTCGTGGTTGACAATCCTTTTGTAGTGGTGAGGTGTGAAGAAGCTGGCGTACGTCTCTGCTGCTTGCCGTGTTAGTATACTTTCGTACTACCACTATGTCATCACAATGAAGAGCAACTTGTGAGCGAAAGAAGTCAATGAAGACACAGTCATGGAATCGAGAGTACATTGTCATCCTGCTTGAACAACGTCGTCGGATCAAGATATGAGAAGGGCAGTACTGTTCATGATAGAGGAGGCATGATGTTGAGCTGAGGATGTCAAGTGTAGATTCAGGCTGGGCATTATAGAAAAACTAGAAAATTGACTTCGAGACAATTGGCAAACACTGAAAAATGCCAACAGCATGCCAATGCTTATCTACATTTCTTCATACAATTTAATTTCCTGCCGCTGGGCAAATGATAGCTAAAGTGGTCCGACCTTCGTCCAAGAAATGAACAACCCGTAGCCTTTTCCAGAAAGGCATCTAAAACTTATATCCTGTTGGCATAGCACTTCCACTCGACAAGGTTATGAACCCGGTACCAGATAACTTATGCTTTGTCGAATTTGCTGCTTCTGTCGAGTTCCTCTGAGGGAAGAAGCTTGCCGGCAATGCTGAAG
>CAZZVE010000389.1:0-1918 GCA_964657325.1 uncultured Ktedonobacterales bacterium
CGCTGCTGCAAAGCAGCAGTGAGTATAGTAGTGACAGGGCTTGCCCCTGTCATGCCTTGATAGTAAACAACCAATATATTGAGGAGCAAAACAACAGCATGGCAACCATTATCAATAAACCGACAGAGACGGGAACGGCGTTCCTGACAACACCGATTGCGGAGAGCGCGGACAAGATATTTACGCTGGAGCAGCGCGATGAGGAGCAGCGTTGGATCGAAGAGTCGAGCGCGACCTTTGTCGAGCGTGAAGTACTACCAAAGGCTGAGGCCATTGACCACCAGGAGCCAGGGGTTATGCCAGGGCTGCTCAAGAAGGCGGGTGAACAGGGCCTCTTGATGATCGAGATTCCAGAACAGTATGGCGGTGCTGAACTTGGGCTACTCACAGCAGTATTAGTTGGCACAACGCAAAAGGATGCTTCATTCAGTGTTGCCTACGGTGCGCATACCTCGATTGGCTCACTGCCTATTGTCTATTATGGTACGGAAGCACAAAAACAGCACTACCTACCCAAACTTGCTACTGGTGAGTGGATCGCGGCCTATGCATTGACCGAGCCGGGTGTTGGTTCCGATGCGATGAACCTGAGTACACGCGCCGAGCTTTCGCCCGATGGCAAATACTACATTCTTAACGGTACAAAGCAGTGGATTTCCAACGCGGGCTTTGCCGATATCATGGTGGCCTTTGCGCGTATCGGTGATAACAAACCATCGGCATTTATTGTCGAGGCGGCATGGGACGGTGTGTCTACAGGCAACGAAGAGCGCAAGATGGGTATCAAAGGCTCATCGACCCGTCAGGTCTACTTTGAAGATGTCAAGGTACCCGTCGAAAACTTGCTTGGCGAAATTCACAAGGGATACAAAATCGCCTTCAACATTCTCAACATTGGACGCTTGAAGCTCGGCGCGGGAACCGTTGGTGGTGCGCGTTCGGCCCTCGGCCTTGCCGCTGCATACACAACTGAGCGTAAATCATTCGGTAAGCCTCTGCACAACTTCGGTATGATTAAGAAAAAATTGGCTCGCATTGCTGCCGAGACCTATGCTGCCGAGAGCGAAGTCTTCCGCACTGCCGCCAACATCTCGCGTGTCCAACAGTCATCGGGCGACAACACTGATGCCATGTTCAAAGCAGTCGAAGAATACGCTATCGAAGCCTCTATCGCCAAGGTGCATGGCAGCGAAACACTCGCGTATGCTGTTGACGAGGGTGTACAGATTTTTGGTGGTTACGGCTTCATGCAAGAGTATCCCATCGAAAAAGCGTATCGTGATGCACGAATTCAGCGTATCTTCGAGGGTACAAACGAAATCAACCGTCTGGTCGCTGCTGGTACACTGTTCCGTCGTGTGCTGAGTGGCAAGATCGACCTGATGAACAAGTATCCCGAGATCGAGCAACGTGTCACATCTGGTCAGGCACCTGACCGTGCTGGTGAAACTGTTCCAGCAGAGTTGCGCGACGCTGTGAACGCGGTTGAGCGTTTCAAGGATGTAACCATCTACGCAGGCATGAAGATTGCGATGAAGTTCATGAATGCTCTTGAGGGCGAACAAGAATTTATCGACTACCTCGCCAACCTCTTGATTGATGTGTACGCCTCGGATAGCGCGCTAAGCCGTGCAATTCAATCCGTACATCGTGGTGATGAGAACAGCGCAACACATGTGAAGCTTGCGCAACTTGCCACATGGCTTGCCTTCTCACGGCTACGCACCAATCTTGAGCAGATGATTATGACCTACACTGATATAGACAACGTTGAGCAGGAACTCGCCCGTGTTCGCACCTACGTTGGTGATTACCAGTTTAACGGCGTTACCGCGCAACGTGAACTTGCCGAAATCGTTGTCGAGAAATTAGGGTATCCTTTATAAAGAATGCTAGTGGGTCGGTGGGCATGACAGGG
>CAZZVE010000390.1:0-1902 GCA_964657325.1 uncultured Ktedonobacterales bacterium
ATTCTGTCCCTTGGCACTTTCCATGCATTGAAACCTGTATAAAGCCTTTTATAGACTAGCTTTATGCAGGTTATATTTTTACCTTTTTTGTGTAAATGTACCAACTGTGTAGCAATGAACATCACGTACACCTTGCCTTTCATTTTTACAATATAAAAACTCCTGTGGAAGGCCAAGAACTGCTCGGTAGTAAATCGTGGTGTAGTTATCGTTACTACCAAAGTTTGTACAAATTGGTTATATGATTTAAACAGAATTGTACTTGTCAAGCTTTCTTTGTGTGCGTTCCATCACAAGAGACAGAGAGAGGGTACTGCTTGTGAGACAATATCCGTTTCACTATAGCAGCTAAAAATATTTGATATACACTCTTTAAATGTAGTGTTTAGCATTACTAGACTGATTATTATGTCATTGTATATCAGGACCTTACCTACTGATGAGTATTGAAGAATGAGGTTGGCAGCAAGATAAATATGCTAAAATGTACACAAGATGATGCAGCTATGGAACGACCTCGAAGATAATCAGCAACCACTACAGAAAGTGGGACGTGTACGCCGTCTCACAGAACCTGCTGTCCTCGCGTCTCTACGCGAATGGCTCCTGCACGAATATGTCGCGGACTACTGCCGCTCCCTCGCGGCAACACGCATCTTTCGACGTTGCTACCTTATTGATGGACTGGGCATAGCCGCTAAGAGTCGGAGCAAGTCCTCACCATCCTCTGCTCTTCATCCCACATTACAGCCTATACGCGCGTTAGCCCAAATACTGGCTGAGGAAAGCAAGCCCATTGCACTCTATGGTCTGCTGCTGGCACACGGGAGTAGTAGACGAAAAGATACACGGCAGAAGCAGACAAAAGAGCCGAGTCTACCAAAGGAAAGCGGAATTGTTTCCGCAAGTTGGTTAGAGGCCGCACCACACATACTCCAGGAGATAGAGCAGTCGCCCACAATTCTTTTGCTTAACCCCTTTGGACACACGTTGTTTACAAATGATGACCTTACGCCGCTCTACAAGCGTACAGCACCAACCGAACTATGCTTTCTCCTTTCGCACAAACAAATAGAAACGCTCTTTCTCACTGCATTACGCTCGCCTGCATACGCTATTGTCCTGACCGCAGTATTACGCACAGATCGTTGGAAGACGTTTTCGACGCAGGATACTGAGCGTAAAAAGACTGTGAGTGATGTGATTGACCTATTTGCGGCATCAATGCAGCGTCATTTTATACTGCCAGTGCAGCAAATTACTCTGCCCGTCCTCGCTCGTCCTGGCGTCGTTGAGGATATCCCCTATACATTGATATTCGCCACACGACGACAGGATAGCTTCGTAAGCATGAATGACGCCCTGTGCCGCTATCAGCGTACGATCTACGAACAGCGTCATCGTGGAGTGCTGAGCGAAGAATGGTTTGAGAAACAGTATCAAGAGCGCATCGAGGTTGAGCGTCAACGGCTACAGGAAAATCTTCTGCAGCAAGGACGCGCCAAGCGTGTACGTCGTTGGCCCGACCTGCGTCAACAACTGCTCATCGCCAACTTTGGGCACTTCCTTCTCAGCGATTACGACGCTCAACTACAACACCTTTTGCAGAGTGGCGAGGTACGCTGTGAGTGGCGACGTACACCTTCTGAAAAAGACCCTGAGCGATTGCCGGGGAATGATGATACATTGCTCTGGCCCGAAGCAAAAAATGCACAAAAAGAAAGAGGCGGTACTAGGGGGAAACATTGAGCATGGGGACACTCAACGTTATAGTAACACCTCTTAGAATAGTGTACGTTAAAAAAATAGGTTTAGTGGCATAAATATAACTAAAAAACTCTAACACGATGAAACCAGGATATCTTGATAAACTCATGTAGGGGTCTAATTCTAGTACACCCT
>CAZZVE010000391.1:0-1901 GCA_964657325.1 uncultured Ktedonobacterales bacterium
CCAGTCAGGCGGGGAGACAGAAACTGGGGAAGTCGCTGCGCCAAAAGTTCGGATGAAGTTTGGAGTATTTTTCTAGCCAATCACAACAGCTGGAAATATACTTCGAACTGCCGGAAGTCCGAACTGTGGTGGCCAGATGTCGGCGATAGTTGCCTCAATTTCAAGTAATTCCCTCCGAAAAGGAAATTCAAGAAGACGCGCCCAGACCACAGCCAAGTCCCTCCTGATCCTCGGAGCTGCTGCCAATAACCACCAAAAAGTGCAGACCCGCCGCAGAATGCTTAGCATCATATTAGCATACATTTTGAACTGCTTCCACATGTAGTTGCAGTCGTTTTCTCTCCATATGGAAGGGACGTGCCGAAAATGGAGATACGCAGTCCTCCGCAGAGATCGTTTACGGGGCTGGCGGTACCCATCCGGGTGAATTCAAAATCGAACCTCTAGAACTTGTCCGTGGACTGGTATTCTGGGGAGGATCATTCAAGCAAACACCATCTGACAAATGTAAATCGTACCACCGGCATCGCGATCCTTTGCAAGAGCCTATTGTGTAGAACCATGAAATGTTGCGCACCCAGCACGTTTGACCACATGGGTCTCGTTGCACAGTCCAGGCGCCTTCACCGTAGCTTTGACACAGCAGTGGTAGTTCTCGGCAAAGGAACGGATACATCCTGTAGAAAAGTCAAGATAGACCCTCCGAACCTTCTTGTAGTAACGGGTCTGAACCGCTTCAACCCACTTCCTCTATTTTTCTCTTTACTGGCTTGACCCCTTTCAGCTTATCGACAATGCCTGTTAAATTGGTTTCTGTTTGGACTTCGTCTCCAGACACAGATGTGGAATCATCGGATGACTCGCTAACTTCTGACACTGCTGTTTTCAAATTCGACGCCTCTTCAGTCGTAGGTTTTGTTTTCAGAACACCAAGACCTAGATTCATCTCAATGTACTGTTCTTCCTCGTCATCAACAGCATCAATCCGCTTGGCAGCCACATCTGGATCAGTTGCAAGCTTGGCGTTGGCCTGCTGGAGCTGTGGTATGAACGAAGACAGTCTTGATTTGAGACTTGTTGAGTGAGATGCTGTATCAGGAACACAGGATTGTGCAGTGGCGATGGTGGGTTGATTGCGGTCCACGCCTTCCTCCTCACCATCTGACTCTATCTCATCTGATTCTGTCTCATCTGAGCTTGAACCTGACGAGCTTGTCTCATCATCTCCAGACGTGGCTTCACTGGAGTCCTCAAAAGAGGTGGAATCATCACCAGAGTCGCGCGCCTGAGATTCTTCCTGGTCAACTGGATCGAGCTTTGTCATACTGAAACTTAGGGTGTCCAGCCAGTCAAAGATCTTCCTTCCTCAGGTTCGTTTGTGTTTCTTGCAATTTTTTGAATTCTTTCACACCATGCTCTTCAAGTTCTTCGGATTGATGCACAAGCATTAGACTTCTGAAGCTCTCATCAACTGTAAGCACATTCTTGAATGTCTGCAAAGATGGTGAGTAAGCGAGATGGAAGATCCAAAACTGGGAAGGCATACAGAAATAAGCTTTTGCTAGCGGGCTTCCCGTTCTATACTGGGCTCCGCTCCACGAATCATCGTCCTGAAGATGTTTCATATGTTCGTGTTTCACGTGTGAAGAATTGAAGATGATCTCAGCATCCCTGCCTGCCTAGGATTTTCGAAGATATCCTTGCATGAAACAGTGGCATGAACTGTGCGCTAAATCGATCGATGTCATTCTCAATCAATCAATCAATCAGAGAACAGAGGCAAGCATTTAACGTCGAAGCCTCGCTCCTTGGGCCTGTGCTGAATCAGGTTGACGCTGGTGATTATCACAGTCTTCCTTTGGACTACCATCCAGTATTTCCGGGAGACACCTTCGGGTTCT
>CAZZVE010000392.1:0-1828 GCA_964657325.1 uncultured Ktedonobacterales bacterium
CACGTACATGTGCACGTTCGCCGAGGCGAACGTGCACATGTACGTGTTGTTATTTGAAATTACGCGTTGATCTGCACCATTGTACCAATAGGTGCCCACTGATAGAGCCAGGATGCAGCAGTAATAGGCATTGCGACACAGCCATGTGAGCCTTCCTGCCAACCGTCAACTGGGTCATAATGCCACGTATTTGTGCCAGGACCATAGACGGAATGCCAATAAGAGTCGTGCAGGAAGAAGCCGCCACCTCTCCATTCTAGCGCATAATTGATATGTGTAGGAGCATACCAGTATGGGGAGCCAGGAGGAAACGGTGAATAAAAGGTTGTGGGGCTTAACTTTGTGAAAACGTGATATGTTCCCGTAGGGGTTGCCAGCGCGGGTCGTCCGGTCATAACCGCTGTGTTGTAGACCTGTCTCCCATCCTGATAGGCATGAAGCCACTGGTGCGACAAACTGACAACAATCACTTTTCCACCCGTGGCGGGTGCGCTAGTGTCGCCGTTGTCGGTGATAATTACTACCAATCCTCCAAACACATAAAGGGGAGTAGCACCAAAACTTGACACGCGATACCATGTGTTATTGTCATTTATAGCCTGTCCAGAAACCGAGCCATAAACAGTGAGATGCTTGTTCGCTGGATAAACTGTAATAAGCGTGCTCGTCATATTCGGGGCTGAACGTACATTCGCGGTACCCGTTGTGTATCCTGACTGTGTAACGGCAGCAGCAGAGGCATTGTCCTTCTGAGATGTATGTGTAGCAGCAAATGAAGTAGGACTCTTGCCGAAGACCAGAAAAAGTGCCGCGAGTAAAGCAAAAGCGATACCATAGTAAGTCTTCTTAGAAGTAGTATACATAGATGAAGTTCCCCTTTATAATAGAACAGTATCTTTCAATTGAGTATAACCAATTCTACCAAGAGAAACAAGGAATTATTTCACTTTTTGAGGTACATATACATCACCAAAAGGAAGTACATAAAAATAAGGAGACTATAAAGGTTTTCCCCGACGACGTTCAGAGAGAAAAAGACGATACATAGAAACGAACGGACGCCCTTGTGGGCATCCGTTCGTTTCTATGCGAGGAAAATTGAGCCACAAAACAAAAATTAGAACAACGAGAGCTGTTCGGGTGGCTCCTCTTTCTTCACTTTCTCTGCCATAGGCTGTGCCTCGATAGCTACACGTTCGGCTTCTTCGATAATGCGAGGAATCTTTCTGAAGTCCTCACGAATAACGTCCTTCAGGCTCGCTTGATGTAGACCAGCCGCGGGATGATACATCGCAATACACACACGACCATCAACCTTGCGAGCGCGACCGTGTACAGAACTGATTTTCTCATTGCCAAAGAACTTTGTCATCGAGTAGCGGCCTAGTGTGACAATGACCTGCGGCTGAATAGCTTCTATTTGCCGATCAAGATAGTTATCGCACGCTTTGATTTCTTCTGGTAGTGGGTCGCGGTTGTTTGGTGGGCGGCACTTTACCACATTCGTAATAAATACATCGGCACGTCTCAATGAAATGCTGCTAAGTAATTCATCAAGAAATTGTCCCGCTGGTCCAACAAATGGACGTCCTTGCTTATCTTCATGGAAGCCTGGGCCTTCACCAATAAAAAGTATTTTGGCACTAGCTATGCCCTCGCCAGGTACTGCTTTGGTACGCCCTTTACAGAGATTACATTTGGAGCAGGTAGAGACTTCTACGGCAACCTCTTGTAGTATCTCCTCTGACGACATCGCCATCGTATCCTCTTCTTTACAATGCAGTACACATTCATCTTTATATGTCGCTTGCCGTCCTCGACGGCAAGC
>CAZZVE010000393.1:0-1794 GCA_964657325.1 uncultured Ktedonobacterales bacterium
GGTAGGGCAACGCGTCGGCAACGGTTCTCTCGCCCTCAACGCGAACCCCTCCCAGCCCATCTTCGGGCGCAATGAATTGCTGCCACTACCGAGAAGAATTACTGGTTTTGGTTGTCAATATTCATCAGTATCCACACGAATTTGTTAAAGAGCATAATCGGTCCCTACGTTGCGATAAAGAACAAGAATAGAAAAGAGAAATATACGATGGCAACACTGTATTTAAATGAACAACAGGCGATTGTAAAGAAACGTGATGAGTATTTGGTCATCCAATACCAGGACAAACGGAAGGTCGAGGTCCCGCTTATAAAGGTTTCGCAGGTGGTGGTATCAGGCGATGTGACACTCACAACACCTGCTTTGCATACGTTGCTAGAGCTAGGGATAGAAGTGTGTTTCTTGTCGATGTATGGACACTTTCGTGGTAGACTCTCGCCCCCGGTAGCGAAGAATGCACTATTGCGTCGCGAGCAATACGAGGCACATGGTCAGCCTGAACGAGCGTTAATCATTGCACAGGCATGTGTACGCGGAAAATTAGAGAACATGCGAACGATACTGCTTCGTGCAAATCGTAGTCTCATGGATGAAGAAATCACGAATGCAGCAGTGGCAATACGAGCAATTGTGCCAGAGATTGCGAAAACAACACATGTTGGCTCGTTGTTAGGATATGAAGGGAACGGTTCTGCCGCATATTTTCGCGTCTTTGGCAAGCTTTTGCGAGGCTCAACGCTGACATTTGAACGTCGGCGTCGGCGTCCCCCAACCGATCCAATCAATGCCATGTTGAGTCTCGGTTATACGCTGTTGACACAGCAAGTTGCATCGGCGATACAAGTTGTTGGACTTGATCCGTATGCAGGATTTTTACATCAGACGCGTCACGGTCGCCCAGCCCTGGCGCTCGACTTGATGGAAGAGTTCCGCCCAATTATTACCGATTCTGTCGTACTCAATATCGTCAACCATCGCATTCTCACGGACCGCGACTTTGAGGAAGAACTAGGCGTTGTCCATTTGAAGGCGGCGGCAAAGAAAACCTTCTATGCGAAATTTGAGGAACGATTGCTAGAAAAGGTTCAACATCCGCATTTTGGCTATAGTACCGAGTATCGACGCTGTATTGAACTACAGACGCGACTACTAGGAAAATGGCTCACGGCTGAAATCCCTGCCTACCTTCCTTTTAGTATTCGTTAGAAAGAGCAAGCATGAAAGAGCGACATAGTGAAGACACAATGCTCTACGTTGTGAGTTATGATATTCCCGATGATCGACGGAGGACGCGTGTTCATAGTGCATTGACAGGTTATGGAACATGGGTACAGTTCAGCGTCTTTGAGTGCTTTCTGGACCGAAAACAGCGAGCGAAACTAGAAGCGCGTCTGCACAAAGAGATTCATCACACAGAAGACACCATCCGCATCTACGGGATGTGCGCGACCTGTCATGGGAAAGTCGAAATTATGGGCCGAGGTGATGCGCCAGAGGAAGAGCAAGTATATATGCTATAGTGCATAATGTTGCGAGGCAGGAAGTGGTGGACTTGCCACGCTCGCTGCCTCGCACCAACGAATACAGGTATGAACCCGCATCTCAAGCCCTTGCATAGAAAGACAAAATGCAGTATAGTAGCATCGTAGTACAAAAACTGCACTCGCAAAAGCAATTTACATGCGTGCCTCGCAAAACACCTCAGTATCCCGCTCCTGAAGCGGTGCGAGGCACGCGATGTAAAAAGAGGGTCTGCATCTCGGATGAGATTGAAACTTTGATACTTAGCATTGC
>CAZZVE010000394.1:0-1776 GCA_964657325.1 uncultured Ktedonobacterales bacterium
CAATGGCCCGGTATCGAGATGGAGTGGCAGTGAAGGATAAATCTGGACAACACTTATATACCTGGATGTGTTCCAAGAGTGCACGGCTCGAGCCAGAGCAGCGAACTCTGAACAACGTGAATGAAGCGTCAGCTGTGATGACTTATTCGGAGGACGGCTCTGTCATTGCCGCTTCATGGTCCTGGTCGGCAGCCACACGTCGTGTGGTCCACATCATCAATGCTCGTACCTCCGAGCTAAGCTTGACGCAAGCAAACATTTTGTCAGCTGGTCCAGCGCATCTAGCTTTCAGCGGTCGCTACTTGTTCGCTCTATCCCATAAATTCTGCATTTGGGACACGGTGGCTCTGAAAAAGACATACAGTATTACCTTACAGCATACAGCCCGGAATGGGAAATTCCTCGCTGTCAACGCGAACGACGGCACATTTGCCTTGGCCTTCGACTCACGGCAGCCGATGGTACCCTCCACTATCGCGGTGTTTGATGCCATAGATCCAGAAAAAGGTCCACTACACCAGGGCAAGATTCCCGGACACGTCAGGATCATGCTTCCTCACATCAAAAGCCCTGGCTACTTGATCGTCGACTCGGACGCTAGAATCCGTCACCTTACACCTCCTGGTGCTCATACATCGATTGCGCCTATGGCCGTCGCCAAGACAGACGATCCTACGAAGGGTCTCAAGGATATCTTTGGAGCAAGGTCCGCCATCACAAGCAACCTCGAAGATGGGGCAGGCTCAGGCAGTCAACTGGCGCTGCCTTCAATGGAGAGCAATGCGGAGCAAAGGTCCTTGGATGGTGTTTTGAGTTCCATTACATCTTCCAGGCTCCCTTCTGTTCGTCAGATGTTCGAACAGGTGGTAGGTCTGTTTGCCAGGAAGCCAATCGTCACATGAGGTAGTAGACAGGTTATCCATACAGTTCTTATCTTACAGCAGCGCACTATGGCACGCAAATTACGTGGCGATGAGAAGATCTCATTTCCCTAAACCCGCAACTCTGCCTTCCACACCTCGCACGAACAAATGTGACTCATGATCAATAGTCATTACAGACTCCTGGTAGAGCACCTCCTGCATAATTGCAGGTTACACATCCGTTATCAACACAGGTGGAATCAGCCATGCATTGAATGTTAGTACATTCGTCCCGCTTCTTCAACTTCTCCATGACATTTGCAAGATTGTATTTCTCGGATGTGGCGTCGCGCTATTTGTGTTATATCAGTATTGTAGATTGCAAGTTCCACACTTTGGTTCACCTTCACGCTGCCAGTTGGAGCAGCCAATACAGTGGTGATAAGTGTAAGGAGTGCAACAGTTGAGTACCGCATGGTGATCAGATTGCAGTTTTTGATGTTTAGTTCCAATTGCTTTTAAGTGTGAATGATTATGTTTGTCGAATGTTCCATGCAATTCATCCCGAGCACTTCGTACATATACATACTCATATCCTCCCCTGTCTTCCCCGCTGCTACCCGTAATCTTTGGACCTTCAGGCCTCACCGATGACATATCGCTTCTCAGTTGTTGCTATCGAGACAGTACAAGATCGTCAATGCAAGCGATGCTGCACCTTGTCGTGAGAACTTCATCTGTGTCGACGCCCCTCCAATATCGAGCAGGGAAGTACACGGCAATCCTTTTTGGCAGGTGAGTCTGCAGAATTGCTTCGAGAAAGGGAGATCATTTAGTCTTATGACAGTCATGTAGTCATGTTTGTGCAATTACCGGAGCATGCGGCACAAGCTCTCTGAAGATCTCGGATAGA
>CAZZVE010000395.1:0-1751 GCA_964657325.1 uncultured Ktedonobacterales bacterium
ATGATTCTCCTAGCCCTTGATTTTCCTGCTGCAGAATGGCACACTCCTCAGAATGGAGAATAACCTCAAGGCCGTCAAGCCTTGTTATTTGCCAGATACGACGCGTGGCACCCTCACAGACACTTTCTTCACAGTCACAGAGAGCTTAATCGGAAGACCAGCATACGGCTTCGTCTGACCATACCATCGACCATTTCCCTATTATGGTAGATGTTCTTGGTAGGCGTTACGGGTTGCCACAGTTATCAGACTCCATATTGGAATGCGGACAAGAGTATTATCTCGATCTATATAAAGCTCCACACAATCTCCTCACTTCACCAACCACTGTCATAACACGATCTTACAGCATGACGAAGTTGTTTAGCACGATTCAATCTATATTTTCTGAAATTACATCTTGGAAGCGCATGGAGACTTTCCGACGAAAGTTGCCAATTGCAACCTCTTCTCTCCCCCCAGTTGGCTAGCCTCATGTCAAACATGCCGGTTTGAAATAAGTGGAAGCTTGAAGGTAAATGTATGTTTCTAAGTCCTCCTCTCCCACGATTCATAGGGCGAAAAGTTATTTGAAGAACGGCCAGTTGTGTGTTTTTAACGTCGCCCGGAGTTTCCTGCCCTACGTGTCCAGTAGAGGTAATGTCAGTGCGTGGCTGGCAATGATTATTGGTTCTGTTCTTGCAATAGTCGGCAGACTGCCAGCCTTGCAGGGAAGCCATCTCAGGAGCGCATCGATGCAGTGTATATCCAGGGCACCGGTGCTTTAGCAGCATTCCAGGTTGTAACCAATTGCCAGGGTAATCATGATCTGTCAGGAAAATTGATCTGGTCTGCTTGCTACCTACCACCTCGTACTGGGGCGTGCATCATTGTCCTAATCTTCCACTTTTCACTCAAGCCAGCATGCTCTTTGATCTGAGAGTCGCTCACTACCAGCGTTCCTAACTCCTTACCTACAGCATCCACAACTGCAGCACTTCCGTTAACCTTCTTCCCATATACTCGCACCTCACCACCCTGTTCGATCCAATCGTACCCAAAACCCTCGCCTACCTCGCCCACCTCATTTCCAACAAGCAACACGCTTCCCTGCCTGACATAAAGAGGCAGTGTGCCAAACTCATGGTTCTCCCTCACCCACCTCGGTCCACTCACGACCTCCCCATCCCACCAACTCGTCCATATACCCTCTGGAAAGTACACCTGCACGCTGCCGTCCTCACTCATCACCGGCGCGACCAAGATGCTATCACCAAGCATAAACTGCCGATCACAATACCACGCCGTCTGATCCTGGGGAAATTCCAGCGCCATCGCCCGGACACTCAGCGGCCAGCCTTTCTGCGAGCTCTCCACCGCCTGCGCATACAAGTAAGGCATCAAGCTCCTCTTCAAGCGCACAAAAGTCCGAAGAACATCAGTACATGATCCCGGGCCTTCAGCGCCATCGTCGATCGACCACGGGACGCGGTACGAGTTCGAGCCATGCAGGCGACTGTGCGAGCATAGCAACCCAAACGCAACCCAGCGCTTGTACACGGCAGGCTCGGGATTACCCTCGAAACCGCCGATGTCGTTGCTCCAGAAGGAAAAGCCAGACAGGCCAAGCGAGAGACCACCCCGGAGAGACTCAGCGAGGGCCGCAAACGTGCTCTCGCAGTCACCGCCCCAGCATAGCGGGAAACGCTGCGTTCCGGCTGTGGCTGCACGGGCGAAGAGAACGGCTTGGTTCTTTCCGAATCGCTTTTCGA
>CAZZVE010000396.1:0-1736 GCA_964657325.1 uncultured Ktedonobacterales bacterium
TCCTGGCTTGCAGATTAACGATATATGTAATTGCCCCAATCTTCAACTACATCGTCGAAATTGAGAATCAGATGCCCTCCACGCCTACTTTGTTGCCATTCACCTCTGCGCATCATATCTACCAGATCAGCAACGACATCAGAGCCCCAGTATGAGATGTCGCAGGCCTCCGACTCCAAATGCTGGCAGAGCGCCGAAACCTTCGTAAAGCTCTTCCCTTGGCACCCACAGGTGATCGGGCCCTTCGAATTAGAGTCGATGCCATAATAGGTAGGATTGAACTTGGTGAAAATCATAAGAGCTTTTTGCGTCATGCGAGTGTTCCAGTGACTGTTGTGGCATCCGGTTTCAAGGTGAATGAGCATGCTTGATCCTGATCGGAACATTCGGTAGCAGGATACACATTCGTGTTCTGGCTCTTTGTGGACGATCATGTGACACTGCAGTAGAGAGGGTCATATCAGCGATGCTACATGTGTGGAGCAAAAGCAGCTGCTTTGGGCATGGACGGTGACGAGATGAAGTCGCTCGTGGGGAAATAACTTGGGAGAGTGACTAACCTTGAGGTTATTAGCATTCTCGAAGACCTCATCACACACTCCGCAGGTACAGTGAGCTTCTGCCCAAAATTCATGGTCGCGAAGCTCATCGTGGTTGTCGAAAGTGAGGTGGCATTCGGAGCACCAGCTGTGTCGGCTTGTCTTCTCGCAATGTTCAAAGAGTGCTTTGGAGGAGTTGAAGGTTCGGTCACAGTGCCCGCACTCATATTCTTGATAGAAGTCGTTCACTATGATGCCCGGCATGGTGATTGAGGATGGAGCAGGTCTTGCCAGAACTGTAGATGGCTTTTCCCTCTCTCCGTCTGGCGAACAGAAGCAAACATTGATCAACAACCAGAGAGAATGAGAGGTTGATCTGCACGTCGAACAGGAACTTAGTGAACTTGACTTGATTGAGGGCTTGGTCCTGCCAGGTACTTTGGCGAAAAGTCGATGGAAAGAGGGGATCAGGTGGTGTGAGGTTGATACCACAAAGGAGTAGCCGACGGTCACATCTCATGATTGGCCAAGCCTTAATCCGTCGCGACTTTCTCCACCGCGTCTGTCTCTGTTGACATGTTCGTCATCGGAACGATCAAACACTCGGATTCGACGACCACATTGTTTTTCATGTTCAGATCGACATTCTAGGTGGTATTTTCTTCAGCACTATTGCCTGCATCTGTTTATCATGGCGATCAACAATAAAGCCTACCCACGAGCGACCGTGAAGAAGATTGTCAAAGGGCATGCAAACAAATCGCTGAGTCGGGATGTCGATGCGCTGGTATGCTATCTACTGCCTCTGAGGTTCTATCGCGAGAAAATGAGCGAGAAACCAACTGACCCTCAAGCAGGTGTACCTTGATTATGTTCTCTTCATCCAGGAGTATGTACCGATCCAAATCTATTCCGTCCAATCGAACCATCTGACACCGGGCAGGCTCATGCGTAAAGCTGCGAAGAAGACCAGACAAGCAGGCGAGAAGAGGATAGCTGCGCGAGACATTCGCAAGGTCACGATGGTATGCTCAGCGCATTTGGGAATTCGTCCTTCGCTGATCATGATATGCAGACTACGTTGCGGAAATTCCGAGGATGATAGGAGCAAGAGAGCAGCAAAACACTACCTAATTGATACCAAGTCAGCTTCCATTCCCAGCTCCATGCCATGGAAATCGGTGTGGGCATGTGACC
>CAZZVE010000397.1:0-1721 GCA_964657325.1 uncultured Ktedonobacterales bacterium
ACTATGTGCGCTGGATGCATCCAGCGCACATAGTTTGTTTTATTTTTATAACCGCTCTTTTCCTCTTTTCAGGATATCCTGGGCGGTTTCTAGCTGGTCGAAGCCTGTATCTTTGCCGACTTTTTCCTCGTCAGGCGCATAGCGGCGTGGGTCCTGTGTAGCTGGTTCACCTGTAGCTTGATTATAACCAACTTCAACGACTTGCTCAGCACGAATTGCATTAATTGGTCGCATTCCAGGTGGGGGTGGTGTTGCACGCGGACCATGTTTGGATGTGGGCCAGTGAGGATAATTTGGCTTCATCCCCTCTTGCACCTCGCGAGTTACATTAGGAGTCCCCTCTTGTACGGCTCGTTGCTCATCCTGGTTTATGTCCTGTGTTGAAGATGCCTTTTTTTCAGGCGTTGAACGTGATGGTGTACTCATAAATAATTCCTCCTCATAAGTGATTACGTCCTAATATAGCGAAATGTATACCAATTTGAAAAGTATCCGATAGATAAATCTAGGATAGTTCAATCAGGCTTTTGGTACTTCAGGGTCATACGATACTGCAAAACAACGCTCGTTCGTTGCAACTAATGAGAAATGTAGACCTTACTGTCTATTGTACACTGGTATATCCATATATTGTATAGGATACTAAAGGAGTTTCATGAAAGTACTAATAACAGGTGCTACCGGCCTATTAGGTAGTCATCTTATAAAACAATTACAAGAACGTGGTGAGCATATTCGGGCATTAGTATTACCTGTCGAAAATGCAAGTAAATTAACGGCACAGGGTGTTGAGGTTGTGCGCGGTGATATTACAGATGCAAGCACACTACAACCTGCTGTACAAGGTATTGATCTGGTCTTTCATCTGGCTGGTATGATGGGTGTGAATCGTCCAATGTCCGATTATCGTCTCGTCAATGTCACGGGGTCCGAGAATCTCTATAAAGCTGCACAAAAGGCTAATGTACGCCGCTTCGTGCATACCAGTTCACATACTGTCTATGGTTTAGGGTATGGGCGTTTTATGACGGAGAACGATCCTCTGCGCCCCAACCTCGATCCCTATCCACAGACGAAGGCCGAGGGAGACCGTTTGATTCGTCGTCTCTCACTTAATAGCGGAATGGAAACAGTTATTCTACGTCCAGGAACCTTCTTTGGTCCCTATGACCGCCTGCACTTTGGACGTATGGCACAAAAGACCAAAGACGGTAAGGCACTCCTGGTTGGACGTGGCAACAACGCGCTTCCTTTCTGCTATGTCACCGATGTAGTTGATGGCTTCATGCTCGGCGCATATCACAAGAATGCTCCTGGCAATGTCTACAACATCACTAATGATCGTCCCTTGACACAGCAAGAGATGTACAACTCTATTGCTGACGCCGTTGGCGGTAAACATCCAGTAATTCACCTGCCCTACCTGCCGATTTATTATGGTAGCATCGTAGCGGAGCGCATTGTCGCACCACTTACACATACAAAGCCAGTTGTGACCGAACTTGGCGCGCTGATGTTCGGTTCCGACAATCGGCATAGTGTCGAGAAGGCACGTCGTGAGCTTGGCTTTGAGCCGAAGGTGCCACTACGCGAAGGCATCAAACTCGCAGCCGAATGGTTCAACGCTGGCGGCATGGATCAACCATCCGTCACGCAGGCGAGCCAGAATGCTCCACTCGCGGGTGCTCTAAGATAACGCTCATAGCAGACTAGATACAAGA
>CAZZVE010000398.1:0-1717 GCA_964657325.1 uncultured Ktedonobacterales bacterium
GAATCTCCAGGTTTACCCTGTAACCAACAACAAGAAGGGCACTCTATCGTATGCTTGTCCCGTCGTTGATGTGATACTATTGTACCAGTTTTATCTTATCCAAAACCATCCATGCATATGCTTCGCTTGTTGTCACATTGTTCCTTTTATCTCATTTCTTCGTAAAAACAAGCGCCCGGAACGCGTAAGAGGACAGAGAACGAAAAAGAAACTCCAACAGACCGAGTTGGTGGCACTGGCACTGCAGACTCCTTTTATTGCACAGCACTCCACTCCATTCCACTCGCCGAGCCGAGCCGATGAATTTCTGCCAGCTGCTGGCCTTCCCTCCCCGCCGTGCCTAGCAATTCGATGAAGGTAGAACAAGAATGCAACGCTATGATAATGAAGCCCATGAAGCCCGGCGCAGCAGTTTGATATCGAATCTCCACTTATAATAAGTACGGAGGTATTTCCGGCAATTGATATGGGGGTGCTCCAGTAAGAGTCGAGCGCCTTCAGCTACCCTGGATGCGTTGTGGGTTGGTGTACGTAGGTAAGGTACATGTAGGTAAGGTACCTTTGAGCATGATGCACCAGATATGATCATGATGACGCTAGTTCCGGAAGACTTTCCCGAAAGATGCCGATCTGGAGTCAGTCTTGGTCAGAGGCACGTGCAGGAGTCATTTCCGCCTCGGATCAAGAATTCCGCAAGGCATCGCCAATATTGGCATTGCGATGCGACATGCCTTCTAGCAATTAATTTTGCGTCCTTCCTGATTCTGATGCCACATGACGGAATTGGAAGTAGGATAATAGTGAGAATAATTGCCCGGCACGTGGCTCAGGCTCTTACTATTCGGGCTGAACTGTAGGTCGGACGTCAGCTGTCACCTTTGCGCTTGATACTGCTCAGAAGGTTCAGGACCTGCCTCGATCATTGGCTCATCCCGCGGAGGTGACAGTGATGAACTCATTGTACCTCGAAGGCTGGGAGGCTCGGAAGTACCAAGAGACTGCATTGCAGCCATGCGATCGCGCTCGACTAGCAGACCTGTCGATGTTATCGAAGGAAGTCGATCTAGAGCCTGCTCGTCACTGGAAAGACGATGAATATGAGCGATGGGTGCAGCACCCGGTGTACGGGCGTGTTCATAGGTTTGTGGCAGTGGTGGGAGTCGCTGGCTGCCTTGTTGGAAGACGTTCGCGTTTGGTGATTGAAATCCAGCCATCTGCGACTGATCTGGTGGAAGAGAGCCTCCTGCTTCACTCTCGGGTGACTCGGAACCTCCAATATTTTGCTGCAACATGCGTCAGAAATGCTCGCTGATGGGAGATTTTATTGCTGCTCACTTGTTCTCGCCTTGCCTGGTCTATTATCGCCTGCACATCGGGTGAGACCATGGGCGTGATTTGATCCAGTAACAGTTCGTATCGCTGTAGCCGTTGTGAGGTTGACGAGAGATCCTCCTGGGTTCTAGCGAAAGGTTCATTAGGAATGCGCCCCAAAGTGATGGGGGGCTTCAAGCAAAGCATATTTGTAACAGTGTCCCTCCCTGATATTGCTAGGGTTGCCCTCGCCGCAGATTGAAGAGTCTCACTCACTTGCGCTTCCTCCAGCCCTTCCCAAATCCATAATGACATGGATTTCCTGTGTGTAGACACCTCCTGCATGATGGCCTCTCTCCGTCACATTTTGTTTTCCTTTCACGACACGGTTCGCATGCATGACTCG
>CAZZVE010000399.1:0-1685 GCA_964657325.1 uncultured Ktedonobacterales bacterium
TGATTATTGCGCCGTCAGTGTACATCGGCTCCTTGGCTGTGACGAGAATCCAGTAGATCTGCTTCACTGCGCTACCCACGCTCATGGCCCATATGATTGCCTGGAAGGGGCTGAGGTCCAGCCCCGCTGTGCGTATGAGATCTCCACCGGATGGAGCCCCTGTTCGCAGGGAGATTTGCGAGTGCAAGTTTGCTAAGGGGTTGGTCTGGAGGATCAGGCGTTGCAAAATGGGATCGAGGGCACGGAGGCCAATGAAGATGGTGGTGCCGAGGGGGGTGGAGGCTGCTTGCCCTCGAGCACCACGGTTGACGAGGTCTCTAGGCATCTTGGAGGATTTTGTGATGGATGTGAGGTGGGACACAGTTCAACGCACTATCACTGAACACTTACAGGAGTCCTTGCATGACTTCGGCGATTTGTCGAGATAGCAAGATGACGCGCATACGCGTTACATTTGAAAAGACGCGTTCCAAAGTACTTGCATGTGGAGAAAGAGCTATGCCATCCACGGCTAAGGATGGAGCCTCTCAATACAGCACAAAGTGTTGACCCTTCACGAGAGCAGGCTAAGAGTCTTGCTTGCCATAGCGGCCATGCCGAGCATGCATCCTATAGTCTCACCTCCACCCTTCCACGAGAGACGTCCCATGGTGCGAAGGAGATTCCGCATAAAACGCGAAACCGAGCCTCCCAACACCTCACTTTTGCGCCTTGGAAGCCATGTGATTTCTCATCCTCATGCACGAAGCGGCCCTGTGAACACCCTTGGACCGTACCTCGTTCACCTGCCTCGAATCACGATCGGCTTGTTGCCCAAGGAAAGGAAGATCCTCACCAAACCACAACAGGTGGCAGCTTCGGCCAAATTCTGGACGGGCGACTACCAGCCTTTCGTACTTCGAGAACTCGGCGATCTAATACCCATCGAGATGCTCACGTTAAGACAGCGTACAAACACAACCGCAGTGGTCGCAGCAGCAACGGCATTGATATTTGCTTATCAGGCCAAGGAAGTGCCACGGGAAGTTGATACGCCAGTACTCAAGGACATGATCAGGTATCTGGAGAGCTATATACCACAAAGGTTCTTCCACGGAAAGCAAGGAACACGTATGGAAATGTTCTTGCGAGGAATAAAGCGATTTCTCATGCACCTTTCACCAAAGAATGTGATACACCTGGACAACGAGGATGGAGTAGACGCCCCTCAAGCATCAGACACGATGGCCATCATCAAAGTCGAAGACACAGAGAACATGCCGCCACTACGGGATTTTGACAGGGAGGACATTGACTATCCCTCTGCCCCGCCTCGGTCTCGGAAGCGCAATCGCGATGACACAGATGAAAGACCCACAAAGCGAGCAAGACCAGGTCAGCCATTGTCATCATTCCACAGTAACTTTACTACGAGCCAGAATCATCCGAACACGGAGACCGCAGGTATGAAGCAACTGCTTGAGCTCGCAGGACTGGGAGCATCGGATATTGACCAATGCCTTCGGTGGATGGCACAGGGGATGAGTGCGAAGAGAGCAATGGCGGAGCTTGGTAAAGATATGAGGTTGCCAGCTTGATGTGCTGCTCAAATTTTGGGAGAAGAGAGCATATCACATTCGTGGCTTCCAACCACGATGTGTTCATCTGTAACCATTTCGCATACTAGCATCAGGTACCTGAGACAG
>CAZZVE010000400.1:0-1675 GCA_964657325.1 uncultured Ktedonobacterales bacterium
AATATAAAACAACGAAACGCCGAAGCAGGTCAGGAGTGAAACCTTGGAACAAGCCAAGGTAGACAAGGACGAGATGGAGTGTCTAGTCAGGGGTTGCAGACCAATAGTACAGAATTCTTAACACGGTTGGGTCGCATTTGCTCATGATGATTACAGACCAGGCTATGCACAGCAAGCACGAGACGGGGCGCGAAATCTCGACTCAGCAATGCTCCAACACACATATCACAGATACCTTGCCGGAAAGTCCATGCTCGAGCCACAGAATATCTCCAAAACCACGACCCAGATCTCACCGACACGCAACGCACAGTTCGCGAATCAATTTCAAAGATCACTGCCAAGTTCACTGATGAATACTGGATCAAGGCGGAGGCCGAGCATCGCTTCCCGATCGAGTTTCAGCAAGCCATCGCCCACGCCGGGTGGTTAGGCATCTGTATGCCCTCCCAATATGGAGGAAGCGACCTCGGTATTGCAGAAGCAGCCATCATGGTGCAGACGATCAGTGAATCCGGAGCAGCATATGCCGGTGCTTCAGCCGTTCACATGAACATCTTCGGACTGGAACCCGTACGGAAGTTCGCAAATGAAGAGCAGAAGCAACGAATGCTCGTCCCACTGATAGCGGGTAAGGAACGTGCATGCTTCGGCGTCACAGAGCCAAATACTGGTCTCGATACCCTGAGGCTGCAGAGCTTTGCGTCCAAGGATCCGAAAACCGGCGATTATGTGCTCAAGGGGAACAAAATCTGGATCTCTACTGCCCAAGTTGCAGAGAAAATCCTCATTCTAGTGCGGACAAAGAGACTCGAAGACTGTGCGAAACCAAGTCAGGGCCTCAGCCTTTTCTATACAGATCTCGATCGCTCACAGGTAGATGTGCGCGAGATCCCGAAAATGGGGCGTGCTGCTGTCGATAGTAATGTGCTCAACTTTGATGGATGGAAGGTCCCCAAGGAAGATCTAATCGGGGAAGAAGGAAATGGATTCAAGATGATCATGCATGGGATGAATGCAGAACGAATTCTAATTGCAGCGGAGGCACTAGGGATTGGATTCGCAGCATTAAGACGGGCGGCATTGTACGCGAACGAAAGGGTCGTCTTCGGGAGGAAGATTGGCCAGAATCAGGCAATTCAGCACCCTCTAGCTGACAGTTGGATGCAGCTAGAAGCAGCAAGGCTCGTGATCTACCAAGCCGCAAGGATGTATGACCAGGGTTACTCAAGTGGCGAGTATGCGAACGCTGCGAAGTATTTGGCGGCCGAGGCAGCCTATCGGGCTTGTGAAAGGGCAGTGATGGCCCATGGAGGGATGGGATATGCAAAGGAATACCATGTTGAAAGATATCTGAGGGAGGTGCTGATACCGAGGATTGCACCTATCAGTAGGGAGATGATCTGTAACTATATTGGCGAGAGGGTGCTTGGGCTGCCTAAGTCGTATTGATAGAGAATGACTTGATGGCAAAGGCCTGGTCGCTTGATCGGATCTGAAGTTGTAAGCAGTCTACATAACTCAGCATAGACCTACAAAGACTTAGGACTCGAAGCCTCGCATAAATATTGCGAAAGTAGCATTGACAAACAGTAAAGAGAAATCTACTCTCCTAAGACTCTTCACATCAATACCCTACCCGAGGTGTGAAACCTCAATTGGCCAATGGGAGTCC
>CAZZVE010000401.1:0-1667 GCA_964657325.1 uncultured Ktedonobacterales bacterium
GCATTGAGCCTACACCTTTCGTTGAGGTGAAGGGAGGTCTTGCAGCGATTCAGAAAACTGCTGATGATATGCTGGACGGGAAAATCCGAGGGAAGCCAATTGTCAATCCACAAGAGTAATCCTTTGAGAATGAAGGATTATATGAATAGGAAATTCCGTGCGGTAGGTTCTATGGCTGGGATCCCTCGAGCATTGAACGGTCTGGATCACTACAGACGCACAAAATCATGCCTCTTCCCAGCTCAACCGCGTATAGCTACTTAGAGCTCTTCTCAGGCTACTCAAATGGAAGGACTCGGTAACAAAATTATATAAAAGCGTCTGAGATTTTGTACAGGATCTTTAGGTACAGACTTTAGGCGCTGGTCAGGCATCCTTCACCATTGGGAACTTAGCAACATCTTTGATTTCGTGTGAAGGTATACATATCATGCCTTGTAGCTATAGAAAAAGTGATTCTGGAGGTGTTGAGCATTTTGACTCCCCTACAAGAGGCTATGCTTTGAAATAGTGATGATTGTCATTGCACTACCGGGTGTGTTGAACAATCGACAAGAAAATCGAACCTTTTCTTGTCGATGGCTGTGATATGTCGCGGGAACAATATTTCAGATGCAGGAATGATGATGTACAGAGTTAAAAGGCATATCTCTTGTAACTATTCCCAGTTGCTCAAGTTTCAGAGAGCAGTTCGAATTTATGACCATGTGACACCCGGCGTGTTGGTCATGCCCATATCCACATTTAAGGCTATTTCCCATAACAGCTGGCTGTACCCGTCGTCTTACTTGTTTCGTTAAATTGTAAATCGCGTGACTGAGCTGTGATGGAGGAACCAAGAGGTTGCACGGTCACAGAGTCCAGGGGTCGGAACGTCGGTGTTGCACCTGGCTGCTGCTTCGCAATATAAGTGAATTAATAGTTTTAGGCTCTCACTGGTTGAGCTGCTCAAGACATAAAGTGATCCCATTGTAGCTCACGATTAGGTGGAGGATCTAAGGTTTGGGGTTCGTCAGTTCTTAAGAGCTTTGTAATACTTTGCCTGCTTACTCAGTGCTTAGTCATTAAGCACGATTGGACCTTACAAGTTAGCCCTCGGCCATATGCTTTCCTCCAAGCTTGCATTCTCTTCGATATTGCGGAGCAAAGACGGTATCGTGTTTGACCGCAGAGCTTGCGTTGCATATTGTCTGTCCGAGATGAGGCAAGTATGGCCGTGATTGCTTCGACTGCCATACTGAGCCCTGGGGCACATTTGCTGTTGCTGGACCTTGGTATCGGTTTGCGGACGGATGCATGTTCGAATCCTGTATGCGTGGCTGATGCCGTTACATAGGCTCTTGATCCGAAATTTGGTAATCTTGGATCGTTTGTCCTAGTATGTAACCATCATCAATGCCCCAACCTCTTCTGTGTGAATTGAGGCGACCGTGCAACGTGTCGACCAGCGCAAGCAACACCATTTTTGCCACAACCAACATTGGCGCTCCGAAGAAATGTAGCAAACATACGGTGAGCCTTTCACTGCCATTTTTGTTCCAGGAGGGAAGACGAAGTGGAGCTTGCAATTAGGTCGGTGTGGTGTGGTAACAGCAGAGGGACCCTTCAAATATCGAGGTAGCGATTTGAAATTCCGGAATCCCTCGAAGTCCTGGACAGAATACTTT
>CAZZVE010000402.1:0-1599 GCA_964657325.1 uncultured Ktedonobacterales bacterium
ACGTGGAGTAGTTCCACTCATGTCCAACTTCCTCATCTCACATCATCGGCAGTACTTCGGCCTAAGCTAATAAGACTAGTCGCGGGATCATCCGTCTTAGCGCCAAATAGTCGCTCATGGCGGCTAAGCTAGCTAATCAAGAAGGCGACGACCATCGCTTATTCACGAACTGCTCGCAAACAACCGCCGCCATCGTCACGAGTGCAATATCAACGCCTCTGACACCCGACCGAAGACTCGAGAACCACAATCAAAACAGCGCATATATAAGTCTTGTTGACAAGAATATCCAGCTACCTGCGGAACCTGAGCATAATCCTCAAGAAGTTACTGTAAACGAACAAGACGAGTTCGCCGAAGGTCTCGATTCTGACGAAGAACCTGAGCTCTCGGGAGCGGAACGTGTCAACGCTGAAGCTGTTGCTCCTGAACAAAACCGCAGCAACTTAGGGCCCGGCTTTTCGACACTCCTTGGTAGAAACTATTGCGATCGCGTGAAGTCTCTGCGAACCGGAAACAGACTACCTATCGGTGAACGCATACCCGACGAGTGGAGGCCCGGACAAGATTTCGAGCTCCTTGCCAGGCTTCAGCAAAGAATAGAGGACCGGGAGAAGCGCCGCTACACCAAAGAGCTAAAAAGGTGGAGCCGAAAATTAGAGAAGAGCCTGAGAAAGTCTGCAAGATGCGGTCGGGAACTCAGGTGAAAGTACCGCAGCCAGGACCTGCTCGTCTGAAGCAGTCTGCTGGCCCAGACGAATGGCTAGAAGCAGCGAAAGAGTGTAGATATCTTTCCGAGTACCACATGAAGCAACTTTGTGAAATAGTCAAAGAGTACATGATGGAAGGCTAGTCACTCTACACATTATTGCATGTCTTATACACCTATACTAACCCTGTCCCAGAATCCAATATTCAACCAGTCTCCACACCAGTGACCATATGTGGCGATATCCACGGTCAATTCTACGATCTCCTCGAGCTTTTTCGCGTCGCTGGTGGCATGCCTGGCGAATCCTCTCCTGAAGCCCCAGTCACTCCGGCAAACATTATCACCTCTGCTGACATCGAACCTCCCTCCACAATCACCGATCCCAAACTCAAAAAGAAGCTGAAGCTTAACGATATGAAACCAGAGAGCAGTGAGGTCTCTGATGCTGATGAAGTCTCATCGGCGCAACAATCCGACACTGATCTTCAATCCGAGAGTGGCAATGCTATACAACACAAGCCCAACGGAAACTTCGTTTTCTTGGGAGATTATGTCGACCGGGGCTATTTCTCGCTTGAAACACTGACCCTCCTGCTTTGCTTGAAAGCGAAATATCCCAGTCGAATTACGCTAGTACGCGGCAACCACGAATCTCGCCAAATAACACAAGTCTACGGCTTTTACGAAGAATGCGTCCAAAAATACGGCAACACCTCAGTCTGGAAAGCGTGTTGTCAAGTCTTCGACTTCATGACCCTAGGCGCCATCGTCGATGGCAAAGTCCTCTGTGTTCACGGTGGCCTGAGCCCCGAGATAAGAACACTGGACCAAGTTCGCGTGGTGGCACGTGCACAAGAAATCCCTCACGAAGGCGCTTTCTGCGATCT
>CAZZVE010000403.1:0-1592 GCA_964657325.1 uncultured Ktedonobacterales bacterium
TCTACGGCGCGATGGGTGGGAACAAGCACGTCAAAGTGGAGTCATGTGACCTTGCAGCACCCTACTAAATCAGGAAGCGTTACTGTCCCTAAGCATGCTAGTGTAATCATAAAAGTTAAGACGCTCGAATCAATTTTAGAACAAGCAGGACTTACAGCAGACAACTTGCGATCACTATTGTAAGTAATAGGAGGATAAATTAGTGAGCGAACATCGCTATACCATCATATTACATCCAGATATTGATGAGGGAGGATATACGGTCACAGTACCTTCCCTGCCGGGATGTGTTACACAAGGTGATACACTAGAGGAAGCCATTGCGATGGCGAAGGATGCTATCAAACTTCATCTCGAAGTGCTTGCAGCTGATGGCGAACTAATACCGGAAGAACGCGAACACCCACAAGCCATTACTATTGATATTGCAGCATAATGGTAGGGACCGATGTATCACGTCCTCTCGGCAGTCGGTTGTCAAGAGGACGTGATACATCGGTTCCTACGTCTTGCTCTTTTTTGTGTTATTAGGGCAACTCCCTGCGATGCCAGTCGGTCAATTGCTGATAGGCGTGAGCAATACGCAAAACAGTTGCCTCCTCAAAGGGTTTGCCTGCGACCTGTACGCCGATTGGAAGGCCATCGCTTGAGAAGCCGCAGGGGAACGAAACCGCAGGTAAACCTGTGAGATTGAAGGGCATGGTTAAACGCAACAGCGCGACGGTGGCATTCTCAATTATTCCGTCTATCTCGATGTCTTGACCCATCTGCTCTATAGGAATGGCAGGAACGGGCAGTGTTGGCAGCACAAATGCATCGACACGTTGCATAACTGCACGGAAACTGCTTGCTAGCATCCGGCGGTCATATTGTGCACGAAGATAGTCAACCGCAGAAACTGTTTGTCCTTGTACGAGCCGTGAGCGTACAGTTTCTGTATAGAGTTCGGGGTGTTCTGTCAGCCAGCCCTTTTGTACATGTGCCAGCGTCGCCTCTGGCATCTGAATTGTGCGGTACTGGTCCATCGTCGCGTGTGGCAGCTCCACATCGACAAGCTCGGCTCCCTCTTCCTCCAAGACATGCAGTGCGGCTCGCCACAGTGCTCGGACTTCTGGATCAAGCGGCGCGTAGAACGATTCTTGCGGGACACCAAGCTTGATGCCTTGTAGCGACATTGGACCGCGCCCTTCTGCACCTCCAATAAGTGTTGTTACGGAGCGACTCGGGGCCGTTGGTGGTCCAGGCACGCTATTGGGGTCGCGTGGGTCGTACTTCGCAATTGCGTCAAATAAAATAGCACAATCCTCGGCACTCCGTCCCATTGGTCCAACATGGTCAAGTGACCAACTGAGTGGAATGACTCCGTAGCAACTGACACGTCCATATGTCGGCTTGAGTCCAGTTACACCGCAGCACGATGAGGGAATACGGATAGAGCCACCTGTATCTGTCCCAATTGCCCCAAGGCACATACCTGCCATAACTGCCGCCGCCGAGCCACCACTTGAGCCACCTGTTGTATGTTGGTGATTCCACGGATTACGTGTTGGTGGTGCATAAGGCCCATACGCAAATTCAAAGGTATTAGTTTT
>CAZZVE010000404.1:0-1574 GCA_964657325.1 uncultured Ktedonobacterales bacterium
TACGCTATGTTTTGAAAGAAGGAACGCAGACACGAGAACCAGAGCTCACTTCCTAGGTCCATAGCAAAACCTCTTTCCCACATACCGACCTACTACGCATATCCTAATCCTCTCTTGGTTCTTGAGTATCTTTTAAACTACTACTATTATCCTCAGCCTGCGCTGTGCAGGAGACGTCAACCTGGCCTACGAAATCCATATCTCTCGTGGTATCAAGATGTCAGAATTCCGAGATCCTTTCAAGCCGTCCACGCCAGTTATCGTTGACGATACAAACGACAACTCCTCCCTCGAATCGGACGACTCCGACGATTCGGACGTTCCTCCCGTTGCATTTCCTGGCCACAGGGATACCCTGGCGCTTCTACATCTCAGAAAGCTTTCTGAACCAGCAATTACCGCAGCGACGACAATACCTAGCGAGATCGTGCAGCAAATATACCAGCATCTGGACCCTTTAGACTTTCATGCAGCTCGCCATACATGCAGGAAGTGGTTCCTAGCAAGCCTGGACACTGGTTTACTTCAGAGAATGACTCGCAAAGCGGGCTGTTCTCAAGCTGCATGTGAAGATTCGCAACGCCTTGGTGTACGCACTGAAAGAAGACGACTTAGCCTGGAGCGCCGTCTCTCCTTGGAACACGCAGGCCAGCAGAATCTTGACTGCCATGCCTTTGAGATGGAGCCGTCCATCAGCGATGAGTGGCTGTTATCGAAGAGACTGGCGACCGAAGCCCGCCTAACACCTGGCAAACATACGCAAGAGCCAGTCATGACCATAAGAGACGAGATAGACTTTGGAAGCATCCTGCCACGCGCTCCGAAAAGCATGGAAAGCCCCTCAGCCGTTCAACAATTCACAGTTTCCTCCTGTTGCAGGTTCATACTAGTGAACTGTGGACAAATCATCCACATCTACACCTTGTGTTCACCTATCAGGCTGATAACAACCTTGCGTTGCCGTCGTCAGGTAGTTGCGGTGAGCATGGATACAAGTTCAAATCGTTACAGCGTTGCAGCGCTGCTGGAGGGCCGGATGGGAATGTGCTGGGACCTAGATATAGGTGCCGTCCAAGCAGCGAGCCCTCCGATGATTGTGCCCATACGGCGACTAGAGCAAAATGAGATATCTACTGATCCGGGACAACACGAGCAAGCAAGGTCCCATATTGCTCCTCAGTTAGTCGGCCAGGAGCGCGACCCTATGCCGGAATACGTGACATTTGAGAGCACGAACGCTCCTATGGGAGCCTCATCCGAAGTAGCTCACGCAGCCGCCACCTATGAACAACTAGGGAGCCCGGATGATCCACCAAGAAGTGTTGCGATTTGTCCTCAACGCAAATGCGTTGCATTCGGCTGCCGCATGGGTATAGAGCTGCATTGGGTGGATGCTTTAACGGGTGGTGACCTTAAACGATGGTTCCCACTAGCCGCTCCAAGTGATTTCCTTCACTTCCTTCCTCAGCGCCCTGGCATTGACTCCGCAAAGAAGTTGAGGCTGATTTCGAGCGCCGGTGGACCCGGCAGTCGCATTTCTCAGTCCCGCCCGTAGTACGGTGCACAAGGGCCAG
>CAZZVE010000405.1:0-1548 GCA_964657325.1 uncultured Ktedonobacterales bacterium
GCTATTTGTTCTTATCGACTGCATCGCATATGCAGGAGGAAAAGGAAGTCATAACGGACCAATGAGACAAAAGGTGAAGGAGATCGGAGATGGCCGGGGTCTATGTAGCGCAGCATTACCTGAGTACATGTACATTATCTAGACGAATTTGCTCTTTTACAACTTCATCACTTACTCTTCCATGCCATTGATGAATCTAGAATTTGGAGGCAAACAAAGTCAAATAGTCCGGGAAGGCTGTACGTGTATCGTTTCTCAAAGAGGCATCGAATCGTAAAATACAAGCTGAGTAGAACAGTCAGTGACGAGTAAACCGCACTTTTGAAGATTGGAATTGTATAGAGCGGAATGTAGCTCTCGGCCTAGATGGTAGAATCTGGAAAGGTTCGGGCTACCAGACGAGTAGTGGGTAAGAGAACACAAGTTCTTGTAGTGGGACACTGAAGCCAAATGCCACAGAGATCATATATTTATATGTGACATGTTACGATGAATATTCAACCTTCTGTTCTTCGTGTCTATCAGTCCGGCACAGATGATGTTCCCGACCTTCAAGACCATGCTCGGGCACAGCAGAGATTCCGCTTACGCGAATGTTCTTGTCCTCAGCTGGTGTTCAGTGATCATTGTTTCCTCATGGTAAGCGTTTCGCACTTCATCTCATCCCATTTCATTTCCCCACGACAACCTCCTTCTTAACATTCGCAGCCATGCCATACGGCGTCACCCCCTCCTTCCAAGTCTGCTTATCCCAACACCTCCAGCCAACTTCCTTCTGCGCCTTCTCTCCCGGAAACAGCACCTTCTCCCCCTTGGCCTTCTTCATCTTCCTGGCTCTTATATCCGCATCTTCGGGGAATCGTTCCTGACCTCTAGGGACCAACCTGACACTCACAGTTCCCTGGCGCATTTGCAGCGTGATAATCACACCCATCCCATCACGCATAAGCTCCCTACAACGATCTGCCGCTTTGCCCCAAACCTCGCTCCTCTCGTCCGCATCCATTCGCACAACTTCATCATCACTGGCAAACTCATCCACTGCAAGCTCAACGCTGTAGTTTTGGAAGATGACTGCGAGAGTCACCAGGATCTCCACCTGTGCGAAGCGCCTGCCCAAGCAAGCGCGGTAGCCCTCTGAAAAAGGAACGTAGCTTCCTTTGACTGGGTGAAACAGATGGTCGCTCGTGTCGCTGGACAGGTTGACGGAGAGGCCTTCGTTGTCGAGCTGCTCTTTCACCATCTTAACTTCTTTCTTGCCGGAGCCGTTGGCATGGCCATTGGTATTAGCGCTGCCATTGCTTTCTGTGCTCAATAGCCAGCGCTCTGGTCGAAATTCCTCCATATCATTATCCACATTCGATTTCGGATGAACTGGTCTGCCACCAGGATTGTTCGCGGGGTTCACGGCCCAGTATTTGGGATTTCTCTGTACGGCGGCTGTGCACAAACTCATGTAAGTACCTCTAGGAACCAGGCAATCCTTTCCATCGACCTTCAGTGGCTGGTCTTTGTCCACGGTGCAGGACTTGGGGATATTGACAACCG
>CAZZVE010000406.1:0-1546 GCA_964657325.1 uncultured Ktedonobacterales bacterium
CAAGGTAGCTGAGTTCAATTTGGGAGATCGGGTGACCCTCGTACAGGGAACCATTGACCAACTAGCACCCGAAATGCGGTTCGACGCCGCAACCTGTCTCTATGTGCTTCACTTTCTCTCTGATACTGCGAAATTGGAATTATTACGCAACATTAAGAATCGCTTGCAGTCGAGTGCATCGTTGTATCTTATCAGTCCCGTGCGTGTAGCTACAACGGATTTTGATGTGACAAATCCAACACTGAGAGCAGATTTGCTTGGCGCATGGCAATATTATGGCAAGTTGATGGGTATGGCGACAGAGCAAATAGCAGGCATCGTCGCTCGGCTAATGGAGCAGATGTCCCAATCACAGGAGGCTACTGCTGAGAGAATACAGGAACTCATGCACGAGGCGGGCTTCACACAAGTTACGCCGTTTTGCTCCATAATGAGTGCGACTTATGGATGGATAGCGCGCTGAATAGAGGAAACGATGCTTGACAGACAGAAACGCCCTGTGATAAAGTGATTACATCTTTTCAAAAAGTAAATAGAAATATATCACAGCAAAAATATCGATGAAGCAAGGGTGAAACGTTGATGATACCTCCAACGAACATCCATCGTCAGCGTTCTTGCTCATCGTGCGAGTGTGTTTGCGCCTCATGCGGCGTATGGCGAAGAGAGAGAGCAGAGAAAGGCTCTCCCCCATTGTCCATTCTTTGTGGACACAAACCATCTCTTCTCAGTAAATACAATTCGTAAACAGGTGTGCAGCGTCTCTACCGCGCGAAACAGCTTGAGCTTGTTTGAAAAGATTCATGCTATTCCTCTACCTATGGAGGAGTAGGATAGAATTTTTTGCAAAGGTAGAGTACATCCATGAACAAATCAACAGGTCCTACGAACACGTCTGTAGGACGCACGTCTCTCGTGCTTCTTCTCGTTATCGCACTTTTGAATACGATAGGGATAACGATCATTGTCCCTATTGTTCCGTTTCTCACGCTACGCTACCTGGCTCATCCGAATACTCTTGCAGTCGTCGTGGGATGGCTGTTCGCAGCCTATGCGATTTGCCAGTTGATCGCCGCGCCAGGGTTAGGCGTCCTGAGCGACCGGTTTGGACGACGCCCCATTCTCTTCATCTGTCTACTTGGTTCCGCGATAGGCTATCTCATCTTCGGTCTTGGCGGTGCGCTCTGGTTGCTCTTCCTCGGACGCATCATCGATGGCTTGACAGGCGGCAACATCAGTGTCTTGTTTGGCTATGTCGCTGATATCACGGACCCAAAGGACCGTGGCAAGTACTTCGGCATGTTAGGTGCAGCGGCAGGTGTCGGGACTCTCATTGGCCCCGCTGTTGGTGGACTGCTGGCCACGATCAACTACAGTGCACCCTTTCTTGCCGCTGCTGGCCTTCTCCTGCTGACGCTCGTCTGTGGGTACTTCTTGTTGCCAGAGAGTTTAGAGAAAGAGTACCGCACCACCTCGCTTGCAGTGAGCGAACTCAATCCCTTGAAACAACTGGTGTCCGTGTTTCGTTGGGCAAACTTGCGCTGGT
>CAZZVE010000407.1:0-1522 GCA_964657325.1 uncultured Ktedonobacterales bacterium
ACTAAAGCAGTACGATCTCTTTCTGCGCTGCATTGAGCAAACAGCGAGCTCTAATAGTGCAAAGCCCAATACGTCGGTATGAAGCTTCTTCAGCCTTCAGCTCGCTTGTGGTTGCCACGGCTTGCAAAACCAGAGCCACGCTGTCTTTCTTGCTGCTGAATAATTCAAATAATGTTACCGGGGCCCCGTCTGCTGGAATGTCATCGATAGCGTCGAAGTCGTATTGGCAGGATGTGGCTCGAGTTGCCTCGAACCAGCTGTCGTCGACTTCGTCTGGTTTGCGACTCGTCTGTTTCCACGGCCAAACGAGATAGGCAAACTCGGTTCTGCATGTGTTTACGAACTTGCGATCCTTCCCCACAGTAGAGACAACCTTCATGTCCAAAAAGGTTCCTTGAATTCTGATTGAACACGCTGTAAATCTTCCCCACGGGTTGAGACTCCAAGTATCAGCTTGAAAATCAAGGATCCTGGCCATCTGCTTATACACAATTCTTGACTCATCTTCATCATCACTCTCTATAATCAGCTCGTCCTCCTGCACGACTCTCCAGACGTTGGTGAGGAACTCACATGGGCCAAATCTCGAAGCCCATGAGAAGGAAGGAAGCATGTACTTCACATGCGGCGCGGACTCCTGTATTCGTCTGGGATAGACTCCACATACCTCACATCCGCTCCTCACAGCGCCCCAAAGGCGCTGTCTCTTGCTTTTCCAACATAGCCATTTCGGGAGCTCATTCGTCCATAAGCCTGCCATATATCGGCCAGGTTGGTGATTTCTTTGGTAGCGACGCGCAATTCCTGCAAGACCTGGTAGAAGATCCCATTGCTTGGTGAAGCCTCGTTGCGAATACTGTTGGACGATTTTCATCCATAAGTCAGGAGGATTCTTTCCATTTTGGAGGTTTGGCTTCTTGGTTTCTGGAAGAAAATGGGAATGACCGGTGCCACATTGACATTTAATTCGTCCTGTCGCATCCTCATGTAGGATTTCGGAAGACGTAAAGTGTAAGGTTTGCGAAGAGAGGACTCGTTCCTGGTAACACCAACCCCTTCCCGAGATGTCCTTTGGGGCTTCATCACCGATACCGCCAAGTATAACCCCTTCTGGTGAAAGGAAGTTATGCACTGGCATTGTTCTTGCCCAAATCCTGCCTTCAAAGGCCTTCTTAAAATTGGAAATCTCGTGATCGTCCGAAGAGGGCAAGATTGTGCTCTGGCCGTGCGCTGCCAATGTGAAAAATGCATTTTCATAGATTGAATCCATTTCCGAAGCTTGCTCTTCCCAATCAACTTCGTCGTCTTGAACGATACAAAGACTATCGATCCAGAGATACCGCAGTCCGAGCCATCGGCACGCCATGATTGCTTCTCGGAATGTTTCATGTAATTCGTCAAAAGCAATAGACGCCATGCGTAAGTTTAATGTGTCCACTTTGGTCGCTAAGATCTCACGACCAACCCAGCAATGGCTCAGGGCAACATACGGGCTCGTCAAAGACTGTGTCTCAAGTAGTCT
>CAZZVE010000408.1:0-1502 GCA_964657325.1 uncultured Ktedonobacterales bacterium
TAGAACAGTGGTACCTTCGACACGGGCGGACCGCACCAAAGTGTACTTGCAAGCGCAGTGAATCTCACATGTCTGAGTTATGGTACCCCGGGAACTCACGTACGCCTGTGACTTGGCTGCACCGATCGGGCGTGCCTTTGGAGGTAACATGGTATCCTTTACCTGGCACAGAGGAGGTTGACGGGAAATATGGACTAAAGCTGATTGTGGTCAGCGGCCCTGGAGTGCCACCCAGCATCGTATCGTACATGAATGCTGGTGGCTCAATAGCAGGAATCAAAGAGCGCGGTGTAGTCTACAGAATCTGGCGAGGTTTAAGTGGCGACCAAGACGGCTTCGAGCCTTCACCGTCTGTCATCAAGCTGAGTCGAGGTACTGATAAGCCGAAGCCAGACCGCGTGGTTGTTCAGTTGGCAGCCCCTGCTCATGCTCAGAGCTATAGGCCAAACGGGTTTGAGCCTGCTATTCGATGCGATTATTGTATTATGCTACACCGGAGTTGCGATCGCAAGCAGCCGACGTGCAGTCGATGTGCTTCCAAGGGCAGAAGTTGTCACTATCGTGATGATTCTCTATCAAGACCTGGAATGCGACGCCTGCAAATGGGAGTGGGAACATCCAGCAATCGACTGGACCTGCAGAGATCAAACCGAGTTCGCAAGCCGACGACCAGATATACTACGGAAGAACTCGCGCCAACCAAAAAACGGAAGCTAGAGCGCAGTTTCTTAGCTGACGACGATGATGATGAGGGATCAGACCTACTACTGAGCAAGTTCATGACTGGCCCGCAGCTGGTATCTACATCGACTCCTGCTTCCCGGCGGGCCAGCAAGTCCAAGCCATGGGTTTGTTATCTGTGTGACGACACCGCAGCCTATAAAAGTGACATGCGATCTCATTTCAGAGAAGAACATGGCATTGAACCGGATGAAAATCGTTTAAAGTTGGCGGACTCGAGGGAAGAAACGCAAAAAGCACAACCTGTTATGACGACCCGGAACACGAGGGGAGTGCGAGCGTCAGAAAGGACTTTGAAAATAGAAAGCACGCCAGATGCAGAGGAGGTTCAAGATCTGGAGTTCGGTGAACACATCAAGAAGAACACAAAAGTCATGTTCTTCTCTCGTACACAGGCACCTCGAGTACGACTGTTTTCTGGATGTGATTCCGTCCACAAGCTCTTTGCTCAAGCAACTGCCGGAGAGGTCTTCTCCAGGGAACGCGGGAGAGTGTTGGCTGTTGAGGTCGAAGACCAAGAAAGTGAATTACCTATCGTTGAAGACGATGAAGAGGATTTCGAACTGTTTGTCGAACGCTTGAAGGAAGCGTCTTGCTGGATCATCGGAAATGGACAGATTGAGGGCGAAACTGTCGTTCATGTCCGCGAAAAGCGGAAGTGATGCAGCTATATCTACTTCTTGGCTATTATCCCACCAGAGTCTATCTGCCTCATGCATAAGATCAGTCATGAGTATGGTTCATGTTCTCATTCTTCCCAT